>CAKZZO010000054.1 GCA_937885175.1 uncultured Treponema sp. | reverse complement strand
GGCGGGTAAGAATGACTATATCACAATACGTATCTTTGCGTCAAGCATTCAAACACGAAAAATGCAAAATTTTTCATTTTTTTTTGTTTTTTTTTCGCGTCAGAAAACCTGTCGTTTTTATAAATCTTTCTTCAGATATGAAGCAAAGTTGCGCAAGTAATCAACAAAAGAAATGTAACTTAATGCAAGACAAATGCAAAATATTACCGTTGCAACAGTGTGCAGCAGAGACATATATTCGCCAAAGCCGAATCCAAGGCGGATTGCACTTTCGATAAGCAGAACGTAAAAACCTGACGTGATGTAAAATACCGTTTTTAACTTGCCACCTTTTCGTGCACCGATTGCAACTCCCTGCTTTGACGCTATCATTCGCAGGAAATTCATGCTCAGTTCACGATAGAGAATCAACACAAATATCACAACAGGCATGTAGCCGCCAGAAATTCGGTCAAACGAAGTCATCGCACAGATAAAAACTGTCAGATTCAGCATGATATCAGCAAAAGGGTCAAACAATTTACCAAAATCGCTTACATCATTATTTTTTCTTGCAAAGTATCCGTCAAAAAAGTCAGTCAGTTCAAAAAGCGCCAGAAGAGGAATCATCGCAAATGCAGAAAAGCGGGCCAGCACCTCAGAGCCAGTCCAGATGGGAGTGTAATACAGCAAGAGAAAAAGAGGCGCAAAACAAACGCGCATAGCGGTAAATTTATTTGAGAGTTTCACACTAGAAGTATCTAACATCGGGGGCAAAAGGTCAAGACTTCTACAAATTACGGATAATCGCTGCTGTTAAATGCTCACCGCGGGCATTGATTTTTACCGTATAAAGAGAGGGATACACCACAGAATCGTCAATAGGAATGAGCTGATAGTCGAAATTTCTGAGTATCCATGCTCGATATTTTTGCACAAAGCCGCCAAAAAAGACTTCGTTTCCCTCCCCTGCGAAGACAACAGAACGATCTGCATCTCCCGAAAAGTGATTGAGGGATGAAAGGTCTGAGACCGAAAGCACATCAACATTTGAGTCAGCAACTCCACAAACCTTATACCAAATTCTGGGAAGAGGAACGAGGAGGAGGGCTGGAAGCGTGTATTTTTTGAGGACAAGAGCCTTTTCCTGGGCATCAGTCACTGAGTAAACCGTACCATTGACCTTGATGGAATTATTCTGCACAACCAGTGAAACCGTTTCTTCATTTGCACCAAACGCCCCGTATAGTTTAATTCCAGTAAAGACAGACAGCGCAATATAACATGAAACAGTCAAAGGAAGCACCGACCGCCAGAATGCTGAACAAAGAAGGCCACTGATAAACAGCAGGCTAAGAAAAAGACCGTTATGTCCCATCATGCAAAAAAGGGCAGCAGGAGACGCATACAAGGATGGAGCAATAACAAGGGAAAAGGCAAAAACAGCAATTGCCAGGCTCATAAGTACGCAAAAAACCGTAAGGCGTGACTTGAGTACCGGCCTGTGAAAGATTTTTCCACAAAGCATGCAAACCAGACAACCAAAGGCACTCCCCAGACTGAGCAGGAAAAAGGCTGAAAAAAGGGCAAAAGGAAAAGTCATTGTGGGTACGCCTTAAAATCCTGTACGACACTAATTGCAGATTCCACGCTATAGCCAGGAAGTTCGCTTGCCGCAATCGCCATGGCACGGTCAACAATCGCCGCAGAGTCTGCCACCCCCTGCAGAGTGATTTTCTTGTCTTTGATTACAGCGCGCAAAAAATTGATATTGATATGATAATCGAATACGAGCATATTGACGATGCGCTGACCAATCAACAAATCGTCAACGCGCTTTTGTCCAGCCACTTCTTTTTCTGGAGTAATTGTTGATTTTACGGTCTCGGCAATCATGGTAGCGGCACTATCCACATCCAGCATGCCGGTGTTGATGACCAGATGAAAGAGAGCGGGATCAGTATTATCGTAATTGAAGAAACTCTTGTGAAAACCGAGACGGTTGGAGTCACTTTCCTGAATTCGTTTTAATGCCTGCTTATCATTCCAGTTAAATTCCCGTTTGAGCCGTTCCAAGCGAATTGCATCAGGAGCGATAAAGCGGAATGCCAGATGATTTGGCAAGTCTGATAACATGACAAAGGCACCTCGACCAATCATAATCACATCGCCGTCAGCAGCGGTTTCCAATACAGCGGTTTGGAGGTAGTCAAAATATTCGTCACGATCTTTGGTGAGAGATGCAAAAAAACCAGGCTTCTTTTCATCATACTTGCGGAGTTTTTCTGCGGGAAAGCCTAATTCGACTATTCTTTTTTCGATATCAGTGCGGGTAACAAAACGGTAGCCGATTTTTTTGGCAGCAGCAAGGGCAATTTCATCACCAAAGGCTGCGACTTGCCGAGAGATTGTTAAAATTGCCATATCGACCTCCATCTGCTATAATCACTATAGTACTATCATAAAGCCAAAATCGCGCAAAGTAAAGAAATAACGCAAACTTTTTATGGGAGAATTTCATGCAGAATGATGAAAAAACACTAATATGGACAGAAGGAAAAAAGACGACTCTGCTCAAAACACGGGTGCTGGATGTCACTTCGATAGAATCAACTTCTTCCGATGGACTGAAGGGCGACTACGTTGTGATGGACGCCCCTGACTGGGTGATTGTGATTCCTGATGCCGGCGACAATTTCCTAATGGTAAAGCAATGGCGACATGGAGAACGCGCACTGAGCATTGAATTTCCCGGCGGAGTTATAGAAGCCAATGAGGCTCCAGAAAAAGCCGCCGCACGGGAATTGAAGGAAGAAACAGGCTTTACGGCGGGCAAACTGGTAAAACTAGGAACGATGAACCCAAACCCCGCGCTGATGAGCAACCATGTCCATGTCTTTGCGGCTTTTGACTTGCACTCAACGGGGCAGCAGCATTTGGACGAAGATGAGTATGTGCACTACCTTGAGGTTTCAAAACAAGAGGTATACGCGAAAATGGGAACAAAAGAATACCCGCACGCATTGATGGCGGCGGGTTTAGCCTTGTATCGGGAATACAGTGTCTGACACCGCAAGTGCGGTAGCGCTGGGAGCCCCGAAGTACCGCAAAAGCGGTATGGAGCGACAGCGGAAGGGCGGACACAGCGACCGCCGCGCAAGCGGCGGAACCGCCCGAATTATCGGTTTGCGTTGTAGGGCTCGTAACTCTTTGCTGGGTTATAAGTTCCCTCTCTGAATTCTCCTGTGATACTGGGAATTTTCATTTTCATGCCGGGAAGAATCAGATTAGGATCCGACGGACGAGGCATGTTTTTCTTGTTTTCAGCGTCTTGGTAGAGATTTTCCCACAAAAGCGGATTGTTGTAGACATAGGCACGACCAGAGATGTTCCAGTAACAGTCTTTTGTATCTGCCCAAGGACGGACAACATAGTATTCGGGAAGCGGTGTAATTTCACGAATATCAGCAAGAGCGGAAAGCACTTGGTTTGCATAGGCAGTTGCCGTGACGTAATCCTCGCCATCGTAAGATTCCTGCGCACTTGCATAGGACTGCTGGGCGGAACTGAACGCCATGGGAAAATTTCTGTCCGCACGGATTTGCTTTGCGTAATCCAGACGCTGAGACGCTTCTTTCATCGCCTTGTCACAGTCTGCTTTTGCGAGCATTTTTTTGATATAGGCTTCTGAAAGAGCAGCATTTTCTTCTGCTTTGGCGGCATACTCCTCGGCAAGGTCATATTCACCCGCGTCCAGAGCCTTTTCCGCCTTTTTGGTGTATTCATCCGCAAGCTTCTGATAGGTGTTGTTCTTGTAACTCACGGCGAAAAGCATTGACGCGGCAAAGAGAGCCGCAAAAACGGTTACTACTTTTTTCATTTTGCATCTCCATTTACAGCAGACTTTATTGCTTCTGCACCCTTGTTGACTGCTGCATTTGTTGCTTCTTCAGCGGCAATTGCGGCAGCGGCGGCTTTTTCGGCAGCCTGTGCGGTAGTTCCTTCGTTTACGTTGATAACCGCCTCATCGGGATTTGCAAGATTGTCTTCTTCAAGCAGGACGGTATTTTCGTCTTCAATGCCTTTGACCTTTTCGGCAAGGGGAGCGATTTCATCTGCATCGGTAGCATAGTTTGCGCTGTCGGCGGCACGCTGTTTTGCCCGTTCAATGGCGGCCTGGGCTGCGGCACGAGCGGCAGAAACTTTTTCATAAAGTGTCGTGTAGGTTTCTTTTGCTGATTTATAGCCTTCGTATGCGCCTTCAATATCTTTTGTGACATATGCAGAGTCTGCTTTTTTGAATGACTCTGCAGCCTGTCCATAGCTTTCTTTTTGAGAAACACCAGCCTTTACGCTGTCAGCATTTTTCTTGGCTTCAAGAGCGGCATTGCGTTCTTTTCCGGCAAGAGCGACAAATCCCTTGTTCAAAAGCAGTTTATAGGCATCATAGGCAGCAGTGGCATTTACCAGCTGCTCGGCTCCGCTTCCACCTTGGCCAAATTTATCCAGGGCAGATGAACCTGCGTCATAAGCCGCCTTGTCAAATTCCGAGAAGTCCATTTCGTCAACACGCTTTTTCATGCGCTGGGCTTCCGCTGCCTTTGCCAATGCTTCGTAGCGGGCAATCAAATCGTTGATGTCAGCCGCATAATCCGTGTTGGGATTTTCTTCCACATCCTTCTTTACTTTTTCACCCGATTCATCAGCGGCTGCAAATTCCTTGGGATAGTAATACTTTGCATCCGCCTCCACCGCCTTGTTGCGGGCTTCTTCCAGCTTTTCCAGCAAAGCCTTGTTTGCATCGGAGAAATCAGTTTTTTCCGGTTCTGGCTCTGGCTCAGGCTGAGGTGCGGGTTCGGGTGCGGGTTCGGGTTCGGGTTCCGGCTCAGGCTGGGGTTCTTCTACAAGTGATTCCTCTACAGGAGCGGGTTCTTCTTTTGGTGCTGATTTACAGGCGACAAATCCAAGGGCAGTCAATGCACACAGGGTTGCCACAATCCGTATCTTTTTCAACTTTTTCCTCCCAAAAATACTTTTATGTTACAAGAAGTCATCATCTTTTTATATATCGTCAATTATAGAGAAGATTTTAATTGTGGGCAACATTGAATTCTGCAAAATTTACAAATATATGGTATAATAAACAAAAGGAAGATGCTTCGTAACAAGAAGCGCACTTTTTACTGGAGGATTATATGGCAGATGATTTTAGTTTTTCAATTGAAAAAGAAGTGGGCGTGATTTCCGAGGGAAAAGGCGGTTGGAAACTGGAACTGAACAAAGTCTCCTGGGGCGGTCGTCCAGCGAAATATGACATCCGCTCATGGGCACCAGACCACCAGAAAATGGGAAAAGGCCTTACCCTTACGAAGGAAGACTTGGAATCCCTTAAAAACCTGCTTGCCACAGTGACGCTGGACTGATTCAGGCAATTTCCTCGTATGTTGCCGCACAGGCCCCGTGCTTTACGATGATTTCATAGAGCATGAGCGTCAACTGAGTTTCCGAAAAAGCTGAACCCATGGAGCGTATTTCCATGTCCCTTTTGGAAAGCAGGGCAATGATTGCCGTAGTCTGACCGTTTGTCCATACACGGGAGGCTTTGCTGTACTGAGTGCGGGCCGTTTTTCCTGAAAAGCCACTCTGCTTGAGCGTAATTTCATCTACATAGACTCCGCCTGCATGAATCCGATGCCAGACAGAAAGCCTGCGGAAACAGGACGCAAGCCCTGCAATCAGCATGACCGCATTATTGTTCTTGGTCAGCAGAATCTTTTGTAAAATCTGCAGGGCATTTTCAAGCCGTTTTTGCACGGAAACCTCAGAATCCGCCATGGCATCAAAAAGGGTGAAGGCGGATTCCTCACGGTTGTGTGCCAAAATCTGTTCCACGTCTTCCGACGTAATGGCATGGTCTTTTGGAAAGCAGAGAAAAAAGCGTCCGCATTCGTTCCGCAGTTCCTCCGTATTGTTTTCCACCATTTCCAAAACAGTGGAAATCGCATCAGGCGTAATCGAATAGCCGTTCTTACGGAAAAAATTCTGAAGCCATGATTCCTTGCGGTCTTCGTACATTTCCCAAAAGATTTTTTTATTTTCTTTGGGGATGATTTTTTCCAGCTTGAAATCAACAGATGTTTCGTCACTCACCAGAATGAGCACGGAAGATTCGGAGGGAGACTTGTTGCCTGCAGACGGCGTGACAGAGTTAATCCATTCCCCCAGCAAGGCGATGTCATCCTTTAACTTGATTTGCTCGGCACCGCGCAGCACAATAACGGTAGCAGGATCAAACAAGGATTCCGTGCGAAGCTGAGCAACCACGTCCTGTATACGAGTATCAGCGGCATAAAAAAGATAGTCCTCGCTAGAACCAAATTTCTTTTTTACGTCCGCCTTGATTTTTTCTGCAAAGTCATTCCGCTCACCGATTTCAGGACCGGCAAGCAGATATACGGGAACTGCCATCGCTTAGTAGGTACGGACAATGTTTGAAAGAATGCCTACCACGCGTACATCAGTACAGTAAATTTCGCTGAAGGCTGGATTTTCTGGATGCAGGCGGATTCTGTCAGCCTCTTTGTAGTAGCGTTTAAGCGTAATGGCATCATCAATGACCGCTACGATAATCTGACCGTCCGCTGCTACCTCAGCCTGTTCAATAATCGCAAGGTCTCCTTCCAGAATGCCGGCATTTATCATGCTTTGGCCACGAACACGCAGGGCAAAATAACTTTTTCCGGGACGCACAAAAGGTTCTGTAAGATTTACATACCCGTCCAGGTTTTCCTCACACAAGAGCGGCTTACCTGCGGCAACCGTACCCAAAAGCGGCACTTTGCTGACAAAGGGGCTGGGGTCAGCACTGCCACCCTGCAATACACGGATTGAGCGGGAACGCTTTTGGCTCAGTGAAAGATAGCCTTTTTTCTGTAGCGCGGCGATGTGATCCTGCACCGCACGAAGCGATATGCCAAAATGATCGCCTATTTCACGTACCGTCGGCGGATACTCATTTTCTTTTGTAAATGTCGAAATAAAAGTAAGCACTTCCTGCTGACGATCAGTTATTCCTTTCATGCTTATTCCTCCTCAAACTTGTTTTCAAAAAGCTGAAAGATTGCTTCAGCCGCTTCCTTTTCACCCTCTCCATCGGCTTTGAGCGTAAGCGTTGTGTTGTAGCCCGCAGCCATGGTAATAACACCCATGATTGATTTTGCATTGACTGAAACCGAATCTTTTTCCAAAAGCACTTCGCAGGCAAATTTATTTGCCGTCTGTGCAATCAATGCCGCTGGTCTTGCGTGAATACCAGCACGATTCCTTACCGTTAAAAGTTTTTCTGTCATAACCTCTTCCTTATATTTGAAATATTTTTAATATGAGTCGTCGCTTCCGTAGTAGGCGGACTGCGCTTCTCCTGTCTCAATCCATTTAAGAATGTTCTGGTTGAAGTCGCGGGCAGAGTTATAGCCCATGCTCTTCAAGCGCTCATTCATTGCCGCAGCCTCAATAATAATAGGAACATTTCGTCCAGGCTTAACGGGAATCTCCAAAATCGGAACTTTTACGCCAAGGATATCCACCGTCTTATACTCGGTGCCCAACCGGTCATACAGTTTGTTGGAATCCCATTCCTCAAGTTCAATGATAAGCTGCAGTTCCTTTTGCTCACGGATTGCGCTCACACCGTACATCTGGGATATATTGATGATGCCTAGCCCTCGGATTTCCATATGATGGCTGATAAGCGTATTAGAACCGCGTCCAAGCAGGGTGTTTCCGTTCACACAGCGGATTTCCACCACATCGTCTGCAACAAGCCGCTGTCCACGCTCAACAAGTTCAAGCGCACACTCACTTTTTCCAACGCCAGAATGCCCTGTAAGCAGAATGCCGATACCGTATACTTCCAGAAGAACACCATGCATGGTCTTTTTAGGGGCAAAGACATTGGAAAGGGCACGCACGAGACGACGTCCAAATTCCGCAGTTTCCAAAGGAGTCTGCAAAATCGGACAGCCTACACGCTCCGCAATCGCCATAAAGTCACTGTTGGGAGACTGTCCATAGGAAAAGATGCAGCATGGAATACCGAATGCAAAGAGCCGTTCTATTGTGTCCGTACGGTTTTCCTTCCGGAGTTTTTCCAGATATGCGCACTCACCGCGTCCAAAAAGCTGTATGCGGTCAAAAACAAAGGCGTCAAAAAAGCCCGAAAGCGCAAGCCCAGGACGATTGGCATCCATAACAGTAATGGCGCGGGTCAAACCTTTGCGACCACCTATACATTTGAGGTTCAATGCATTCTGTCCGGCAAACTCCATGTCAAGCAAATCGAGTACCGTAAAGGGCTTGTTTAGCATACATCTTTACTATACAAAATTATGAAATAATATGCAAGCGGAAAAGACTCTTTAGGCAAAAAGACAAAGGCGAAAAAAATCCCGCACAAAAGAATTTGCACGGGGAAGACAAAACTACGGATGAATTCTATCAGGTTCAATTTTCAAGTTTTGGCAAAAAGTCATTCTGAGGAATGAAGTTCCGAAGAATCCCGTCATTTTAGGGGATGCAAGATAGATTCTTCACGCTTTCAGCGTTCAGAATGACCCTGACACTTTCAGCGTTCAGAATGACCTTGTTTACGCTAAAAGCATGAAACTCGACATTTGACCTATCAGTTTATTTTGAGCGAAACATTGCTGAATTCTATGGTTGCGCAACGTGAAGTAAAGAGACCCGCATAGACATAATCCGCATCGACTTCATTAAGCGTTGCCGTGTAGGTCTTTTCTGGCTCCTTGCCATACGTAACAGTGTAGACATTGCCTTTTTTTACGATTGAAAGGTCAACAAGGGTACCAGCAACAGGTTTCTTTTCCGCCGTCACTTTTGTCTGAACAAGAGCACCGTCCTTGCGCTCAAAACTGGTGGTCCATGTACCCTCATCCTTTGCAAGTCCCAGTGCAGCGCAGGCTACGTAGGCAGAGTTGATAGACTTGTCATCGCTGTCAATATAAATGTCATCACGCACCATAAGACCGAATGACACCTGATTGTGCTCGCCAACATACAGAACCTTTGCCTTTGCCGTGAGGGTAAAGTCTTTTCCGATAGGAATCTGCTGGAAGTACATACAGAGGCCATCGTTTCCGCTGGAAATTTTTCCGGAGGAAGCCGTTCCGTCAGTAGGACCAGAGTTCATCACCACCGTTCCTGCCGCAGTTTCTTCAATGCCATTAAAGCGTTTCGTAGAAATTTTTGATGCTCCGCCACAATCACCGAATGCCGTTCCATACCAAGGTTCTTTTATCTTCTTGAATGATGCCTGCACACTCTTGTCTTTTGGGGTAAATCCAGAATATTTGGGAATGATATACTTAGGATTGGGAGTCAGCATGCCCTGCTTGGGCTCTTCAATATCCTTGTTCAGCAGTTTTGCAAATTTTTTGTCCTGACGGGCGATTTCCTTTACCACATCATAGGCGTTTACTGCCGCACCGTACATATTCAAGTGAGTGTTGTCTACAGAATTGGGCTTATGGGAAAGCCAGGCATGAAAGACAAGCGTTTCGGAAGGCATGAGCTGTGAATAGCGGGCCTTTGTGCTGGCAGTCAAATCCACCACAATAGTACCAGTTTCCTGCCCCAGTTCGCGGATAGCCTTTGGCCAGTCGCCACCCTTAAATGATCCCTGGTCGCCCACGATATGCACGTTTGCACCTTCGTATTTAATGCTTTCTGAGCGACGGACAATAGGTGTACACAGAATCGGAGTAGCCCCTTTATCTTTTGCCATCTTTACGTAGTTTTCGTACAGGATGTTCTTGAATGAGCCGGCGGTTTCCTTGGAGCCGTTGGGATCCGAATAGCGGTCTTCCTCGGCCTTTTCATCGTTGTGCCCAAAACCAATCACCAGATAATCACCCTTTTTGATATTGTTTACGAGCGTCTGGTAGTTCACTTCGGTAAGAAAACTTTTTGAAGAACGACCGCTCATGGCCAGATTGATGACTTCGATTTTCTTTGGATTCAGATAATGCTGCAGCCACATGCCATAGCCGTTACGCGGGTGATAGTAGGCAACATCGTTAAAGGGGCTCAGCGTAGAGTCTCCCACAACAAAGAGTTTTGTTCCCTTGGGGTTTGCAATGGATGCGGTTGTAGCAACCTTCTCCACCTTTTCATTTGCTGCAATTGACGAACTTTGCGCGGAAAGCATGGCTACCACGCAAAACGAAAGCACAGCAAGCATAAGTTTTTTCATAACGATTTCTCCGTTAATGTGAATTTGCTCCAGTATACCATAGGATTGCGGATTTGAAAAATAATTTTTTGTTTATGCTGACGCGGGGTAAGCAGTCAGTCCTGCTGTAGCTGCCGGACTTCTTCGATGGACAGTCCCACGCTCTCAGCAACCTGTGTTTCGGATAGCCCAATACCCAGCAGTCGTTTTGCAGTTTCTTTCGCATGGGCGTGAACACCTCGCTCCATAGCCAGGTGTTTTTCCCGCTCCAGCATCGTTTTCTCTTGTTCCAGCATTTCTTGTTCCTGACTAAGCTTTTGCTGGTCTTGGGTAAGCTTTTGCTGGTCTTGGACAATCTTTTGTCGGTCTTGGGTAAGCCTTTGTTGGTCTTGGGCAATCTTTTGTCGGTCTTGGGTAAGCTTTTGCTGGTCTTGGAGAATTTTTTTCCGGTCTTGGACAATCATTTGTTGGTCTTGGACAATCTTTTGTTGGTCTTGGGTAAGCTTTTGCCGGTCTTGGAGAATTTTTTTCCGGTCTTGGAGAATTTTTTGCCGTTCCTGGACATTCTTTTGATATTCGCGGGCATTCTCTTCTTTCAGGGCAGCCGCTTCGAGTTGGTCGCGTTCCCAGTCATCATAGGCATTTTGAAGGTACCAGTTCGCCTCATCCACGCTGATCTCTTCAAGAATCTCGTTTGCTTTCATAATACATTCCTCCGCTGCAAGGATGGCGTGCAGATACTCCTGCATTTCCGGCTTGTCGGCATAGGCTAGAAACATGCCCCATCGCTCCAACTTAGTGAGTTGCGCTACAGGCTTGTGCCTTAGCCTACGGATTTTAGTCAGTTCCAGGTAGATAACGTTGAGTCTTTCGTTCAGTGAAAGGCCTTTTTCATCCTCATTCCTGCCAGACGCCTTCTTCCTCATAGTATACCAGCTGAATGCTGATTTGTCACCGCTGTCATAGGTGAAATTCAGCACGGAGAGTTGGTATACTTTTGGAATGTCTTTCCATGACTCTCCCCTGCGTGTCGCATGGGCAAGTAATCGGGCGGCATGGGCTTCTGCACGTCCTGCATAGGAATGCTCCTTGTCGCGTCCCTGCATTTCTATTTCTGCCGGCTCCCCATTTTCCAGAACGCAGTGCACGTCAAATGCCATTTGTTTTTCCGTGCGGGATTTTTTTGGCGGCTCATTGGGCAGCAATTTGATAGAGCGCACTGCTTTTCCGAGCATGGCGGAAATAAGATCGCGGAGCGCATCGTTTGATTCCGGCGTATTCTGAGTGAACAGTGTTTTGAATGTAGGGTCAGAGCGCGGATTGAGCAGGGCCGTTGGTGACGGACGCAGGGGCTTCCTCATATTCATGGCATACCTCGTATATACGTGATTTTCAGAGATTTTTCTCTACACTATATATAGGCAACGAATTTGCATTTTAGGCTAAATTTTTAGAAAAAAAGTTGAAAAAATCATGTTTTTTTTTATTATCTGTGCCCCATCCGTGCTAATCCGTGCTCATCTGTGGTTTCTTAAAAAATGTCATTTTCGGGCGTGACCCGAAAATCTATGCGCTCACACAGGAGATTGCCGTGTCAGGAAGATTCGCACTGCTAATTTCTACGGCAATGACGCAGGCTTATTGGACAGCCCTCTTGTCTGTGTCTGAAAAAATTATATCGCAAGTTCTTCCCAGCGAGTGTAGGCTAGAGGGGCTGGCTTGCACAATACAGTTCGTCAGGTGCGACATCTTGACCACCTGCCTTTTATAAGCGGATTCGCATCGTAAACACGACGTTCGCCATTATCAAAAGTGACGAGAAGTGTATAATTTTCAGGCGTTTATTTATGAATTATAATCCATGCGACAACAAGGTGCGCTCTTGCAATCGGTATTTCACCTTCAATAAAGAACTAATAACTGGCATGTAAAACCTCGTATATTAAAGTAATTGAATTATCTTGCATCATTTAGGAAAATAAACCT
>CAKZZO010000053.1 GCA_937885175.1 uncultured Treponema sp. | reverse complement strand
CGTAGGAACTTGGTTTGAAGGCAAGAATTTTTTCTATGAGGATTTCATTCTCGCTGTCTTTTTGTGCTTTTCTTTTTGCGTCAAATTCTGATTTTTCTTTCTCGCTTGCATTTCTTACTAAAGAATTTTGCTCTATCCAATACACTTGGTTCGTAAGATTTTTCAAAATTGCTAAAAAATCATCTTCATTGACTTTCAATTCATTTCCAGAAGTGGCTTTCAATATGAAATTTCCATGTCCGTCATACGCCTCACCAAGCGGAATTTTGAATGACAAGGTTCGGGTACTGTCGTCAAGCGTTCCCTTTACAGAAATCACTTTAAAGTACGATTTTACGGCATCTGAGTTTCTGTTTCCATACGCAGTTTTTTCTTCATCTGTTGCAATTCTTTGCAAACAATATGGTCTTTGATAATCGTCTATTAAATATTCTTGACCTGTCATTTCCTTTACAGTTGCTAAAAAATCGTCTTTGCTGACTTTCAATTCATTTCCAGAAGTGGCTTTTAATGTAAAATTTCCATGTCCGTCATACGCCTCATCAAGCGGAATTTTGAACAGCAAGGTGCTGGAATTATCGTCAAGTGTTCCATTCGTATAAATCATTTCAAAATAAGCCTTCACGAGAGGAACTGTTATATTCTTATGAACCGCTTCATTAAAACGAATCGCATGTAAATCTTCTATTTTGTTCCAACAGTAAATCATGGACTTACTCATGTCCAACTGTACTTCGGGAAAGTTTTTTATAAATGTGCGTTTTCCTTTGTCGTCATCATAATTATATTTTCCGTATTCCAAATAGACAGCCACAGGATTTATAAACGCTTTGCCGCTGTCAAGCAACTCCATTACAGCAGGTGGCACACCATCCAAAACTATTTCTACTGCCGACAATTTTCCCTCATCTTTTTCCTTACATGATAAAAGCCAGCGTTTTCCTTTTACAAGCTCGTTCCCATTTTCGTCTACAATGTTACATTTGTAATCATATAACGACCTGCTCGCAGGATGCATTCCGCTTGCAGGGTATTTTTTAAAATCATAAAAACTGTCGTCCCATGAAAATACAGCAAATGCATTATAATAGTCCGAAGGATTATTCTTCCAACGAGACGGCACTTCAAGGATTTTTGCCCCATTCACATCATAAACAGCATTTTTTGCGGAGCTTACCGAATAAAGCGGCCAGTTTTCAGGCTTTGGCAAATCATTCCAGTCTGATTTGTAGGCTGCCTTGTAGCCTTCTTCCACCACGGCGACCGTTTTTGCATAGCGGTCAGAAATCTCCACTTGCACCTTTGACTTATAGCTTGCGGTGTGTGTCTTGTAGTCCAAATCGCCCTGTTCAAGTTTTCCAAGCCGAAGCGCAAATTTACAGATTGAACTGCCTAATTTTTCCGCATCTATCAAAAGTTTTTTCCATTCATCATGCACGGAAAATGCGTTGTATTTCCCAAGTCCTGGATTTCCGCTTTTTATTGCTTCAGAGAGAGCCAGATACCCATTGAGCGCATCAGTTTTCGCTGACGGCTCATCATCACAGCCAATCGCATCGTAATAGGCATCCAATGCAAATGCCCATTGCTTCTTACTTTCATACTCTTTTGCTTTTGAAAGATACTTAGAATATTCTGTGCTTTGGGCAAAAGCACAGACGGCAAAGCAAAAAATCGCGGTTACAATACTTATTCGTTTCATTCAAATCTCCCGTCTTCTGAATTCTTGATACTGGAAAGCATTTATGGCTTAATCGTATGCTCTTGGCGCGAGTTTTTTGTCTAAATCTTCCAGTACAATTTCTTCGTCGTCAATTTTTCCCCGTATCATGTCATCGTCATACTGGAATGAGAGAAAATCAT
>CAKZZO010000052.1 GCA_937885175.1 uncultured Treponema sp. | reverse complement strand
TTTACCTGTGCCCTTTTTGTCTCACTTGCGAATGGATTATAATGCGTTTGCCCTGCTGCCTAGGACTTTTTTGCCTTACTGTATGCCCAGTACATGGCGGTAAATAGCCTCGTCTTTTTCGCTAAAGACATTGAAGACCACTTTGATGCCACTTTTCTTTTCTTCCTTCCATTTTTCTACTGTTTCCACGGCAATTTCTGCCGCCCTGTCTGCGGGAAATCTGAATACGCCAGTGGAGATACAGCAAAATGCAAGCGATTCCAGTGCGTGTTCTTTTGCCAGGTTCAGGCAACTGGTGTAGCAGGAGGCGAGCAAGTCGCAGTCCCTTTGGCTAAGGCTTCCGCTGATGATTGGACCTACGGTGTGCAGGACATATGTGCTGGGCAGGTTGAATGCGGGTGTGATTTTTGCCTTTCCCGTGGGCTCCTCGTGCCCCTGTTTTTGCATGATGTCGGCACAGACGGCACGGAGCTGGATTCCTGCAAAGGTGTGGATGCAGTTGTCGATGCAGATGTGGCAGGGCTGCCAGCAACCAGTCATGCCGCTGTTTGCCGCGTTTACGATTGCGTCCACTTTAAGCGTCGTAATGTCGCCCCGCCACAAGTACAGGTCTCCCTTTCCGCATCTTGTAAGGGGAGTCAGGTCAGCCAGGTCCGTGATGCCGTGAGACTTGTTGACTTCCTGCAGGTATGCATCCTGAATGCGTAAGAATTCTTCGCTTGCGGGGAGGGGTTCTCGCACATTCATCAGGGAGCGGAGCAGGTATTTTTGTTCTTCCTCACTTTGGGGAATATCCTTTTTGTAGCGAGGGTTTTCTGCAAGCAGGTATTGAATGAGAAAACGCCGTCTTTCTGTCTGGGTCATGTGCTTTCCTCTTTTTTTTGATAGTCATTCCTTTCTCTTAAAACTGTAAAGTCACTCTGGCCTAATGTCAATAAAATGCGGGGGAACTTTTGTCTTTTTTCTTGCTTTGTGGTAGAATCTTATCCTATGAAAAAGACAAACGCAATGCGCATTCTGGACGGACTTAAAATCAAGTATGAGACTCTTTCCTATGATGACGACGGTGAGCATGAACTTTCCCGCGGGGCTGCGGCTCAGACAGCAGAAAAACTGGGCATAGATCCTGCGGCTGTATACAAGACGATTGTAATGCGTACCGAAAAGAAAGAAGTGGTGGTCTTTTGCCAAAGTGCCCTTCATGAAATCAACCTCAAAAAAGCCCGAAATGTCTGCGGGGCAAAAGAAGTGTCTCCCGTAAAGCCGGAGGAATTGCTTTCGCTAACGGGCTATATTCGTGGCGGCTGCAGTCCTTTGGGCATGAAGCGAAAATTTGCCACCTACATTGACGAGAGCCTGCTTACCCATGAAAAAGTCTATGTGAGCGCAGGACTTCGTGGCGAGCAGATTGCCCTTGCTCCAGCGGATTTAGTAAGGGCAACAGGTGCGGAAACGGTTGATTTGGTGCTTTGATTGGGTGGCTTGCAAACCTTATCGGACTGAATGGCGGCTGGGTTCGTTCATTTTTCACCAATTACATCTCGGAGTTGCCCGCTTAAATCCCGCTCCATGCGTACCTTGCGTAAGCCTGCTTGGGAGAAAAGACGGGCGCTTTCTTCTGCATTGTATTCACCTGTCTCCATAAGCAGAATGCCCTGAGGGGCAAGATGGAAAAAGGCTTGGGGAATGAGCCGCCTGATGAGGGTCAGTCCGTCCTCCGTGCCGCTCCAGTCGCCCGACTCACTTACGTCTCCGTCCAGTGCCAAAAGCGGCTCACTGCGTCCGTCCTGCAAAAGGGCCATCGCCTCTGTGTGCGGTACATAGGGCGGGTTTGTCACGATGAGGTCAAAGGCCTGGGGAATTTGTTCAAAAAGATTGGTCTGCACAAAATGAATGTGTTCTTGCAGTGAAGGCAATAGTTCTGCTGCATTCTTACGGGCCACCGCTAATGCTTCTTTGCTGATGTCTGCCAGGGTAAGGCGGGGAAGGTCAGCAGGGGAGACCGACTTTTCTGTATAAAGTGCATGCAGGAGGGAAAGTCCAACGCAGCCGCTTCCCGTGCACATGTCGCAGATGGTGAGAATTTGCTGGGGGTGAGCGGCTTGCTTTTCATGGACTGCCACAAGTGCCGCTTCCACAAGACCTTCTGTGTCGGGTTTTGGGATGAGGACTGCGGGGGTGACGTAAAAATCAAGGCCAAAAAATTCCTTGTGACCAGTAATGTAGGCAATGGGAAGTCCTGTCTTTCTTTTTTTCAGGGCGGAAAGCATTGTTTTTTCTGCTTCTTTCGTCAGCCTGTCCTTGCGATGCATAAGCAGATAGGTTCTGTCGCAGTCCAGTATCCATTGCAGAATGCAGTCCGCATCCAATTGCGGACTCGGACTGGTGGGGATGAGTTCATCAACGAGCAGTTTTTTTGCTTCTGCAAGGGTCATGGTATTTGAAAAAGTGCTGCTGTCAGTTTTCAAACACAACCTTTCCTCCCTTGTTTACAAAGCGCCCTGAAATGCCCTGGCTTTTTGCAAATACATTCTGCTCCTGGCAATACTTATCAATCCTTGCATTTCCGTTTTTATCATCGTATTTGTTTATAGTTTTAATTGTCAGCGGCATTACGATACACATACCGGCGATAACTCCTACGGGCACAAGCCAGTCTTGATTTTTCTTCAGCCAGCTGCCTACGCTTCCTCCAGCTACGGCTTCCAAATCGCTATCAGAGAGTTCCTCCGTTTTTTCGCTTTCCTTCATGTTTTCTGCAACAGCCTTTCTGAATTCTTCTTCGTAAAAATCAGGGTAGCTTGCTTTAAGGGTCTTGCAAAGGTCATCCACACTGGAAGAATTTTCTACGATGCTGGTAATTTTCTGAAAGTCAACTTGCGCAAGGTCTTCTCTTCTTGCTCCAGCAGAAAGAAGCATATCTGTAAATTTTTGCTCGTTCATGGCTTTCCTCCTTAGGACAGGCAAGCGTGAAGTGAACATCCTTTTTGCTCTTTTGTCCTACACTTGTTTATACGCATGAAGACGAAAAAAGGCTCGTTATTTTCTTTTTCAGGCAGGCATCTTCCTAGCGTTTTTCTATGGGAATGTATTCCCGCTGTTCACCGACATTCTTGTAGGCAGGGCGGTAGATGCGTCCACCAGCAATGATTTCCTCAATGCGGTGGGCACTCCAGCCGGCAATACGTGAAACTGCAAACATGGGCGTGAACAATTCCCGGGGAATATTGAGCATGGTGTAGATGAAGCCTGAGTAAAGGTCAACGTTGGCACAGATTTTTTTGCCGTCTCCGTGTGCCTCACAAACGATTTGCGGGGCAATTTTTTCTATGGAGCGGTAGAGGTTGAATTCTTCCAGCAGACCTTTTTCTTTGGCAAGATGCTCCGCGTGGTCACGAAGAATAGTGGCGCGGGGGTCATTGATGGTGTAGACAGCGTGTCCCATGCCGTAGATGAGGCCGCTGTGGTCAAAGGCTTCTTTGTTTGAGATTTTACGCAGGTATTCGGTTATTTCCTTTTCGTTTGACCAGTCTTTGACGTTAGCCTTGATGTCGTCCATCATTTCCATGACGCGGATGTTTGCGCCACCGTGACGGCGACCTTTGAGGGAACCGACTGCCGCCCCCACCGCTGAGTAGGTGTCTGTGTCTGCGGAAGAAACAACGTGAATGGTAAGCGATGAGTTGTTGCCGCCACCGTGTTCCGCATGCAGGATAAGCGCAAGGTCAAGGAGTCTGGCTTCTTCTGGCGTGTAGGTTTTGTCGCTGCGAATCAAGCGCAGGAGATTTTCTGCCGTGGAAAGGCTTTCGTCCGGGTTGTGGATGTACATGGACTTTCCGTCGTAAAAACGGCGTTTTGCCTGATAGGCGTAGGCAACCAGAGTGCCGAAACGGGAAATCAGTTCAAGACACTGGCGCATAACGTTTTCCAGACTGCGGTTTTCTGGGTCTGGGTCATAGGAATAGGATGCAAGAACGCCGCGAGCCAGTTTGTTCATAATGTCTCGGGATGGAGCCTTCATAATCATGTCTTCGGTAAAGTTGTTGGGCAGGTTGCGGATAGACCCCAGAAGAGCACTAAATTCATTCAGTTCTTCTTGAGTAGGGAGTTTTCCGAACAAGAGCAGATATGCGCACTGCTCGTAGCCGAACTGATTGTGTTTTTCTGCATCAGCAATTAAATCAGCCACATCGTAGCCGCGGTAGAGGAGTTTACCAGGTACGGCGATTTTTTTGTCGTCTTTGATTTCATAACCCACAACGTCACCAATGCGGGTAAGTCCTACAAGAACACCGGTACCGTTTGCATTGCGCAGACCTCGTTTGACATCAAATTTTGTATACAGAGCAGGATCGATGGGGTCGTTGTTTTCTGCGATTTCTGCCAGTTTGTTTACGACTGCCTGTTCGTTCAGTTTTTGGGAGGGGCTTCCTCCAGATTGCGTCTGAAAGTTCTGTTCCATTTCGTTTGATGTCACGGCTACCTCTTGGTTCTGCATAAACACTGTATAATTATGCAATGTTTACAAAATCTTTTTGATAATTATACGGTTTTATGAGATTGTATGCAATATGTTTCTTCCTTCTTTCCAGGGCAAACGCATTGCAATCCATTCTCTCTTGCTATTTCTTCTGATCCCGTTGAGGAAGTTTTTGTTGCGTGCTAGAATAGGCTATAATGCCTGTTCAGAAAAAGCATACGACAAGAACTTCTTCCAAGGGAAAGAAAAAGCCTTTGTCACGTACCACGCATACTGCAAGAAAACGCAAGACCAAAAAGCCAAAGGTTGTGCTTTCTGCGGGAAAAGTCTATCTGCTTTCCGGCATTATTATTGCAGTCTGTGCAGTAAGCCTGCTGTTCAGCATTCTAGCGACTCCTTCTGATGACACTGCCTTTGAAAAGAAAGGCGCTCAGAAGACTGAAAGTCTGGCAAAGTCTCCTGTGGAATCCAAGGAAAAGGCAGAAAAAAAGACAATCCCACAAGTTAGTCCGATCCAGCAGCCCATAAGCCAAAAAACAGAAGATGCTCAGAAAAAAACAGTTGCCCCTTCATCAGAAAAAAAGACTGCGCTACAGTCAGCACAGCCGCTCCAGCAAGCCCAGGCAAAAAAAAGCCAGTCGGCAGAAGCGGCACGGACGAAAGAAAGGCAGCAAAGACAGGCTCAGACTCAAAAATCCGAGGTAAATTCCGCACCCCTGCAGAAGCCTGACCCGTCAAAGGCCCTTGCCGCTGCCAAGCCCGATAAGCCTGAGATCAGCCCGACAGAGCACAAGACAGAAAAAAGCCAGCCAAAGTCTCCTTTTACCATTCCATCTGCAAAAAATGGCGCAACCCTTGTCTTTGTGATTGACGATGCTGGCCTGCACCCGGAATACGTAAGACGCTATACGGCCTTGCCTTTTCCTCTGGCCATTGCCGTGCTGCCACATCTTTCTTGCTCCAAGGAATGTGCCCAGGTGGTGCGTGCAGGCTACAAGGAACTGATGCTGCATCAGCCCATGCAGGCTCATGCCTATCCCAACGGAAAAACTCCTGATCCGGGAAAAGGGGCGATTCTTCCTGACATGAGCACGGCACAAGTGGCCGAAACGATAAAGCAGAATCTTGACCAGATTGGTCCTGACGTAAAAGGCTTTAACAATCATGAAGGCTCGCTGATTACGGAGAACGCCATAAAAATGGGTGCCGCACTGGAAGTTGCCGCTGAGCGGGGCATATATTTTCTTGATTCCCGCACGACTTCCCACAGTGCCGTACCGCAGGCAGCTCTGGAGCGGGATATGCGCTACATTGCGCGCTTTGCTCCTTTTTTGGACAATAAAATTGATCGCGAATCCATGCTTCAGGAATTGTACAGGGGATTGGAAGTAGCCAATAAAAATGGCTATGCGGTTATCATAGGGCATGTGGATAAGAGCGTGCATATTCTTCCCCAACTGCTTGCGGACATCTACCCCTATCTTGTGCAGGCAGGCTACACATTTGCCACGCCCAGCAGCCTGCGCTAGTGCCTGACGCTATCTCCGCGTCCACTTTTTTCCTGCAAGGCGGATTAAAAACAATATGCCGCGGACACAGAGTTCTATGCTCATGGCCATCCATACGCCCTCCAAACCGTATTTTGAGCGCAGAAAAAAGGCCAGGGGGAGGCGAATCATCCACATGGAGAAGAAATTGAAGCAGCTGGGAATAAAGGTGTCGCCCGTGCCCCTCATGGCGCCGCTTGCGATGGTGCTGGCTCCGTAGAGTGGCTCGCAAAATGATTCGATGCGAAGGATGCGGCTGCCCAAGGTGATGACGGCAATTTCAGGAGAGATAAATGCTATCATCTGACGGGCAAAGATGAACATGAGGGAGCCAGAGAGTATCATAAAAATAATGCCGACGATGGTGGTGAGCCAGCCGAAACGCCAGACCAGTTCCTTTTGGCCGCTTCCGTAGCACTGGCCGGTGATGGTGGTGGCTGCCGCTCCCAAACCGTATGCCGGCATGTAGCAAAGACTTTCCGCCGTGATTGCAAAACTGTTGGCTGAAAGGGCGGTTTGCCCCAGCGGGCTTACAATTTTTGTAAAGCAAACCTGTCCGCCTGTCATAATGACCTGCTCGAATGCCGTGGGAAGCCCGATTTTGACCGCATTTGTAAAGTAGGATTTTTTGAAGCGGATTTTTTCGTCTTTTCTAAGGTGCAGCATGTCACTCTTGCAAAAAAGAAAAAAGAGCAGGGGAAGGGTGGTGACAAAGCGGGAAATGAATGTGGCGATGGCGGCCCCCTTTACTCCCATGTTCAGCACATAGATAAAAAGATAATTGAAAATGATGTTGAGAATACCCATCAGAATTTGCATGACGCTGGGAATCTTCATGTTTCCCGAAGCCTGCAAGGCTCCGCTGGCCAAGTCATTGAACTGAATGACGGGAATGCTCAGGGCAAAGATAAAAAAATACAGGTAGGAATCGGTGTAGATTGCTTCGTTTGCGCCCAGCCATGTTGGAACCAGTGCTGAGATGGATGTGATGACAAGGGTGAGCAAAAGGGCGTAGGCGGCATTTACGATGGCGGAAACTTTGAGCAGGTTCCGTGCTTCCTTTTCTTTTTCCGCCCCAATGGCATGGGAAATCTGCACGGTAAAGCCCATGGCACAGGCAAAGCAGAGTCCGTACAAAAGCCATGTTGACGAAGCGACCAGTCCGATGGCTGCTCCTTCCCGTTCGCCTAAATGTCCCACCATGGAGGCATCAATACAGGTCATCAGTATGGAAGAAAGCTGCGCCAGAATAACCGGCATGCTTAGTTCGCCGATGAGTGCAAGCTGTTCTTTGAGTGAGAGTCTGTCTCCACGCCGCATGCGGGCAAGCAAGATTGATTCCATAGGACTAGAAAAATTATTGTACAGCAAGAGGGGTGCGGGAGCAAGTAGCACTTTCTTACCTTGCAGGGCAAACGCATTATAATCCATTCGCAAGTGAGATAAAAAGGACACAGGCGAATGAGTCCCAACAAAAACAGACTACCGACGCGAACCCGTCGCTGAA
>CAKZZO010000051.1 GCA_937885175.1 uncultured Treponema sp. | reverse complement strand
ATTGTTTTTCATCGTCTTCATTTAGTTTAAAAATGTGGACTTCGATTTTCTTTTCTTCGTTGCAATATCTCATTAAAAGATTGGCCGCATTTTGATAGGATTGATTATTCAATTCTACATTTTGTAAATCAATCTTAATATAATCCTGAGGATATTGTTTTGCTGTCTTATATGAATCTGCCGTTAAATCCTTTTGATATACATCAGGGTCTTTGCCGATTAATAAGCGAAGTTTCGTGCCGTCTTTTGCCAGGAAATTTTTCAGGGATTCTGTTATTAATGCCGTTCCTTTCAAATCCCAGTAACCAGTGGCTATACAGATTTCTTGAATTTCCGGGATATTAATTATTTCATCCAGTACATTCACAAGTTTTAAATTTTGTGAATTATCTATAAGTGTATTTCCTAACATTTATGCGTTCCTACCCTGTCTAAGATGGTTCCAATATCAGGATTTAAAAGCTGCTAAAAACCATCTGCATAATAAAATAATTATACTATAAAATGAACGAATTTTACAGAGAATATTGCTCTTTTGAGTAGAAGCAAGGAAAAATCACCCCATCTATCCCCAAAATTCTCGGCGTGTTTCTGGTAAATTCTCTGTATGATTTTTAAAAACTCCGTATGTTTTAAAAAATTCATCGTATGTTTCTGGTGAATTCTCCGTATAATTTTCTGAAACTACAACTATTATCTTTATGCTTTTGGGAAAATTAAATGCTTGGAGATTCCGATTAAAAGCCATTCTGCAAATATATATATAAGACAAAAAGCCCTGTTGCCGATAACCTTAACATCATTTGAAATATGAACGGCCTCTAATGTCTTGCAGTCAGAAAATGCTGATTCCCTTATGAGCGTCCAGAAAAAATCAAAACCAAAGGAAAACCACACAAAGCCTCTGCGGCTTTTTAAGATTGAGCAGGCTATTCAGAATCTGACGTATCCCAGTGTTGAGCGGCTTCAAAAGGAGCTTGAAGTGTCGCGGCGCACAATTCTTCGTGATATTGACGAGCTTAAAATCTACTACAATGCGCCCATTGAATACGACCGTATGAAAAAGGGCTACTATTACAGTGACAACACTTACTTTGTTAAAAACATGCTGCTGACTGAAAGCGAGGTTTTTGCGGTGACGGGAATCTTGCCTCTCATGGAACGATATAACAACACGCCCCTCAAAAAAACGATTACTAAGGTTTACGAGACTCTCTCTCAAATGCTTCCCAATCAGGTAGAGGTTCAGACAAGCTTTGTGAACGATGTGGAATTTATTGCTGACCCAGTTCCCATTATTTCCGAAGATGTTTTTAATGCGGTTTTTAAGGCAACTAAGCTCCACAAAATCATGAAGTTTGATTACCGAAAAATCAGGAGTGCCACCAAAACGAGGACGGTAGCGTTATTCTGACTTTTGAGTCTAACCAGCTTCAGGAAACGCTTTACTGGGTCCTTCGTTTTGGTTCTGCCGTCACGGTCTTAAATCCCCCGGAATTAGTGGAGCGGTATAAAGCAGAGGTTCGTAAAATGGCGGATAAGCTGACCAGACAATAATTCCAGGTCTTTTGCAGAGATTTTGGGGAATAGATTTTATAAAAGAGGAAGTGCCCGATACAACAACTCTCCTGAAATTTCGCAGGCTCATAGAAAAAAAGGAGCCCGGAGAAAAGATATTCAGGACATTGTTTTTGCCTGCATCATATACAGATAAATGACTCGATTTTCGTTTTCACTCATGTCTTTTCATTCTTTCACAAAAGAGCCAATCTCTATCAGATTGCCGTCGGGGTCTGCCACATAAGAGGTGCGCTGTCCCCATGGCTCAGTTGTGGGCGGCATGACAGACTTTGCACCGTTTGCCAGGGCATTTTCGTACTCTTTATCCACAGCGGCATAGTTCGGCACATCAAAAGCAATTTCCACAGTGCCGTTAAAGCCCTCGGGGTAGCGGAACTTTTGCGAGGTCATCTGTTCAAAATCCTTACGCGGAAAAAGGATAATCCTCATATCGCCCAAAAACATTTCCACATTGGGCTGCACGCCGTCCCAGTCGCAGCGGAATCCAAAGGTGCGGGTGTAAAAATCCACGGTGGCCCTGTTGTTTCGGGTAAAAAGCCCGATGGTGTTGAATGTGAATCGTGGTGTGCTTTTACTCATTTTCTTTACCTCACTTTTACCGTATTTTCCTAACGTGGGAATAATTTTCCGTGATTTTCCTTGGCACTTCAAAATGCTGGATTTTTTTTGGGCTGTCCAGTCTCCGACCCACTCAAATTCTTTTTCGATACAGAGTTTGTAGCAAAGGTCACCTTTGTTTATCCTGTAATCGAAGTCTTGGCTTCTGTCAAAATATTTTTCTTCCCCATAGATTAGTTTGTCGCATTGTACGATTTTTTCATTATAATGAAAAGGTCAAATGTCGAGTTTCATGTTTTTAGCTTAAACAAGGTCATTCTGAACGCTGAAAGCGTGAAGAATCTATCTCGCATACCTTGAAATGACGGGATTCTTCGGAACTTCATTCCTCAGAATGACTTTTTGCCAACACTTGAAATTGAACCTAAAAGCATGTTTCACCTTTTTTCTTTTCATTTTTCACATCCTTCCTTGAATTTTATCTTGAGGAAGGAAGATTCGCCGCTGCTGGTTCACATTGCCAAGGAAAAAAGCTATACTTTTATCTATGAGCTAC
This sequence comes from uncultured Treponema sp., assembly GCA_937885175.1. Lineage (GTDB taxonomy): Bacteria > Spirochaetota > Spirochaetia > Treponematales > Treponemataceae > Treponema_D. The sequence continues at coordinate 13,044 of CAKZZO010000051.1, read as the reverse complement.
GAATCAGTAGATACATTGCAGAATCTTTTGGCAGACAATGTCTTTAATTATACAAGCGGCGAGATAGAACTTGATTCATGTTCCAATAAAGATTCTATTGTTCATGCCAAAACTGAATTTCTTTTGCCAGAAACAGATGGGCTTCATAAAGAATGGAATTTCAAGACTATATATATAAATCCACCTTACGGAGCCGACAGGGAACGAAAAACTACAATAAAAGATTGGCTTTCAAAATGTGCATATTCCCATAAAGTGTATGGGGCTGAAATTATCGCTCTTATTCCCGTCGCTACAAATACAACACACTGGAAAGAATATATTTTTGGTGAGGCTGATGCGGTTTGTTTTTTGTATGACACAAGACTTCGTTTCTTAGTAAATGGAAGTACGGACAACAAAGGTGCACCAATGGCATGTGCAATGGTGTATTGGGGAAATAATACAATTTGTTTTGAACATATTTTCCAAGAATTTGGAGCAGTTTTAAGTTTGGAAAATTTAAAAGAACTAAAGGCTCAATCTGCTCCTAAAGAATTATTATTGTTTGCGTAAAAACACCTAACAATGCTTTTCAACGACGACAGGCAGTCAAGCCATATGCGGTACAACCCAATATCATGCCGCCGTCCGCCACTTGGGCGCAAGGAGAAAAAAAATGAAAAAAATTCTGTTGCTTATATGCTTTAGCCTTGCTTTTATGCTTACTTTGCCTGCGCATGGGTATATGTTGGAAGACCATGCAAAAATAAAAGAATTGTCCGCTTTTACAATAATGGGCGAAATAGGCTTGAGAACAGAAAAGGATTATTCATCGGCGGTAACATACAGGACGCTGAATCATGAAGGCGGAATGAAGGTGACGGTCTTGGAAATTTTAAAAGCAGATGTACAGGATAATACCCCCGGACAGTGGCTTTATGTTGTACTGACCGCTCCCATGTGGGTTGACAGCGGGGAATGGATAGAAAAGTATCAGAAATTCTTGATTTTTCTTCCTGATGATATGCCTCTTATTGATTTTGAGGAATAAACTTTATTCATGCAGGGAATACGCGTTTCAAAAAGTATTTACCGGCATTGCCGCTTTCACCCCATGCATCTTCCCCCCCGACAAAGCAGGGGGAGGGATGCCGTATAATCTTCCTACTTCAAATATTTTCCGAAGAATTCTGCCAGTCGGTCAAAGGGAATGTAATTCTTGTCACCGCCGTCGTACAAATCGGTGTGGCTGGCTCCGGGGATAATGACCAGCTCCTTGTTGTCGCCGACCAGCCGCTTGAAGGCATCCTCGCCAAAGTAGCGGGAGTGGGCTTTTTCTCCGTGCAGAACCATGACCGCGTTCTGGATTTCATCGGCATAGGCAAGGAGTTTCGTGTTCAAAAGCGAAGTTCCCGCAGTCACATTCCAGCCGCCGTTTGAGTTCAGGCTTCGCTCGTGGTAGCCGCGAGGAGTCTTGTAGTAGTCATAGTAGTCCTTTACAAAATAAGGTGCGTCTTCCGGGAGGGGGTCTACAACTCCGCCGCCCAGTTTGTAAGTTCCGCCTGCCTCCACAGCCTTAAAGTCTTCGATGCGCTGGGCCATAAGGGCTTTTCTCGCTTCGTTTCGGGCATCGGCAGAGTTCGCGCTGTCAAAGTAGCCGTTTGCGGTCACCCGGCTCATGTCGTACATGGTTGAGGCAACGGTCGCCTTGATGCGGGTGTCGATTGCCGCAGTGTTCAAGGCCATGCCGCCCCAGCCGCAGATTCCGATGATGCCGATTTTTTCCGGGTCGATGTTGCTTCTGGTGGAAAGATAGTCCACGGCCGCCATGAAGTCCTCGGTGTTGATGTCAGGGCTGTTCATGTAACGGGGCTCTCCGCCAGACTCGCCGGTGTAGCTTGGGTCAAAGGCAAGGGCAATGTAGCCCCGGCTTGCCATCTGGTTTGCATAGAATCCTGATGATTGTTCCTTGACCGCTCCGAACGGGCCGCAGATTGCGATTGCGGCGTTTCCGGCCGTGGCGGTATTTTTCGGTGCGTACAAGTCTCCCGCCAGCTCAATGCCAAAGTGGTTTCGGAAGGTAACTTTCGTGCGGCTTACATTTTCTGCAAGCTCAAAGGTGTAGTGCTCAGCCTCACTACTGATTTTTGCCGCTGTCGGGTCTGCCATAGTTTTCTCCTTTTTGCAGGCTGTTCCTGTAAGTGCCAGGGCAATTCCTGCAAGTGCGATTGATTTGGTAAGCTTCATAAGCGTATCTCCTATGCTTTTACTATAACGAAGAAACGCGGTTATTACCAATATTTTGTTTCTATGGCTAGTTATGCTTTTTAGGAATGACACACCTATTGAAGAACCACCCCCTCTCCCCTATTTCAAGAGAAACTGGTCAAATCCGCTGGTCCTTAAAATCTCCTGCACCTCATCATTTACGCCAGTCAAGGCAAAGTTCTGCTTATCTTCAAGAGACTTATACATAATCAGAAGGACGCGCAGGTCTGCTGAGGACACATAGACCATGCGGCTCACATCCACATGAATCGTCTTGATACCGTTTCCTGCTTCCTGAAACTTCTTCAAAAGCTCTGGTGCGGTGATAGTGTCCATGCGGCCCTGTACAGACGCTTCAAAAGTTCCATCCTTTACGCTGCTTACGACTTCAAAAGGAAGATGTGTATCCGCGGGCTTTGCTGCAGTCTTTTCTGACAACCTTAGTTCCCAAAAGAACATGTTCTTAAAGACATCCCTGACAGCCGAATCCGCATCGGGATTTCCTTTGATTGATGCTATTTCATCAGGAAGATAATCAGCCATGCAGATTTCATGAAGGTCAAAGCCCATCTTCTTGATAAAGGCTCTGACCTTTTCATCGTCAGGATCGAAGAAGACATTGTCATTGAAGCTAGACTCCGATGCCGTAGAAGCGGCACGACCTGTTATGGCGTCAAAGAGAGCCGTCAGCTGGGAATCATTGTTCAGAGAGGCGGCCACAACGTCCTTATCATGCAGAAAATACGCCCTGTCTGTAGTTACCCAGCTTCCCCCGTAGATTTGAAGGAGACGGTGAATGTTTGAAAAGACTTCCTCCAGCTCAGACTGACTGAAATACATGAGCAGACCTTCCGTGGTAACAAGCAGATTGCTGTTTTTCTCGCTAAAGGCCGCATTCAAAGATTCATAGTTTGTGGCATCAACGGCGTGATAGGAAATCGATTCATTTTTTCCGATAATTTTTTCCACGGCAGGCCGAACTTCATCAATAGCAGCGGGAAGATCAAAGCCAAAATACATTCTCTTTTGGCGGGAAAAGCGAATGCCGCGGGCAGTGTAGCCGCAGGGCAAGTCTACAATCTGCCTGTCCTGCATATTCTCAATCAAACGGTTCATGGCCTGAAATCTTGACTCCACAAGAATCATGTATGCCGGGGCCATCCGTTTAACCTGCTCGTGCAGTTCCTTTGGGATAGGCTTTTTCGCCATCTGAGCACCAAAGGACTCAAAGCCCAGGGCTTCGCACAAACGCTGTGAATCCTCGTCTCCCGCAGCCGCATCCAATTGCAGGCAAGATTTTGCCGTGTTGAAGACAGGATTAACAAGTTCTCTCAATTCTTGATTAGTCATATTTACTACCCTCCGATTTTCGTTTTTGCCGGCTATTACTGCTTGTAGTTGTTTGCCACGGCAGTTTGCACCAGTTCCAGACCGTGCACTGTCTCATCTTTAGTTACCGCTTTTGCAATTTTGTGGTTTTCAAGTCAGTAATGAAACTGCTGTAGGCGGATCTGACTCGTCCGAGCCACAGGCAATCATGCCGAAAGCAAAAATCAGACATACAGGCACTTGCAAAATTTGCTTCATGCTATACCCTCCATCATGCAAAAAAAGCGCAAAAAAAGATAACATTCAGATATTCTTTTGTAAAGTACTATGTGGAATATCTTGTCAGAATAATTTTCTTTGCATTTGCAATTTCAATGTGCTATACTAATCTGAAAGAATCAAAAAGAGGAATACAATGGAAACAAGATTCAAGAAGGTATCACAAATCATTGACATAGGAATTACCCTTGTAGCAGCAGTGCTTTCGGCAGGCACCATGCTTTATGCGGTCAGCCATTTTGGACTGCACGAAACTTGGCCTGAATTAGTGCTCAATGTATTCTACATCGCATGTATTGCTATGATGGTGCTGTATTTCTTCAAGCGTCTCGATACCCAGCGTTTCAACTATTGGATTACGGTCTTCGCAGGCATCACGGTGATTCTACGTGACATTCTCTTTGCACCACCGCTGGTCAATTACCCCCTCCACCTGGTCTGTCTGACACTCTCGGTGCTCTTGCTCATTATGCTCACCTTCTTTTATGCCCGCAAGGACTGGCAGACCTATTCCAAGCGCAATCTCTGGCTGCTTTTTCTCGTTGACATGTCCATTGCCATACTCTACAACATCGACATCTATCTTGATCAGAAAGACGTATACACCGACTACCTGCTTATAGAAATCTGGATTCGTCCTACCATCATCTACGGACTTGTGGCTTGCTTTATATCGGAAAAAGATGCAAAAGCGGAAGAAGAATAGTCCTACTCTATTTTATCATCTTGTTTAAGCCCTCTAGAAGCACTTCCATCTGGGGAAAGAAATACTTTTGCGCTGCTTCCACGGCATTTTTCTTGTGCTCGTCAGGCATATTGAGCCAGATGGCAGGAATCAAGGCCGCCTTTAAAAGGCTGAAGCCTTCAATTATCTTGTTATATTCGCTGATAGTTTCCTGATTCTTTGTAGCAAAATAATGCTCCATAATTACATTCCACAGTTTCATGGCAACTTCTGGAGTGACATTCAGATACCTCATTACACGGTCAGGATACTGTCTGGGGGTTACCATGTGAACAAAATAGGAAGACGCAAGGTCAAAAATAGGATTACCGTAGCTGATTTCCGCCATGTCGATGATTAAAAGTTCATCCCCTTGCACCATGACATTATTTGTGTGAAAATCTCCATGCACCATGGTTTCTTTTTCGGGAATCTGCTGAATGAACCATCTCAGGCGTTTTAGTTCTTCCTCCGAATACCAGTCACCCAGCTGGTCAAGATAGGAAAGATAAATCTGACTTGTTGACGGAAGTCCTTTTCCCGCAAGTTTTACACCGTGGATTTGTTTAAACAGTGCGGCATACTTTTCTGCATATTCATCAAAATGCTCTGGCGCGTTCATGAATTTTCTTGCAATGACATCAGCCTTTATCATTTCAAATATGATTCCATAGTTTTCACCCACCTTAACCACATCGTAGGGAATGGCTGTGGGAACTCCAGCAACAAAGGCACTCCTTGCAAGTTCCCGCTCTTTTTCAATGCTTTCTACGGGAGTTTTGCTCGTGTACACCTTGATGATGTCATCATCGGAAATACGGTAGACGCTTCCATTGCCGCCCCTGCCGATGAGTTCGCAATTTTCCACAGAAACCTGACGGAGTTTCTTTTTTATCGTCATCAAATCGGAAAAACCAGTCGTGTCAAAAATATCCTTTACATCGGAAGAAACATTTATAATCTCCAGACTTCCCTGCTCTTTCCGCAACTTCAAAAGCACCCGAAGGCCTGCCGATGAAATGTATTCCAACTCGTCGGCATCTAACGTCAGCTCGCCATACTTTTTATATTCGGCAAACAAGGTTTCTCCCAGTTTGTCCGCATTTGCAGAATTCACCCTTCCGACCAATTTAAAGATATGATTCATCTGTTGCACTCCTATTGCTGAAAGACTTTTCTAATTATAACAAGTATACACCACAATTTGCAATACAAGTACAAAAAAATCACCTCAGCCTGCGGTACGTTCATATGTTCATATATGGAAAAAAAGGAAGATACATAGTATAGTATGCATAAAGGAAAAAGCCCATGGAACTTCGCGTACTAAAATACTTTCTTGAAGCCGCCCGACTGGGAAACATCACCAAGGCGGCGGAAAACCTCAATGTTACCCAGCCTACCATGAGTCGGCAAATCAAGGATTTGGAATATGAACTGGAGGAAAAACTATTTGAGCGCACCAATTACGCCATCCGCCTCACTCCGGCGGGAGAACTTTTGCGGGAACGGGCGGAAGACATTCTTTCCATGGCGGACAAAACCCTGCAGGATTTTAAATCTCTCAAAGACGATGAAATCTCTGGTGACATTGCCATTGCCTGTGCAGAAAGCCGCAACATTTCTTTCCTTGCAAAATGCATTCTGCACCTCAAAAAAAGACACCCCCGAATCCGCTATCACCTGTATGCAGGAGACAGTGAGCGCGTCCTTGAAAAACTGGATAAGGGTCTTTTTGACTTTGCGGTAATCGTAGAAAATGTTGACGTGGAAAAATACAATTCCCTCACTGTTCATGCCGTTGACCGCTGGGGCGTAGTGATGCGTCGGGATGCAGAACTTGCCGAGCGGGATTTTATTGAGCCGGCTGACCTTGTGGATAAGCCCCTCATGGTTTCCAGGCAGGCTTTGGCGGCGGACTTACCCAAATGGTTTGGCGATGACACGGTTCATCTGAACGTCGTTGCCACGCTGGACTTGACCTACAACGGAAGCGTACTTACCAGGGAGGGGGTGGGCTATCTGCTCACCTTTGACGGACTGGTAGACACCAGTGCAGACTCCCCCCTCTGCTTTAAGCCCCTCATGCCAGAACTCACGACGAACATGTATGTGGTCTGGCGGCGTGCCCAACAGTTTACGCGGGCCGGTGAAATCTTCTTGCAGACGCTCAAAGACCTCTGCTGACCCGCAAGCACAGCCGCCACCTTTATTTTATGGTATAGAGCAGGCCAGCAGTACGACCAAACACCTCAGGCTCATACATGCACTCCGCATTGGCCGGCGGCGTTGGATACACGCCTCGGCGCACGGCACGGAATTTAAACTCCGCGCTTGTCTTTCCCTTGCCAAAGGAATCCCAGAAAAACTGAATTTCTCCGTTGTAGATTGCCTGATTGCTCATGTAATGGGAGCCGCCGTAATACCAGCCCGCCTCCTCATCGTAATCCTTGCTGTAGGAGCCACGACCGCTAGCCGCCCCTGCCCCGTCAGGACTGGTCACAAAGGTTGCGTCCAAAATTTCGGCACCACTGGGCACGGGAGCACGCAGGGCAATAAAGTCGCGGTCATAGGCAGAAGAAAGTGTAATCGTCACCTTGTAGGTTTTTCCGCTTTCCAGTTCCACCAAGGGGCTTTCGCCTGTCACCTTGATTTCTTCACCTGTCGCATTGTCATACAAGCGCATGTCCAGTCCCAAACCTTCATCCCGTGCATTTTCGTCTTCCTGAGGAAGGGCATAGCGCATGCTTGTCGTATAATAGAGCGCACCCTTTCCTTTTTTCGTAACGCGCAGGGGAATTTCTGCATCCTTAGGCTGTTTTTTGAGCATATCTCCCGCAAAGGGAAGCGTTATGGTAAGGGGTTTTGCCGCCACTCCCTTAAAGTGACCTTTTGCCATTTCCTCACCGCCCAGCAAGGCACTTGCCGTCAGGTTCATCGTATCCAAGTTCTTGCTTGTAATGACCGTATAGATTGCGCTAAGTACGCGGGCTGTAGTCGCCGTGTTTTTCCAGTAGCCCGCCCGCTGATTCTGCAAAAGCGACCAGATAAGACGGGTATTCATCTCATCATCCTTGTCCAGCAGCGTAAAGAGTTGCAGGGTAAGGGCAAGATTTTCCGCCTCATCCCCATAATAGGCAAAGGCATGATGAGGAGCAGTCGGATTAGTAATATCTACGCCACGGGCTGTGGGACGCATGTAGCGACGGATTTTTTCTGCCGCGGCAAGGGCTGTAGAGCCAGACGCGCCATCTTTAGCCTCAGAAGCCAAGCCTGCAAGGGCAAGCACGGCTATGTCCTGTCCATCTTTTTCAACCAGAGGAAGCAGTTTTGCGTCTGTCACATCCCCGCCCTGCAATGCCAGCACATAGAGACCGTAGGCGCGGAGGTAGTCGCTCATCTTGTAGTGGCTGTCATTCATTCTTTCCGTGACATAGGCAAGGAGCTTTTCGCCGTCAATGGCAAGTTCGCGTTTTGAGTAACCTCGTTGCAAGGCAAGGGCATAGAGATGAGAAATCCGCAGCGAAACAAACATATCGCTGTAGGAAGAAGTCGGCCAGTAGCCGAATCCGCCGTCTCCATGCTGTGCTTTTTTCCAGTCCTTAAAATATGACACAAGGCATTTGTGCACATTGGTCACCTGGTTTTCCAGTCCGAAAGTATCAATATAATCGCCAAAAATAACCAATGGCAGCACTTTTGCCGACTGCTGCTCCATACAGCCATAGGGATAGTCAAAGAGATACTGCACTGCCCCGCCAAGCAAACCAAGCCGCGTGGCGTCCAGCGTTACAGTCACGCCGCCCTGTAAGTCTTCCGCCCAAGAGGGAATGGCAATACGCTCGGAACTTTCGCCTTCATCTGCGTCAATCTGCCCCGTCGTTGTGACCGTCTCAAAGAGATAGGGCTTTTCTATAAGGAGCGGCGTTACCAGTTTTTCATTCAGCACATCACTGGTAACGGTAAACTCCAGCGTCACCAGCCCCGCCTTTTGTGCCGCCAAATCAAAGTAGACAGAGGTACTTGCACCGCTGGGAATGGTAATCGTGTGCTGAGAAAGTCCATCCACAAAAGCCTTTCCCTCTCCAGCAGAAAGACCATTTTCTGCCTCAGCGGCAGCCTTGTCGTAATCACGCAGACCAAGGGAAACACGCACCTCATGCGCAAGACCGTCCAGATTGGTCAGCAAAAGACCAAGTTCCGCCGTATCACGTTCCCGCAAGGCTCTCGGAAGCACCTGCTGCACGTTAATCGGATTCTGCACCGCAATTTCATCTTCCTGCAGGGCAAGCAGTTCTCCATGCACGCCAAAAGCGGTAATGCGGTAGGTTGTAAGCGTGTCAGGCAAGGTAAAGCGCACCGTCACCTTTCCATCGGAATCAGTTTTAAGCATGGGCTCAAAGACTGCCGTAGGATTAAAGTCCTTGCGCTCCTCCATCTTTTCGTCGTCACCTGAGTCACCACCCTTAAGATTCTTTACCTCATAGGTAACGGGATCCATCAGATATTCACGGGAATCGCCACCCCTGACCTGCAAGGGGAAATTAGCATTGTTGTAGAAGAAAGCAATGGGGTCTGGCACATGATAGTCAATCAAATCAAGAACGCCACGGTCTACGGCAAGCAAAGTCAGTTCCGCATTGGCAAGGGGCTTTCCACCCTTAGTCGCCACTAATGTCACTTCTGCTTCTTCTCCCGGCCGATACGAAGGCTTGGGCGTTTTCACCTGTACGCTGAATGATTTTACCCTGGGATTTACAAAGACTGTTGCCGCGCCATAATAGCCCTTGGGCTTATCCAAATCAACTTCGCCATACTTGTGATGAGGCTTACCCTGCCGCACAGAGTATGATGACACCGACACATAGAAGACCGGCACATAATTGCGGGCAACGGGAATGTCCAGCACGTGAATGGAGCCGTCCAAATGACGCACTTCCTCCGTAAAGATACCTTCCCGCTCCACCGTAATCAGATAATTACCTTCGGGCAAAGTGCTTTCCAGCAAAAGGTGTGCCGTTTCTCCGGGATTATACTGATTTTTGTCTGGAGTAAGGCGCAGTTCAGTCGCATCATCCTGATACCAGGAAACCTGTCCGCTTCCCGTTACAAAAAATTCGTATTCAGTAATCACATCCCGCCCCGCACTGTCCGTAGATGCCACTTGGATTTTGTGGGAACCCGGTTCCTGAGGCGTAACGGTGATTTTTCCATCGGCTCCAAGCACCACTGTCTGTTCGCTTTCCTGAATGTCAGTCTTTTCATAACGGCTATAGATGTCGCTGATACCCTGCTGCTGCACAAGATTCCATTCTTCCCGAGTAAGGGTGACTTTTGCCTTCTTTCCGCCGCCAGTCAGAATCTGAGCCGTCTTATCCGTAACAACGGCCTTTCCGTCGGGGGTGGCAAGTTTGTAGGCAAAGGTCAGTTTTTCACCCTTGCGGGCAAATGCACCAGAAGTAGCGGGCTTTGAAAGTCCAATGTAATAACTTGCAGGATGTACCAGTGCCGTTCCGCTTGCCGCCACCAATTGATTTGACACATCAGTTACTTCCGCAGACAGTCGGTAGCGGTAGGGAACGCCCTTAATGCTGTTTCCCCGTGTATCGCAGGAAAGGACAGCCTCGCCGTTTGCATCCAGTGTACCAGAAGCGTCAGAAATATGATTGCGGTTTTCCGTCGTATTGACAGGACCAAAAGTGTAGTGACTGAATTCAGGCTCACTGCTGGTAAAATACCATGGTTCCCTAAACCAATTTGACTCGTAAGCCGCAGAAGCAAGGGTACCGCCAGCAAGATAGGATGCACTCAAGGCAGCCTGCACTTTTTCTCCTGCAATCACTGGCGTTTTGGGCATGGAAAGTGCGGTCTGGAATTTTAGCCGTTCAAAGTAGGCAACATTGACATAGACATCTTCTTTTTTTCCGTCCGCCCGCTGATACCTGAGCAGATACATGCCCGGCTCAATGTCATCGGGAATGGCAAAGGAGCCGTAGAATCCGCCGCTCTCGCTTGTCTTTCCTTCCACCTTGCCAAAGACCTTTGCATTCCGCCAGCCGTCTTCCTGCAGGGTCACCGTATATGCCCCCTGATAGGGAAGAAATGAACCAAGAATCTGGTCACGGTCAATGCCACGGAAGGAGAGGCTCTCCCCCGGCTTATACAGTCCACGGTCGCTGAACATAAAGATGCGGGCTTTTGCACTAATCTTGCTGGGGGCACTTTCATAGGAATAAATGCCGCTTCGCCAGGGATAATGATTTTCAGGGCGGAAGAGTACCTTGTCGCCGTCTTTTTCAGCAATGATGGCAGGCACATTCCAGTATTCATCGGTCAGCACCTTGGATACATCGTCTGATGCAAGATTGATGACCGCCATGCCGTTTTCATCCGTAATTGCGGAAGGAGCATCTTTTTTTATCTCGTCAACAGGAGACTTTCGGTCTTTTGAAGCATAGACAACCGCTCCTTCAACAGGCTTTCCGTCAGAAAGACGGCTTACCAATGCCACCACCTTGTTCATGCCGTAGCGAACCGTCACACCCAAGTCCGTCACCTGCACGGTCATTTTATTAGTCGTCCAGTAATAGGGCTCAGGACTCCATTTTGTCGGCTTTTTGGGAAGCTTTACTGCCGCCTTAAAATCAATCCAACCCGTGCCGTCAGTCAAAAGGCGGTCAAAATCCACCACTTCAAAAAGACGCTGGTCGCGGGGCGTAAGGGAAAGCGTGTGACGCAGGGTAGCATTTTCATCACTGTAGACCACTTTTTCCAGCCTTGTGCTCCAGTTTTCCCCGTCATAGGGAATGTCCGTCTTTTCCACAAGATAGGCGCCCTCATCAATGTTCTGGTATTCAAAGACCAAACGATGGGGGAACTGCTTTTCAAGCATTTTTACGCCGCTGTCAATAAAGCGAGCCGCACTTTCAGGTCCAGGCACTTCCACAGAAATCTCAATCGGCTCGCCGCCAGAAAGCGTGAGTTTTCTTCCGTACATGTCCTTGAGTTTATCAGAAATGAAAATGGTGTAGGTAGAATGAAAGTCAACAGGCAGTCCGTACACCACCAGTCTTGTTCCCTCTACCTCCAGATTATCCTTGCTGACGGAAAGGCTTTTGCCGCTTTTCGTTTTTGCAGTCACAGCGGCAAGGGCAGATGCTTTGTCCACAGGATGGGAAAACTCAATGTTGCGGGGATTGGTGTATTTGCCATGAGTCCAGCCATCGCTGTCATATTGATACTGAAAAGGACTCAGCGTATGGAACTGGACTTTTGTAGAGTAGGCTTCATCGCCAGTCTTTTGCGTCACCCGCAGCGTTACGTAGGTGTCAAAGGGTGTTTTTTCCTTCCAGGTATAGGTTACCGTGTCAATCAGCTCCTGCTTTACGTCAAAGGCCACGGGCTTTCCCTGATTTTCACCGTTTTCTAAATCAGAAAAAATAATAGAAGAAATGTTCTTCAGGCTTTCTGCCTGTACGGGATAGTTGAACTGAACGCGCACTTCCTGGGCACATTCCGGCGGCACTTCGTTTGAATCCACCCATTTATTCTTGCTGTAGCCCGCCGCATTCCAGATGACTGCAAGGGGGGCGGCTTTGGTGGAAAAGACCGTCTCGCCTGTCAGTTGTTTTCCATTCAGGGATGTCACCTTGTCGGATACCCTGATGCGATAGACCTGCTGAGGATTTACGTTTTCCTTGCAGTCAAAAGTCAAAAGGCTTGTTCCCTTCCAGTGGAATTCCCCCTTTACCGCCGGCTCTACAGAAAAAAACTCGCTTCCGTCCCGCTGGCTTCCCACCGCCGTAAGGGAAACAACCGGCTCAGAAAAAAGCACATAAAATGAAGGATAATGCACTTCTGCTGGAATGGCATCCTGCGGCCCCCAGTCAGCAACAGTAAAGGGCAGGTCTGACTTTTTTGACTTTGCCGTGGTCTCAGAAGCAGCGTCAGGAAGCCTTTTGATTTGGGGCAGTTCATATTCCGTCCGCTTGTTCTTGTATGCAGTAAGGTAGTCAGAAAGTTTCCGCAAGCCTGGAACAATGCTTACGATTTTTTCACCTTTTGATTTTGGTGCGGAAAGATGCACTTTTCCCGCGCCCTGCTCAGGTTCCGGCTCATAGGGTGTGTAGTCTGGCGTAAAGAAATTGCCAGGATCAAAGGTTCGCTCCTCCGTTGCGCCGATGGCGACAGGCAAAGGTAAAAGATTTTCTTCCCCTTTTCCACCAGCCTTTTCTTTTTTACAGGAAAATGTCATCAAGGCACACAATGCAAGTAAAGCCGCACAAAATCGTTTCATACCATTCCTCTTGGAAAATAAGATAAGCCAGTATACCACGTAATTTTGTTTACAGCAATTCAAGTGACTGGCTGTATCAGGGCAAACGCATTATAGATATCGTACTTGAATATCGGCTGGACAAATGAAATGTATGTGCAGCAAAAAGGCTACCGTTGCAGCGTGT
>CAKZZO010000050.1 GCA_937885175.1 uncultured Treponema sp. | reverse complement strand
ACAAAAGCAGGTGCATCTTCCCTCCAGGAATCCTTCGTCCTAAAAGGAAAGGTGGAAAATCAGTCTGACACCTACACTTTTACCGCTTATGAGCAGACCAATAAAACTGGTCTGTGGAAGATTGAAAAAGTCGATGCAGATTCAGACAGCGAGGATTCTTTTGACAACACAATCGCCATGGGAACCTACACTATTTTGGAGCAAGACACAAACAACAACCCCGCCAGTGTAAGCGTTACCGAATACTTCTACCGTGCAAACACCAGCGACAAGTTCAGCATCGTGGCAACTCCTACGCCTAATACTCTTACCGTATCAAACAACGCGTTCACTTTCACCAGTAAAAACGGCCTGACAATCAAGTTTGACGAAGCAGAAGACGAACCGTCTCCAGAACCAGATACGCCCACTCCTGCTGAAAAGTCACTTACTGCTTTGACACTTACACCCAATGCAAATGAAGCAACCGTAGGAGGAGACCCCGTTACCTTTACCGTAAAGGCAACCTATTCTGATTCTTCAGAGGAAGAAATTGCGGCAGATAAACTGGAATGGACTTCTAGCGATGAAGCAATTGCCACTGTTGATAAGGGCAAGGTAACAGCCCATGCCGCAGGCGAGGTGACAATCACAGCAAGTATGGATGGAAAATCTAAAAGCGTGCCACTCACTTTTAAAGTCAGCACCTCTGGCACCATCACCACGGAAATTCCTAGCCTGCTGACGCTCTCGATTTCTGACCAAACAACACTTTATCTGAATGCTGGTTCTGTTACCTTCCTTGCAAAAACTCAGGACGGAAACGCTGTTGCCTCAGAAAGCATCACCTGGGACGCAAAACTTTTCTATAAAGGAAGAGAAATCGAAAATCCTGCTTCTGCCTCCTATTACACTATGACTGAACCGGGTATTTTTGAGATTAAAACCCCGCTTCCTGTCTCTGGCTCATACCAGCTTTTTGTAACGGCAGAATACAATGGCTTAACAAGCAGTGCCACTTTTAATATTGAGGTGGAAAACAAGGAGTATTATGAATTGGGTGTGGATGCTATTGCCTATTCTAGTACAGAAACGAACACTGATAACAGCATAACTTACATCTATATGGGTAACCAAATGGCAAATCTGCTTCACGGTCGTTCCGTTGCCACCATCTTTAAGATTTCTGGAGAAGGCACTGAAACAATAAATGATGGCAGTTTGGAAAGCGGTACGCTTTATGACCTTATGAAGACTTTGCACGGTTGCAATTCATCCGGCTATACCTATTCAGCAAAAATCACCCTTGACCTTTCAGAAATCACTGGTGTGGAAGTAATACCCAATTACTTCTTCAGTTCCATGACAACTTTCTCAGAGATAATTCTTCCTGCATCCCTAAAAAAAATTGGTGCAGGGGGACTTAATGCGAATGGTCTTACAAGCGTTACGTTCTCGGTAACTACAGGCTGGAAGTTTACTAGTGCGGAAGGCGGGACGGCAATCGCTGTTGATGTCTCTGACCCTACAACTAACGCTACGAATCTTACTTCTACAGGCGAGTGGGGTTCAGGTACTCTGGAACAAAGCGAGTAGAACAAAGGAGAAAAGGCTATGCCTGTAATATCTAGATTTTACGGTTTGGTTGTAAAAATGTATTTTAGTTCGGCAGAGCACAATCCTCCACATTTTCATGTGAGCTATGGAGAATATGCTGGAATTTTCAATATTCAAACTTTGCAAATGATGGAAGGGGATTTGCCAGCTAAAGCACAGGCTTTAATTCGGGAATGGGCTGGTGAGCATAAAGACGACTTGCAGAAAATCTGGGATAAACAGGAATTTATACAGATTCCACCGCTAGAATAGGGGGGCATGAATATGTTTCATAAAATAACTTCGGTAAAACCTCTTCCAAATTTTAATCTTGCTGTGAAATTTGTGAATGGCGAAAACCGTAATTATGATGTTTCATTGCTTTTTAACAAATGGGAGGCGTTCAAAAGCTTGCTAAGCATAAAAGGACTGTTTAAGCAGGTTCGGGTTGATGCTGGTGGATTTGGAATTAGTTGGAATGATGAATTGGACTTATCCTGCGATGAGTTGTATTACAATGGAAAATAAAGGAGAAAACACTATGCCGTATGAAGCTGTTGCTGAAAAGTTGAAAACAGTTCCCGATGAATATTTGAAAACTGTTTCTGACTTTATAGATTACATCACCGTTCGACTAATAAACACCAGCGAAAAATCAGATAATCTTGCTCGCTTAAAAAAAGTGTATGCAAGAGAGGATGATATTCCGCCCGTTTCAGAGGCAGGCCTTGAAGTTTTGCAGGAGATGCTAAAGAATGACACGTGGTGAAATTTATTGGGTTGAATTTGGCATTCCGTTTGGCAGTGAGCCAGGAATGAGGCGACCTGCGATTATAGTTCAAAATGACGAACTTAATGAATGTGGAATAAACACAACGATTGTTATTCCTCTAACAACAAATTTGCGCTTTGCAGATGCTCCGGGAAACCTTTTCTTGGATAAAGGAGAAACAAAACTTCCAAAAGATTCGGTTGCGTTGTTGCCACAGACAACTGCAATAGATTATCGCAGGTTGCGAGAAAAAGTTACCGATTTGCCTATTCGTATAATGTATGAGATTGATTCTTGCATTGATTATACATTCGGCGTGACCTCAAAAGCATAAATAAAGGAGAGCAAGATAAAAACTGCCTGAGATAGCGTCAGTTTTTATCTTTGCAAAGTTTGCGTTGCAAACTTTTTATCAACTGCCCTTCCTCATTCCATTGCGGAAGGGCGTAAAAAGTCAATCGAAAACTGATGTTTTCTTCTTGACTTTTTATGGGAGAAAAGACTATGAAAAAAATGCGAAACACCTTACTTACACTTGGTGTGCTGGTAGTGGCACTATTTATTGCCGCTTGTTCTGATGTAAACAATACGAGTGCTCAGAATCAGAACTCTGCCAATAGTGGCATTACCGTAAGCGGCTCACTTTCAGCGGGAGCAGGGCGGTCTGCCACAAGTTCCCTTGCCAGTGACACAATTACTTGGAAAGTGGCGGCTGCAACCATGGGTGAAACAGGCGGCCCGAATTATGACAGCGCAATCTTCGGAAGCGTGAGCGAGGACATGACTTTTACCATTACGCTCCCCGAAGCCGGCCAGTATTATTTTACAGCAATGGGGCTCGTTACTGTTGAGCGAGAAGGTTCTTCTGATACAGAAAGCGTGCAAGTGCTTCAAGGAATTACGGATATCCTCACCGTTACGGCAGAAGGCTGCAACGACATAGTGATTACAGCAAAGCCAAGCAGCAACGAAGAAAGCGGCAAAATCTCCCTGCCGATTTCTGATGAAAGCGGCAAAATAGCAAATATCCTCATATACGAAGACGGGGACAATAGCCCCTGCTTTGAAAAATCTTTTTCGGGGGAAGTAATTTTTGCACACGAAAACCCTACTGCAGGCGTACATATTTACAAATTCTGCTTTGAAGACGAGATTTGCAACACCCTCTACACTTGCCGCGAAGCCGTTACCGTATTCGGTGGTCTGACCACGGACACTTGGGTTGGAAGTGCGCCTTATTTTGTCCAGAATGAAGACGGAAGTGCCCGCTTTGTGATTACCGAGGAACTGCTTAAAAAATATGACGCAGAAGTTGTGCCCGATACTGATATGATGCTGTATAATGTCCAGTATGATGAAGATAATAGTGTAGTCGGTTACAAGTATTATCTGGCAGATACTGCAAGCCAGGCAATTACTAGTGACACTCCAGCAACAGTAACGACTAGCAGCAGTGAAAATTCCTTCTGCTTTGATGGGGATGGATATTATTATGTAATTGCAGGTAAAAAAGAATCAGCTACTTATATAAAATCCAATAAGCCTGATTTTGGATCTGAAACGCTGGAAAACACAATTGTTCCAGATGCAATGTATTTGTATGGTGATTTGGGTAATTTACTCACAGTAGATAGATTTACAAATATATTATATATGATTGATGGTTCGAATAGTGAAGTTTTTCAAATTACAAAGGATGATGGAGAATATGCTTATGACAATACGGGCTATCAAGCATATGTCCCCGCAAAAACTTTCAGATTTTCAGAAGATTCAAACAGCCAAATAATTAGGGAATCAGTCTTTACCGTATATAATGGTGTGGCATACTTTGCTTCTGTGTCTGAGGGTGTCAATTTAGTTATAGCAAAGCTTGAAAACGCTACTGCAGGAGAATCAGAAGGTTCTTACAATAGTACTGGTTCAAAATTAGTTTCCCTGGAACTAGGAGAGATGAACCTGTCCAGTGACGCCAAAATCACCGACATGCTTTATCAGGACGGAGCGGTGTATATGCTGCTGAATGACTCTAGTGATGGTGAAAATACGACTTGCTACAGCAGGGGAGCGGTCATAAAGTACGACACTGTTTTTGAAACAATAAGACGACCCTTAGGCTGGTCAGATGAGGATGTTGTTTCAGATACGGATAAATTCTATGTATATTATTATTCTAACTCTAACGGAAAAACAGAACACATATATGATAGTTATGCTGCGGAGAATGGCACTGTTACACTTGGAAACAAGGTCATTTCCACCGTGGGCCTTGCCGGATTTAAGCCAAGTGTGTATGCTCCTTCTGATGCTTCCTCTGCCTTCTACGGCCCCAGTAAGTTCATTGCGATAAAACCCCGCCGTCTGGTTATTTCAGACGAGGGAATTGCCGTATACACGAATGACGATGGTGCTCTCAGCTATAAGAACGTGAACCGCATTGTTACCGTTGATTTGGAGTCCTTCGCTATTGCTAAGACTAGTGATGCTTCCGTTTCCTTTGAAACTGACAGCACTAACCTTATCTATTGGGGATTAGGCACAGCTTGTAATACATTCACTGGAATCGGAGGAAGTGTATATATTGAAAACGGCTCTTCTTGGAATGCTACTGACGATTCAGGTTCTTTCACACTCGGTATTCCATGCTCTGACAACGGTGAATAGTTCAGTCGAATAATCTTTCTACATTCGCCACTCCTGCAGGATTTTAAGGGTGCAACCCTTAGGAGAAGGGGGTGTGGCGAAGACCTTGGGCTGAGCCCAGGGGGAAGGCTTTCCCCCGCTCATGGCATTTTGCTTGTGGGCGGGGGATTTTTGCTAAGAACATCGTCAAATTCGTGGCATTTTTTGATATATATATCGTCAAATTCGTGGCATTTTTTGTTGAATCCATCGTCAAATTCGTGGCATTTTTTTTACTTCCATGCTAGAATCTAACTGATGAGGCTAGACTATGCTAAGACGGAAGTTTTATTATCAGCTGCAGGAATGGAAAAAGACGAAAAAAGCGGAATGTCTGCTGGTAAACGGTGCACGGCAGATTGGAAAGACCTATATCATCGAGCAGTTTGGAAAAAACAATTACGAGAGTTACATTTACTTGAATTTCGTGAAAAATCCTGAGCAGAAAAATATTTTTGAAGGCTCTTTGGAACCGGAAGAGATTTTCAGGCGCATTTCCTTGTATGTCCCTGACTGCACTTTTATTGACGGCAACACGCTGCTGTTTATTGATGAAATACAGGTAAGCCCCAAGGCTCGTACCGCACTCAAATTCCTTGCCCTTGATTCCCGCTGTGATGTGATTGCTTCTGGCTCTCTGCTCGGCATTCATTACAACAAGACAAAGGATGACGCGGAAGCAGAAAAAGAACTTTCTATTCCCGTTGGCTACGAACGCGAACTTCTGATGCACAGCCTTGATTTTGAGGAATTTCTGTGGGCAAAAGGCATTGACGAAAATGCGGTCGCAATTCTGCGGGAATATTTTGAAAAAAAAGAGAAAGTGCCTGCCGGAACGGAAGAAAAGCATTGGGCTGACGGCTTGAATGAAAAATATCTTTCAATTTTGCGCGAATATATGGTGGTCGGCGGTATGCCTGAGGTGGTGAATACCTTTCTTGAAACGGCAAATTATCAGGCTGTGTACGCGGCTCAGCAAAAAATCTTTAAGGCATACGAAGACGACATTGAGCAGTATGCAAAAAACAGCGAAAAACCAAAAATCAAGGCTTGCTATAATTCAATTCCCCGGCAGCTCGCAAAGGAATACACGAAATTTCAGTACAAGACGGTTGAAAGAAACGGCACGGCAAAAAAGTACGACAACTCCCTTGCATGGCTTGAGGACGCTGGCTTGGTCGTGACGGTAAAGAATGTTTCGCTCCCCATGCTGCCGCTCAAAGCCTATGAACAGCCGGAGAATTTCAAGTTGTACACGACGGACATCGGACTTACCACAAGCA
Organism: uncultured Treponema sp.; assembly: GCA_937885175.1. Taxonomy (GTDB): domain Bacteria; phylum Spirochaetota; class Spirochaetia; order Treponematales; family Treponemataceae; genus Treponema_D. Next base: position 13,550 of record CAKZZO010000050.1, on the reverse strand, counting down.
TGTTTGGATTTGAGACTCAGGCTGCACTCATCAAAAAGACCCTAAAAGGCCCCGCAAAAGGCGGCATCTACGAGAATCTGATTTTTGACATGCTCTACAAGCACGGCTATCATCTGAATTATTACAAAAAAACTGACAGCTCGCAGGAAATAGAGTTTCTTTTTGAAAAAGACGGAGCTGCGATTCCCATTGAAGTAAAGTCAAAAAATGGCGAGACGGAATCCCTGAACAATTTCATCAGCGAATTTGAGCCGCCTTATGCCTATAAACTCGTCGATGGCAATGTGGGTGTAAACGGAACAAAAATAACGCTTCCCCAGTACATGGCTGCATTTCTGTAGGATGCTTGGAGTATGATATGAAAAAATCGCGACCTCTTATTTCCGTATGCATTCCCCTTTTTGACACAGAGCGGTTTCTTGCCCAGTGCCTTCATTCTGTGGCGGGGCAGGATTTTGAGGACTTTGAGGTGGTAGTCGTAAGCGATGCCAGCCGGGGCAAGGATGAAAAAGGGCGGGCTGCAAAGAAAATCGTGAAACTCGCACAAAAAGAATGTGACCGCCTGCGAAAAGAAAAGAATCTGCCGCCTGTTCCTTTCCGCTTTATCGAGCACAAGGAAAACCGGGGCTTGATTGAAGTGCGCCGTACTCTTGCATTTGAAGCCTGCGGCCTTTACATGACTCAAGTTGACAGTGATGACCAAATGGAAGAAGGGGCTTTGACCGCTCTGTACACCGCCGCCACTGAAAATAATGCGTCTTTTGACATAGTGCATGGCACCAGCACGGCGGGAACCTTTGACAAAGACGGCAATTTTCTTCCCGCAAAAGAAAACCGCTACGGAACTATTTTTTACGGTGAGATTTATAACAGGGAACTATTCCGCGACTGGCTTATCGGCGGCAAATTCACTGCCAACACCTGGGGCAAACTGATTAAGCGGGATTTGTGGCTCCGTGCCTACGAAAACATTCCCTACACAGAGTGCAACATGGCCGATGATGTGCTTTTATTCTTCTTTTTGGCGCAATACGCAAAATCCTACAGGGGCATTGAGGCAAAAGTCTACCGCTATCGGGTCAACAGCGGCATGTCCTCAGCCCGAAAAATCGACAATCTGCACAAGTGGAAGATGATTTGCTCTACGGCCAGTGTCTTTGCCGTCATTTCCCAGTGGATTGAAACTCAGCAGAATATCTGCCACCCCTCAATTCTTCCTGACGAAATTGACCGCATCCGCATGATGACCCGCTATTATCTTGCCAACAACATCAGGCAGATGAGGGAAGCGGTAATCCCCGAATTGCAAAAAGAAGCCCGCAACATGCTCTGTGAGTATTGGGGCGAACATTTTGTGGAACGGGTGGAATCCTCTATTTGACGATTCGTCAATCTGTTGGTAGAATAAGAGCATGGATATATTCTTAGGCATTTCAGCGTCTGCCGGCATTGGACTGGGAAAGGCATTCGTCATTCCTGCGGTACAAAAAAGAACTATTCCCCAAAAGAAAATCAAGCCGGAGGAGCATGAAGCCCACTGGAATCGTTTTCAGACATCATTACAGAAGGTCTCCGCAAAGGTTGCAAATGATTTGGCTGCTGTTAAGAGCGACAAGTTGCAGTCAGAAATCTTTGAAACCTATTTTTTGATGCTGAATGACCCTGAATTTTTGGGCGACGTGGAGCGAACTTTTGCCGCAGGTGACCGTACTATTGAGTATGTCCTGCATGCAAAGACTGAGGAATATGCCGAAAAACTGCGGAACAGCGGAAACGATTATCTTGCTGAGCGTGCACAGGATATCCGCGATATTTTTGGACGCGTTTTGAACGATTTGCTTGACTTCCACCCCTTTGACATTCATCAGGTTCCCGATGGTGCCGTAATTGTCGCCCACGAGATGGCTCCCAGCGACACCATTATCCTTTCTAAAAGAAAAATTGCTGGTCTTGCGCTGGAAGAAGGCGGTGTTTCAAGCCACGTGGGAATTCTTGCCCGCAATTTTGGCATTCCCGCCGTGTTCGCGCTGAACAAAATCACCCAGCATGCAAAAACTGGCCATGTTATTGTGGTTGACGGCGATGCAGGCGAAATCACCCTCAACCCAGACAGCGCATCTCTTGCCGACTACGAAAACAAAATCAGCGAGCAGGAAAAACGCATTGCCCTGCTCAAAGAATTCCGTTCCCGAAGCGCACTCACCAAAGACGGCACAAAATTTACTGTCATGGCAAACATTGGTACTGTGGAAGAAGCAAAAATCGCCCTGGAAGAAGGTGCGGACGGCATTGGGCTTTTTCGTACGGAATTCCTCTTTATGAGCGAAAACACTTTTAACGAAGAATCCCAGTTTAATGCATACAAGGCCGTCCTCCAGATGATGGGCGACAAACCCGTTACCATCCGTACACTGGACGCTGGCGGCGATAAATTAGTTCCCATGAAGGACATACTGGTTCCCCCGGAAAAAAATCCCCTGATGGGCTTACGGGCAATCCGCCTGAGTCTGACCCATCCACAGCAACTCCGCACTCAACTTCGCGCCCTCTATCGGGCAAGCATATTCGGCAATCTCAAAATCATGCTGCCGCTCATTACGGACATTTCTCAGGTAATCAAGGCTAAACAAATTGCCGCTGAAGTCCGCGATGCACTGCAGGCAGAAGGACTTCCCTTTAAGGCTGACGTTCCCATTGGAATCATGGTGGAAACAGCAGCGGCGGCCATCACGATAGATCGCTTGGCTACGGTAAGCGATTTTTTCAGCATCGGTACCAATGACCTGACCCAGTATACCATGGGTGTAGACCGCGAAAATGCCACTGTTGCGCCCCTTTACGATGAATTGCACCTTGCCGTTCTGCGCCTGATTCAGACCACAATAATTTTCGGTACAAAAGCACATCTTCCCATAAGCGTCTGTGGTGAAATGGCCAGCCGAAAAGACGGGGTCATGTTGCTGGCAGGACTGGGAATCCGTACGCTCAGTATGAGTCCAAAGCTGATTAGCAGTACCAAAGCCTTACTCTCACAATATACCATTGCCGAACTGGACGCATATGCGGCAAAGGCCGTAGGGGAAGAATAAATGAAAAAAAAGAAGAAAAAGCCTGATTTCTCTCAGCCCAAACCAAAACTGCCATTGTCGGACGATGTTGGAGCATTGTCGGACGCTGCCATGTCATTGCCGGACTCAAGCCGACAGTCTCAGCCACTCACCGAGTTTTCCCGCGAAAAATATTACATTAACACTCCTCTTGTGGTAATTGCAGGTCGCCCCAATGTAGGAAAATCAACCCTGTTCAACAATTTTGTGGGAAAGAGGCAGGCAATCGTTGACCCCACCCCCGGCGTAACCAGAGATCCGGTGGAAGCACAGGCCTTTATTGCAGGTAAGCCCATCAGACTTGTGGATACAGGCGGATTCAAACTGGAACGGGACATCGGCACCATGGAAGCCGTGATGGACGAACTGGTTGTGGAAAAATCCCTGTCCATGATAAAAAAGGCTGACATCATTCTGCTTTTGCTTGAGGCTGGAACGATTACCGGCGAGGACGAGGAATTTATTTCCCTCTTGCGCCCCTACTGGAACAAAGTTGTGGCTGCCGTAAACAAATGCGAGGGCGGACGGAACGAAAGCGTGGCATGGAACTACATGCAGTACGGTTTTGAAGAACTCCTCTTTGTTTCCGCAGAACACGGCGACCATATTCCCGAACTGCAAAAGGCACTGACAGACCGCCTTGATTTTTCCCGTGTACAGGAAGGCAGTGAAAAAGACTGCCCTATTCGCATTGCCATTTTGGGAAAGCCCAACACGGGAAAATCCACCCTGTCCAATCGCCTGACCCATACGGAAAATTCCATTGTGTCCGATTACGCAGGAACAACGCGGGATGTGGTTGAGGGCGAATTCACCTACGGTGGGCGCAATTTTGAAGTAGTTGATACGGCAGGCATCCGACGCAAGGCAAAGGTCAAGGCAGACGTGGAATACTATTCGGTAAACCGTGCCATAAAAACCCTGGATGCATGTGATGTAGTCTTTTTGATGATTGACGCGCAGGAAGGACTTGCTGAGCAGGACAAAAAAATCTGTTCTCTGGCTTACGAGCGTGGACGTGCCATCATCTTTGTGCTGAACAAATGGGATACCCAGGATCAGAGCCGAAAGACCTTCAAGGCCACTGTGGAATACACCCGCACCATGTTCGGTCACATGAACTGGGCACCGATTCTGCCCCTCTCTGCCCTCAATGGCGAAGGCATAAAGGATTTGCTCAATACCGCAATCACGCTCTACGACCAGCTGACCCGCAAAGTGGAAACCGCTGCGCTGAACAACGCACTCAAAGACTGGCTCCTGCGCTATCCGCCACCGGCAAGCAAGGCAATTCACTTTAAAATCCGCTACATGACTCAGACGGGCGCAAACCCTGTCTCTTTTGTGATTTTTGCCACCAGCCCCGACAAAGTGCCGGAAAGCTACGTGACCTACCTGAAAAACCGCATCCGCGAGGATTTGGGTTTTGACCAGATTCCCGTGCAATTGGAACTGAAAGCCAGCCGCACCCGCTGGGAAAAACGCCAGCAGGAACGCGAATAGGAGAAAGCGGTGGCCACATTCAGCATCGGAGAAATTGAAGAACTCACCGGCATCAAGGCCCATGTTCTGCGCTACTGGGAAAGCGTCATTCCCGGTATTGCCCCCCGCAAGGACATCGGCGGCCGCCGCGCCTACTCAGACCGTGACCTTGATTTGATTCTGCGCCTAAAATACCTGATTTACGAAAAGAAATTCACCATAGAAGGCGCCCGCAGTCAGTTAATCACCGAAATGACCCGCTACGACACCCACGCCGACACCCTGGACGAAATCCGCCGCCTACGAAGCGAACTGACAGGGGTGTATTTGCTGGTGAGGAAGTACAGGAGATAGAAGGGGGCGGGCTCGCCCCCATGACAAAAATATACTTTATGCCTTAGACGAAATACTGTCCTGTACGCACTTTATTTCGTCTTTGACTTCGTAGCCTGCCCATTCACTGTTGATAATGGTGATGGCACGTTCTACGGTAGCGTGAAATGCGGTCATGCCGTTTAGTGTAATAACATTGTTACGGACAAGAACCCACAGTTCATCAATGCGTAAATTGTGCTCAAAAATCAACTTGTTTGTAATTTTTTGCGCCAAGATAAGTTCACCAATACGCTGTTCACCCAGTATTTCCACCTCATCAGAGATATTGTTCTTGATGCCGGCCACAATCATTTCCGCAACCATATCAGGATTGAGAGAGGCGGTGTTGATGGTGGCATGAATGAGCGAATGGTCGTTCAAATCATAGTGAAAGCAACTTTTATAGAATGCCCGCTGCCGTTTGTCGGATTCAATGAGCATTTTGAGTGCCACCTTGTCGGAATCAATGTTTACCAACGATTTGATGTGTTCCAAGCGTTTTTCCTGTGTGGAAACAAAACGCATGGTGAGGTGATTCGGCATGTCACGCAAAAAGAGGAATGCCCCGCGTCCCATGATAACGCAATTATTCTGCTGAGCCATTTCTAGGATGACCATGCTCAGATAGTTCAGATACTGATCACGCAACTTGGAAAAGCGGTCGAAGAAATTGGGCTTGCGTTCATCGTATTTTTTTAGTTCCTCTTTGGTAAAACCTTTTTCGATGATGCGCTGCTCAATTTCTTTGCGGCTATAAAATGTGTACCCCAAGCGGCGGGCAATGAGCATACCGATTTCATCACCCATGGAGCCCGATTGTCTTGTAAGCGTGATGATAGCCATCGTTATACTTCCTCCGCTTTGCTAACAAAACAAGCAATTCCTTCCGTTCGGTATGTGTCACGCAGTTTCCACACAATGTCTTTTATCTTTGCGCAGTCTTCTTCGCTACAATAGATGATGAACATGACGTTGAGCTGCGGCCAGATGGCATCGCCCAGACAAGGGTTTGAATAGCCCGCACCCATGACAGCTGCCAGTTTGGTATAGCGGGCTGCAACTTTCTGCTCGTCAAATTCTTGGCGGAAGTCTTCTTCCAATGCCTGAGTACAGATGATTTCCATACGGAAAACACTGCCCGCTGGAGCGTAGCGTTCATCATCTTTTTTGCTTTTGAGTGGCGCGGGAGTAAAATCAACGCGCTCTTTTTTTGTATCTTTAGCCATAGTTATTTTTCCTCCGTTGCATTTTCTTGTGCTTGAGCCGTTTCTGCTGCCTGGGCTTTTGCTTCGGCTTTTGCGGCGCGCTCTGCGGCAAGGGCTTCTTCTTGTGCCTGAGCCTGCTTTGCTTTTTCTTCGGCTTCTGCCTGTGCCTTTGCCATTTCATTGGCGGCTTCCTGAGCGGCGGCGAGTTGGGCTGCCAGTTTTCCTGCCTTGGCGCGCTGCTTTTCTGCTTTGGCGGCCAGTTTTTCTGCACGGCGGAGTTCCCTTGCGCTCATTGATTTATCGACAAGCAGACTGTCAGATGCCAAGCCTTGGCGAGCCGCTTTCTTTGCTGCCTTCTTTAGACGGCGGGCGTTAAAGATGTAGTATACCGTAGGCATGAGGAAGAGGGTCATCAAAGAACCGAATGTCATACCACCAAAGACCGTAAGTGAAATCGGCTGCATTGACTGTGAACCTTCGCCTGGGAAGAATGCCATCGGCATCAATGAGATAACCGTGGTCAAGGTAGACATCAAAATTGGGCGTAGACGGTTGCGGGCTGCCTCAATACAGGCTTCTTCCAAGCCAAGTCCACGCTTGCGCAACAGGTTGGTGTAGTCAACAAGAACGATACCGTTATTAACGATGGTACCGACCAGAACCAGCATACCCATGATAGTAACGAGGTTGAGCTGATTGCCGGTAAATCCGTAAATCATCATAACGCCGATAAAAGACAGCGGAATGGTAAAGATAACGATAAAGGGGTCAAGCAAAGATTCAAACTGACTTGCCATGACGACAAAAACCAAGATAGCCGCAATCAAGATAATCAAGCCAAAGTTTGCCGCTGCCTCCATCATGTCTTTGTAGTCACCACTGAATGAAATCGTTACGTTTTCATCTTTCGGAATGTTGTCGTCAATCAACTGCTTGATTCCGTTCTGCACTTTGTCCAGAGAAAGACCGGCAACAGGCTTACCCGTAACGTGGATGATACGTGCCTGATTTTCACGGTAAATCGTAACAGGAGCGGTAGACTGAATGTAGCGGGCAAAGCTGGAAAGCGGAATGCGCTGTCCCTGTGAATTGACCACTGAGATTTCATCCAAGTCGGCCAGTTTAGATTTGTCCTTTTCTGGCAGGCGCACGATAACGTCAATATCCTTACCGTTTTGTGTCAGACGGCTTGCAGTTGTACCGTTGATAGCACCCTTGATGTCTGCTTCAACGCTGTAGATGCTCAAGCCAAACTGATACATACGGTCACGGTCAAAGATGATTTCTGCCTGGGGAAGGCCGTCTTCCTGGTCGCTGGAAACTTCCGTAACAAGGTCGCTGCCTTTTTCTTTGAGCAAGTCTGCAATCTGTGATGCTGTAGCACGGACAAGATTCAGGTCATCACTCTTGATGTCGATACTCATGCCGCTGGAACTTGATGCGCTGTTCATGTTTGTGCCGAATTTGACGGTTGCACCTGGGAAGAGATTAAAATAGCGGCGCAGTTTTTCCTTTGCGGATTTTTCATTGTCCCAACCTTTCTGGCGTTCCTTTTCTGCATAGAGCATGAAGGTAACGGAACCGGTGTTTGTTTCAGAACTTGCGCTCATCATGGAAGTACCACCAACGGTGACAGACGTATATTTTACGCCCTTTAAATCCTGCAGGGCCATGTTCTCAAATTCACGCAGGGTATCTTCTGTTACTTCAAGGCGAGTACCTTTTGCCAGTTCCAGATTGACCTGTACGGAGTTAGCCGCACTTTCCGGCATGAAGATAAATCCTACGATTTTAACCGCTGCAATAGACAGGAAGAAGAGAATGACCAGAACGATAATGCTCAGCTTGCGATGATGCAGAACCCATGAAACGCCCTTTGCATAGCTGTTTTCCATGTTGAAGAAGAAACGGTTGAATGCACGGTTTACTTTGTCACTAGTACTATCACCAGAGTCGTCAATTTTGTCGATACGAAGATATTTTGAAGTCAATACTGGTACCAGACAAATTGCAACAAAGAGAGAACACATGAGCGAGAAGATAATCGTATAAGCCAAGTCATGGAACATCTGACCCATAATGCCCAGTTTTGACTGGAACATCAGCATCGGAAGGAAGATACACACAGAAGTAAGGGTAGACGAGGTGATGGACATGGCCATTTCCTGTGAACCGAGGATTGCGGCCACCTTGGGCTTTGCATCGCGCTGACGGTAGGAATAGATGTTTTCCAGAACAACAATGGAGTTATCAACCAACATACCTATACCCAAGAGCAAGCCGACCATTGAGATTGAGTTAATGGTGATTCCCTTAAAGTACATGAGGAAGAGCGTAATCAAAACGGAAATCGGGATTGCAAGACCAACGATAATCGTACTTTTAAGTGAACGCAGGAAGATAAAGAGAACGGCGATAGCAAGCAAAGCACCCTGCACAACCGAAGAAACAACTTCCATAATCGTCTGCTCAATGATGTCCGTAGTGTTGTATGTTTCGGTCAATCCTACGTCAGACGGCAATTCGGCTTTGAGTTCTACGAGGGCATTACGCACTTTTTTGGCTGCGCTTACGGAGTTCTTGCCACTCTGCTTCTGAATCATCAGCATGACGGAGGGGTTTCCGTCCAAATATGCCAGTGTGCTTTCGTCTTTGTAGCCTTCATATACATCGGCAATGTCGCGTAAGCGGACGGTACGCATATCAGGCGCATTGAACCCGTCTGAGGCGCTCACCTTGTATGAAATAACGGTGTTTTTCAAATCATCAAGGCTCTGATACTTACCGTTTGCCTTAATCGTGTAGTTGATGTCGCCGCTGGTAATAACGCCGCCAGAAGACTGTATGTTCTGTGCACCAATCATCTGCACAACGGAACTGATTGAAAGACCGTATGCTTCCAGTCGGTCGCGGGGAATTTCTACATTGATAGACTTTTCGCGTCCACCGATAACATTTGCAGATGCAACACCGTCCAGCTGTTCAAGACGTGGCTGAATAACATCTTCCGCAAACTGGCGCAGTTCCTCTGGCGTGCGGCTTCCCTGTACTGCCAGCATCATAATCGGCATCATGGACGGATCCATGCGGATGGTAATAGGACTGTCCGCGTCTTCTGGTAAATATCGCCGCACCATATCTATCTTGTCTCGTATGTCGTTCGCCGCTGCGTCTAGGTTCGTGCCAAATTCAAATTGTAGGATGACCAGCGATACGCCCGACTGTGAACGTGACTGCATTTTTTTAAGACCGCTCAAACCAGAAAGCGAACTTTCCAATGTGCGCGTCAAACTCTGTTCAATTTCCTCAGGACCTGCGTTTCCGTAGGTGGTATATACAATCATGTACGGCAAGTCCATATCCGGGTACATATCAACCGGAAGACTCTTTGTACAGTAGATGCCCAGACCAATCAACACCAAGAAGATAAGCAATGTTGTGGTGGGCTTATTAACACATCTCTCTGACAGTGTCATAGCTTCTCCTTATAAACTCCGCCCAATCTATTTACTTGCGTCAGTTGTAGAAATAATGTTTATCGGTGCACCGTCATTCAAAAGAGACTGACCCTTGATAATGATTTCATCACCTGCAGAAAGACCGTCTGCAATTTCTGTCTTGTTATCCACAGAAATACCGACTTTTACAGACTGCAAGCGCACCGTGGCATTCTTTTTGCCTTCTTGCTGATTTGCCACAACAAATACATAGGGTTTTCCGTCACGCATAATCATTGCCGCATTTGGAATGACAATGGCATCTTTTACGCTGTCGGTAACCAGACGAACGCGGGCATACATACCAACTTTTATGCGGCTGTCTGGCGGATCGATGCGCAGCTTGATGGACATAGTGCGGGTTGATGTATCCAGAACCGGGCTGACCTCAAACACTTTTGCCTTAAAGTCTGTGCCAGGATATGCGTCAAAGGTAACAACAGCCGTCTGTCCCTGCTTGATGCGGCTGATAAAGCGTTCTGCAACATTTACTTTGATTTCCAAATCATCGGTGCGGGCAATGCGGGCAACGGAAACAGCCTGGCTTACGGTAGCACCAATAGTCGGCGGAATAGAAGTAATGCGTCCTGCAATTGGAGCACGTACCGGGCTTTCGCTGTAATTCATACCAGGACGGCTTGCGTCAACATAGGCAATTACCTGATTCTTAGAAACATGGTCGCCCACATTTACCAGAATGCGGGAAATTTTTCCTGCCTGATCCGGCATAACGTTTACCGCTGAGCTTGAATCTACGTCACCGCCAAATTCCAGGTACTCATCCAGATTGCCCGGAGCGGTTTTGTATGAAGAAACTGCGTAGATAATTTCTGCCTCATCAACTGTTTTTGAAGATGCTCCGCCTTTTTTACAGCCAGTTGCTGTCAGAAGACTTGCTGCTGTCAAAACGGCGACTGCCGCTGTCATTATTTTTTTCATAGGTATTCCCCCTTATTTCCTTAGTTAGTGCTTGTTTTTGCTACATTTTCAGCCGGAGCCTCTGCATTTGCAGGACGTGTAAGGCCAACATTCAGCACTTTTTCCAAATCCATGAGCGCAGAAATGTAGTTGAACTTTTGGCTCAGCTGACCGAGTTTTGCCTGATTGAGCTGGGCTTCACGATCGCGCAAATCCAGCAATTCAATGGTACCGTTGCGATACTGGCGGGCAGACATGTCGTATGAGCGCTGTGCCAGTGTAACGTTGCGGCCCATGGCAACAATCTGTTCGCGAGCCTGATTAAGTGTATCTACCGTCTGGCGAACTTCAACTTTCTGGTTTTCAAGCAAGGTCTCCATGGCAAGTTCCAGTTTGGCAATGTTTGCCTTGATATCCGCAGCAGACTGGCGGTTCTTAGACCAGGGAAGCATATTGGTGATGTTCCATGCAAGGGTAAAACTCAGTGAGCCGGCATCTTTCCAGTTGCTGCCCGTTCCCCATTTGTCAAAGTCCAATGCATAGGGAGCAAGTGTTGGCTGCCATGCGTAACTGATTACCAGTGCCGGAGTCCAAGTAGACAAATTGTTGGCACTCAGTTGAATTTTCAGCAGGTCAATATTGCTCTGCATTGCCTGAATGTCCAAGTTGTTTCCACCGTAGCGGGCAAGCAGGTCTTCTGTATTTGCATCAATGTAGGTTGGTTCAATTGACCCGACCAGTTCCAGTTTTGTACCTACAGGATAGCCCAGCAAGAAGGCAAAGGTGTCCAGCGTCTGTTCCAGTTCCAGTTCAGCCGTTTCTACTTCCGGAATTTCATTCTGGTAGGTAACCTGTGCGCTCAGCATGGAAATTTCAGGCACCAGTCCGTTGCGGTAGTTTGTCTCTGCCTGTACGGCTCGCTGGCGGGCGTTCTCCAAAGAAGTCTTCTGGATTTTCAGGCTTTCCTGCTGTAAAAGCAGGGCATAGAACAATTTGCGAATCTGCGTGCTTACTTCCCGCTGGCTCTGTTCCCAAGAGATTCTTCCTCCCTCGTAATTTGCCTTTGCCGCACGGATGCCCTGAATCATTGCCAAACTGAGGTTCCAGCTGACTCCAACCTTGCCCACAGCCGCCCAGTGCAGGCTTTCATTTTTTTCCATGCCAGCGGCTTTTGCGGCGGCCTCTCCATTTGCGTAGGCTCTCCAGTCATTTGCCGCCGCCGCCGCACCCATGCCAGCCCCAGATACAATGGAACTCCATGTTGAATCAGCATTCGTGGTTCTGTTCAGGGTTCCAGATACCGTTAAGTCGGGCAGCAAGACATTCCAGCCGTATTTTGACGCACGGGCCTTCATCTCCAAGTCAATTTGTGCGCTTTTGAGCGTACGGCTATGCTCTATAGCATAATCCACCGCCTGCTGTACGGTAAGCGTCACCTTTTCGCTTTTTTCTTCAGTTTTTGTGCTTGTTGCCTGCGCTTGCGCAAATACGGGCAAAAGCAATGCAAGAAAACACATAACGGTTAAAAATCGTTTCATAGAATCACGTCTCCTTAAAAGTTATTTTTCTATACCATTTTGTACAAAATCAAACATGTGCTTGAGGGCTTCAAGCAATGCTTCCGGCTGCAAATTCCGCTCCGCACACTGCATGACAAGCGAAATCGGCAGGCAGGAAATCCAGACTAGCAATTCCATGGGCGTAAGGGTCATGCCAAAATCCGGCCTCGGCAGGGGATTAGGCAGCCTGTTAATCCACATATCCGCACCTTCCATGTCGCAGAAAAGGCGGTCATCTGCACTGTTCATCAAAAGCCATCCGCAGATAGGAATAATTGACGCGCGCAGTGAAAAAAATGAAAATTCCGTCCGCATCAGAATGTAAAGGTATTCCGTAAGATTCTGCGCTTCAACAGTATTTTCTTTTATGATTGTGTCCAGCAAAGCCAGTTCTTTTGCAATGAGCGAGCGAATCATCTCGTTTTTGTTGTCAAAGTATTCGTACAGACTGCTTTTTGCCATACCCAGTTCATCGGCAATGCGTTCTACCGTTACGCCCGTCATCTTGTACTTTCTGATGACCGAAGCAAAAGCCGTAAAAAAGCGGTTTTCAGAGGGGAGCACGTCATCGCCAATTGCGCACAATGCATCCAGTTCAGAAAAACGAGCGGCACTTATAGACTTTGGGTATACAATATCATCTGGCTGACAGGTGCCTGCAAAACCGTGCGCCAAAAAATATACCAGTTTGTGGGAAAAGGCTTCCACAGGCTGGGGCTTTGTTCCCTGTGCAATGCGTTTTTCGCGCCCTTTAATAAAAGTAAAAATCGTTACGCCACAATAAATCGCCCTTACGTAGCGGGTAAAATCTTTGATGACGATTTTTTCTGTGTTGTCTTTTTCAAATTGAAAGCCCGCTAAAAAACCAATGCCACGCTTTTCCATTTCTTGCGTCAGCATGAATTCAAAATTTTTCTGAGATGCAAGGCTGCTCATCATATAGTTTACATAGTGGGGATTTTCCGTAAAAAACTGCACAACATTTGCCACGGCATCCACAGGAATTGTGTCCAGCGCAATGACTTCGTGCACTTCCTGCAAACAAGATGCAAGTGCATCAACAAACTTTTCATACATTGCCGCCAGAACCGCATCCTTATCCTTAAAGTGACGGTAAATGGCTGGCTTAGAAATTCCCACCTTTGCCGCCAGCTCACTCATGGAAAAAACAGAAAAACGCGGCTCATTGCAAAATGAAAACGCCGCATCCAAAATGAGTTCCTTGGTTGTCTTTTCCGAATGATTTTTGCCAGCCATATGCGTTACCGAACAGTCGGTAACAATAATATACCGAACAAGCGGTAACTTGTCAACAGAATTTGCAGGAATTTAATCACAAATTCCGCATCCCAACAGGGCAAACGCATTATAGATATCGAGCTTGCATATCGGCTGGACAAATGAAAT
>CAKZZO010000049.1 GCA_937885175.1 uncultured Treponema sp. | reverse complement strand
GTCTTATGAATCCCTCTAAAATTTGTTCGCTTTTACATGAAAATTGATTTCCGTGTCCAAAAGCACGGATGTATTGACACGCTGATAGGGGGGGGTAAAATTGCATAACTTTTTTCACAAGGAGACGAAAAATGAAAAAAATTTTTAAGATTGCTGCATTGATTGTCTTGGGCACATCTTTTGTAGCATGTAAGAGCGTTCACCGCGAAACTATCACAAATGAAATCATGTCAGAAAAGATGGTGTTGAACACATTTCTGGATCGTAGCGACTACACAATAATCGGTACTGCAACGGGAACTTCAGAATTTGTGTATTATGACAGCGAAAAAAGGGAATATGCTGGGGATAGTGGCAAATATGGCTACATCTTTGAGCCGGCAGATAATTTTGTTGGACAAGCAGATAATGGCAGCAAAATGTACGTGGGTACGGGCAAAAAACCCGTGGCACGCAATGAAGCACAGGCTTTGTACCGTGCAAGACTAAATGCAAACTACCTGATGATAGAAGATGCATACAAAATGGGCGGTGATTCAGTCTTTGAACCAATCTACTCGGTGGAAACCATTGCCGATGATGCAGAAGAAACTCCCTTCGGATTCAGAGGCGGAAAAGTCCAATACAAGGTAACAGTCAGAGCAAAAGTGATTCAAATAAAAAAACAATAATCGGAGAGGTCACGCATGAAAAAACATTTTTTAGCTGTTTTGCTGGCAGTCCTGATGGCTCCTGCCCTGTTCTCTTTGGGGCTTGAATTCGATTTCTTTACAGGAACAGGAATTTCAACTGGTCTCGTATTCGGGCAGGGAAACTTGCATTCAGGCCTTGGGTTTATATATGACGGACACAAGCCAAATGTTAAGTATACAGTAACGACTTATTCTAGTTCTGGCTATTACAATAATTATTCCACAAGGACGGTAACAGCCGAAAAAGATGCTAGCCGCTACGGTGCATATTATCAACTGGATTACTCATTTCTTCCATTTTCGGTAAGTGTGTTCAAGTTTGGCTTCAATGTCGGCGGTCAGCTGGGGCTTGTATATAGTGATGTTACCAAGCATAATGTGGATACGCTTCTTTCTCCCTTTATCTCAGCCCAAGCAACCTGGAAAAATCTGGATTTGATGCTGGGATGGAAAGGAACTGCTTACCTCATGCAGGCAGTTGGTAAAGACAAAGATGGATTTGACTTTGACAATTGGTGGGCAAACTCATTTAGAATTAGCGTACGCTATCGTTTTGGCAGTTCTTCGGGGCAGTCTTCTAACTCTACCGCAAGAAGCGGAAACGAAAGCAATTCCAACAGCAATACAAAAATAATCAGCGGTTCAAACACCACCATCCGCCGCACATTCTAACTGCCTTTTCTTACAAAAACAGGGCTGTCCGTTTTGGGCAACCCTGTTTTTTTGACGCTTTTTGCAGCCAAATCTAACTAGTAAGTGTATTTCCAGAATACCGGAATGGCAAAGCCATAGCTCTTGCTCTGGAAGCCGGCTTCAAATCCTGCTCCCAATTCATGGTGCTCGTTGACTGCAAAAGCAAGTCCCACGCCGCCCATGTAGGCATTTTTGAGGGCCTTGCCATCAGCCGCCTTGTCATCAGAAGTAAAGTCAGACAGGATTTTGCCAGTCAGTGCCAGGGTGAGCTGATCGGTCAAGCCAAGGTCAAACTCCAAAGCACCGTACAAGTCGTGAGTTTCGTTTGCCAGCTCAGAATCTTCGCTAAAGTTTGTTAGGCCTTCAGCAGTAATGGCAAAAGATTCACCTTCATAGGTCAACACTGCGTTGAACATATTCTTACCGCCAACGCCGCCCACAACAGTCAGATAGTTGATAAAGTCAGCATATCCATCGCCTTCCTTGATGTACTCATAGCCAAAGCCAAGATTCAAGTGCTCCACCAGACCAAAGAGATTGGGGAATCCAACGGTACCACCCAGCTTGCGTTTATCGTTGTTGATAATGTTTCCTGCGCTAAAACTGACTTCAAAGAGTTCGTGAGTATAGGCTGCACCCAAACCAAAGTTGAACTTGTTGTCATTGCCTTCATCATCCTTTCCGTTGAAATAGTTCGGACTTATAACGCCAAAAGTCGCATCATCCAAGTACCAGTCCATAGGAACGGTTGCGGCAAATTTGAGCGCCCCGTTCAGTGGAGAAGGTGCGTACCATGCAGTAAAGCCATTGCTACCGATGTTGCCAGACTGCAAGTCATCGTCATAAATCGGCAGGGTTGACGGCCATGCAACAATATTTTCGCGAAAAGCCAAGCCAACCTGCTCAATCGGACGGAATTCTACCCATGCGTCTTTGAGTTCGCCTGCAAGACCGTAGGTCTCACCGCCAAAATCAAGGAACCAGACAATACCCTTTACCTGTCCAGAGAGTTTTTCTGATTCAAACTGCAAGTCAAACTTGTTCTTAATGGGGGCAAACATCTTGACGTTTTCATCAGCGTCACCATCGTGTCCCCAGAAGGCATCTTCCATGTACAACTTGTTGTAAAAAGAAATCTCTGTTTCTGCAAAAGCAAGTCCCGTCATTGCCAGCAAAGCGGCAAAACCCATCATCAATCGTTTCATAAATGACTCCTATAAAAACTCCGCGTTAGCGGTCGTGCAGGATGCACGATATTGCAGTTTTGCCATCGGCAAAAGCTGCTTGTGATAAAAAGTACACGGACGTACTTTTTATCACGCCTCCTATGTATTTTCTATAATAGTTATGCTATTTTTTTGATTATTTTAATGCTATGCACTAGCCAGCTGCTTTACGGCATCCAAATCAGCTTCTTCCGGCGCAAGATGTGCCTTAACCGTATTGACCAGACTTGCTCCAGCTCCTGTTACACGGTCGCCCCAGTCAGAAATCCACTGACCTTCACCCCAGTCGTATGAACCAAAGAGGCCCACTTTCTTTCCGCTCAGAGAGCCTTCGATGCCAGAAAAAAATGATTCCATAGAATCTTCCAACTGTTCGGCACCCATTGCTGGACTTCCCAGCAAAATCAAGTCCGCTTCCAGTGTTGCCGCTGCGTCTGCGGTGTCTGCCGTAGCCAATGTTACTTCGCGGCCAGCCGCCTTTGCGCCTTCTTCAGCAGCCTGTGCCAAAGCCTCCGTGTTGCCTGTAGTTGATGCATATACGATTGCAACTTTCATAATACTCCTCCATGCGAGTTTTCCGTGCCCTTATAGGTCACTTTGTATTTTTTTGCCGCAGACGGAACAGAAAGCCCGTCTCCCAGCCATTTCATGCATGTTTCCGTGCATGTTTTGTACATGTTCATGCGGTGCACGGCAGATTCCAAATCTCCGTACACTTTCCAGGTGCCGCTGTATTTTGAGCCTTTTGCTCCCTGAGACTCAAAGCCCCGCACATCCTCCAAAGGATAGCCCAAAAAAAGTCCTACCTCGTGGGGAAAATCTTTGTTCACGGCCAGGCGATGCAGCAATTCCGCCAGCAGGGCAGCAAATCCTTTTTGAACGGGATAGCCTTTTTCTGCAAGGTAGGCACGGTTGCCCAGATTACTGCACACATCCTCCAAAAGATTTCTATCATACACAAAGAAAAGAAAACGCCCGTCAGATTTTTTTAGAGGAACAAAAAAAGTCTTGTCCTTAGAAAAATCAGGCTGCCACTGATGAAGTTTTTCCGAACCGCTGGCATAATTTTTGCTGGTCATTGAAAAAAGACAGGCCGGTTTTATGCCGCACAAGGCAGGTGCCCCGCAATGAATGATTGTCTCATCAAAGCCCATCCGTAAACTCCAAGAAGAAAAAACGGCGGGGTAAGCTTGAAACAGTCTAAAGTAGTTTACCCCGCCATTATTGAGGTACTAGTTAGCAATATCTAACTTCATTGTTAGCATATACTAACCGTTGTTTTGTGTCAATAACTTTTGCGGTTGAAAATGATATTTTTTTTTGCTACATTTATTTTAATATGAAAATACAAAAAAGCATTCTTATTTTTATACTCTCGCTTACTGTTACTTCATTCGTATTTTCACAAGAGCAAGGGACATCGGAAACCAGAGAGACCGCAGCAGAAAGCCTATCGGAGGCATCACGGCAAGCGGACGAAAAACCTGCCGCAGAATCTGCTGAGCAAGAAAAAATTGCCGACATTACCATTGAGGGATTAAAAAAGACTCGTCCAGCCTACATGCAGCGACTTCTGGCAAAATACAAGGGCATGAATGCCAGCGAAGTGGACACGCTGGAAGTAGAAACGCTGCTGCACGAACAGAACCTCTTTTCTGAAACTGATGTGGAAATCCGCCACAATGAAAACAAGGACCTGGAACTGCATATTGTCGTCAAAGAAAAAATTTCATTTTTACCCCTGCCCTTTATTGCCTACTCCAGCAAAACAGGCGTTATGGGCGGACTCATGCTCATGGATACCAATGCCTTTGGCGTAAAGGACAATTACGTTGTGGGCGGCATCTTTTCCAAAAGCATGCAGATGGGCGTGATGGCATTTTCCAAGCCATCCCTCTCACGCACTCAGCCAGGCTTTTCCATCAGCGGTAATTTTGCCCACCGTAACAATGAGTTTCAGGACAGCCACGAAAATAAGGTTATGGAATACAATTCCATTGGTGGCGGCATAGGCCTCACCGTAACGGACAAACTGACCACCCATACATCACTTTCTGCTGGCCTTCGCTACGCATACCGTAACATTGACGTGGACAGCGATTTTTCCACATTTGAAGATGAACTCAAAACACATCACGCCTTTACCGTAAACGCTGGCTGGGGATTAAGCCTTCCCACATTGAACGACTGGTTTCTTTCAACAAAAAGCATACGCATAAATGCAGACGCAACCTTCTTTACGACAGGAGAAAAAGCACAGGGCATTTCCGCACAGATTTCCTTGCAGCAGCCCCTGCCTGTTACCCGCCTGCGTCTTTTAGCACAGGTTTCCGTTGTCTACACCCATGACGCAAACAAAGTCCTGTGGCCAAGCCAGACTGCCGTAGGCATAACCATCATGCCGTCAAAATTCTATGCCCCGCAGATGGGAGGCTTTACCTGTGGTCTGGAAGTGGGCCTTGTCAAAACAGCAATCGCAACATTTTCTGTCTACGGCTTGTATGAAGGAATTTCCACAAAAGACTGGGATGACACTCATATCATTCACCAAGGGTATTCTGCCGGAGCAAAAATGTATCTTGCAAAAATATCACTTCCCGCCATGGCCATGGGCTTTTACCACAACGTCACCACAAACCGCATGAAGTTTTCTGTGTCAGCGGGCGTATCCTACTAGCGAAAGGGAAAAGCCCCCTACACCCGCCAGTCCACGCCATTTTTACCGCTAAAGACCCGCACTTTACAGGACTGCCTGCCGCAATGCTGGGCAAAAAATGTCAAATCCATGGCGTACTCGCTCATAATGTCGTCCGGGTGGTAGTGCAGGAACAGGAGGCTTTCCCTGCCGTTTGCCGTACAGCGGCTCACTGCATTGTTCATCAGGATAAGGTCTTTGGCGGCGGGAAGTAGTTTTTCTAGATGCTTTGCTCTGTATTGGTCGCGGACAAAATCACACTGAGCACGTTCAATGTCCGCATCATCTGCCCCATCCTTTTGCAAGGTCAGCGGATGTTTTTGCAAAAAGTCTGCAAATTCTTCAAAGAACAGGCTGGCGCTTTTGTGAAGGGGAAACAATATCGTGTTGAACCAGGGCACTGCCCGGCCATCGTTGTAAAAAAGGTTTACGGCCTTTGCAAGCACGGCGGCCTTTTCCAAATCCCTTGCGCTAAATTGGGGCGTACGCAAAACATGATAGGGCGGTTCCTGCTCCCATTCCAAACCAAATCCCGCCGCATCGTCATGGAGAGTAGTGCCAGGCAAAACGCTCAGGCAAAAGAGTTCCAGATTGTTGGGATAGAGGCTGAGGGCAAAGTCTATGCTGCGGCAAAAGCCCGCGTAGGTGTCTCCGGGGAGACCAAAAATAAGGTCAAAGCCAAAAATAACGCCTGCGTCATTCAAAAAACCAATGTTGCGGGTAAAGCGTTTTTTGTCCAAAGTGCGGTGCACATTTTTGAGCACGGCGGAATCCGCACTCTGAAGACCAATCTGCAAGGCACAGGGAATCCTTGCAAATGCGCTGGCAAGTTCCCGATCAATAAATTCTGCGCGGGCCTCAAAGTAGAAAAACATGCCCGGTGCTTTTTTTGCAATCATCCGCAGCATGTCGATGGCACGCTTTTTGTTGGCATTGTAGGTGGGGTCAAGCACAAAAACCTGAGGAATCTTTTTGCGGGCAAAGAGTTCTATTTCTTTTTCCAGCCGTTCCAAAGGAAAGTAGGCGATTTTCTGCTCACCCTTGCTTTCGTAACAGTAGGAGCATTTAAAAGGACAGCCCCGCGCCAGTTCCCAGAGTGCACCGCCATATTTTGCCGGGTCAAGCGTACCGTCCAGATAGGGAGAAGCAAGTTCCTGAGGCAGGCAGGGAAGTGCCCGCAAAACAGAATCCCCGTCAGATGCATACGCGCCCTTACCCTCAGTTCGGAAAGGCAGGCGACCATCCCCTTGCAAAAACGCATACACACCCGGAATGGGCACAGGCTTTGCCCCTCCCTGCAAAAACAAGGCTTCCAGGAGCGCGGGTACGGCACCTTCCCCCTGACCTGCAACCGTGTAGTCAAAGTAAGAAAAGGCCCTGGGATTTGCCGTTACTTCAGGCCCACCCGCAATGCAGAGACAGTCGGGCAGTAATTTTTTTATTTGGCAGGCAACGGCTTCCAAAAGCCCATGATTCCATACGTAGACGCTAAAGCAGAGGACATGGGGTTTTTCCTTAGCCAGGGAAGAAGCAATACAGGCTGCCTTTTCCTCATTGCTGGACAAAAGACACAAGGAATCATCTTCCAGCGAATAATCCTGCAAAAAAACAGAAAACTTCCCCGCCGTACGCACATCAGCCTTGATTGCGCTGGCAATACAGGCGGCTCCCAGCGGAAGCCCCTGAGGGGAAGTTTCTACAAGCAACGTTGTGCAGATAACACGCGGAAGCATTATTTGTTCTTGTTTACAATTCTGTCTTCGCAGCTACCGTCAGCGATGTTGATAAAGCGCACGAAGAGCGAGACCTTGTTTTCTTCGTTCAGGCTCTTCCAAACCGTGTCCGTAAAGGTGTCGATATCACCTTCAATCGTAACCAGTTCTGGCTCGCCTTCAAAACTGGGAAGGGGATTTCCGTCTCCCATGTAGGTGTGGATAAAGCGTCCTACACCAGCCTTGGGATTTGAGTAGGCATAGGTAAAGCGGTTGCAGCTGGCAGGGTCACCGTTGTCGCTCTTTAAGATTGACATGGCAAAATTATAGTCGCCCTTTTCCACATGCATGATGCCGCTGATACGAGGCGTGTAGTTTGGTGCGTCCGGCTCAAATTCGCGGCAGCGCAGGCTGTGCTCAAATGTCTGCTGCTTGTCCATATTTTCGTAAATTGTATCGGTCTGGTCGCCATTGGTGACGATGGTTTTGTTACCCAGCACGCGGACAGGTGCGTAGATAATCAGGCTGGGGTCTTTCATCTTGCTGGGGTCAAAAGCCTGAGTGCGGATGCCGTCTCCGTCCTTTACAAAGACACGGTTGCGGCTGTTTTCGCTGCGACCCATGATAAAATATGCGGTGACTGCCTTTTTCCCGTCAGCAGAGCGACCGATAACAATGCCACGTCCCGGATAACTGGTGGCAGAAAGTGCATTTTCAAGTGACTGTAATTTCATAAACAGAAAATCTCCAAAAAAATCGTTTCTATATTATGCCTGCAAAAAGATTTTGTAGCAAGTAGTGCTTATGCGAACAAATCTGTGGTTTGCATCCATTGACTTACGGCTGCGGCTTCCTTATCCAAAGCACGGTCGTCCTGAACAAAGGCACTCATTTTGCGTACCTGGCTATACACCTTCTGCGTAAATGGGCTGAATTTATCCATGCCAATCAAATCCATGGCCTGACAGACCGCCAGCAGGTGCACAGCCAGTTGCAGATACATCAGATTAACCTGGTCGCGAAGTTTGCGTGCGCTGATTGTACCCATGGAAACCTTGTCCTGATTCAATGCCTCCGTAGGGCTTGAAGTTATGCTGATTGGAGTGGTGAAACTCTGTACTTCGCCGCGAATGGCACTCATGGTAATCTGTGCCCCCTTAAAGCCAAGACGCAGGCCAGCACGCAGGTCATCATCACTGGTGTAGGGAATGAGGTTTTCCGTAAGACCATTGAATTTGCCGTCGATAATCAGTTCTGCCTGCTTGTCTGCAAGGTCACTGATGTTTGCGAGCGCGATGCGAAGATAGTCGCAACTGGCACAAATGTGACCGCCATAAAAATTTCCCGTGTTGTAGAGGCTTTGGGTTTTTATGTCAACCAGCGGATTGTCATTTGCAGAATTTATTTCCTGTTCAATCCATTGTCGTGTGATGGAAAGGGTGTCGCGCAAAACACCATTGATTTGCGGGGCACAGCGGATTGAATAGCGGGCCTGCAATTTTTTGTCGCGCTTGGCATAGCTTTTGTTTTCCATTGCGCCAAGTTCCCGCAGGAATTTATCCAGCGTTTCCACACGACGGGATGTGCTTACAATCTGATAAATATGTTCCGCGCTTTCTATCTGACCGGGATGATTTTTTATTTCGCTCACCTTACGCTGAAAGGGTACATCCTGTCCATGCATAATTTCGCACGTCGCTGCCGTTAAAAAGTCGCTGATGTTGGAAAGCCGCTCTGCTTTTTTCCATGCCAGAGATGCAATTGCCGTCATTACTGATGTGCCGTTCATAATGGCAAGCCCTTCTTTTGCCTCCAAAGGAAGGGGTTTTAGACCTTCTGCCTGCAAGGCTTCGTTTGACGGCACGATTGCTCCCTTGTAGTACACGTCGCGCTCGCCGTACATCACTGCCGCCAGATAGGAAAGCGGAGTCAAATCACCAGACGCACCCACTGAGCCAAGCTCAGGAATGACGGGGATAATGTCTTTTTCCAGCAGTTTTTCCATAAACTGAGCCAGTTCCAGTCGGATTGCCGAATGACCGCCCTTTACGTTTCCATTCAGGCGACAGAGCACTACGGCGCGTCCTTCATCATGGCTCAATTTCTGTCCAAGACCGATGCCATGGTAGGTGACTATAACATGCTGCAGTTCGTTTACTTTTTCAAGGCTGATTTGATTGTCGCAGGAGTCGCCAAAATTGGTCGTTACACCATAGGTGGGATATCCTTTTGCAATATATGCCAATAAAAAATCACGGGATTTTTTTAATATCTCAATAAATTTCTTGTCGTCACACAAGCGGACATTTGCCTTTCCCGCTGCCACATCACACACATCTTCAATAGAAAGACCTTCACCTTTTACAACAACTGTTTTCATTTTTATGCTTAATCCGTTAGAAAGATTGATTTTTTCTGGAAAAAGTATCGTACAAAATGATATTTTAATCAACTGACCCTTAATCAGCGTTCAGGGCAAACGCATTATAGATATCGTGCTTGAATATCGGCTGGACAAATGAAATGTATGTGCAGACAAAAAGGGCGTTCCCCTAAAAGCCAACAAGTTGTCTTTTAGGGTCGCTGTGTCCACCCTTCGCTTGCGCTCACCGTCCTCGTTCGCTCCGCTTCCTGCGGTCGGCAAGGGGTTTCTAGCGCTAACGCAGATACAATCTACAAGAATGGGGAATCGTAAGGCACTTTTCAGAGTGGGATTCTTTTCGTTGACCCATAGAATCTGCACCATGTCTTTTGAAATTCTTCATCGAAATTTCCGCTTCTGATTTTATTCTGCAGCCTTAGATATGTCACAAGCCCGCAGTTTTCTTCTAGTGAGATGTCAAGTATGTTCCCAGCGGAATTATTCTCAATACTGATTCTGTTAGCCATATATCACTTCACGAATATTGCCTACTATTATAGTAGGCAAAAATTTTTCCATGCAAAAATTAAAGTTTTACTTGACAATAAGAATATACAATGTATATACTGTAAACAATGGAGGTGTATCATGCAGGCAGTAGTTCAGAAATGGGGTAATAGCCTCGGTTTTAGGATTCCTTCTCTTTGGGCAAAAGACAACAATGTTAAGAACGGAAGCAAAATTGAAGTAATCGCTGAAAAAGGAAAAATGGTAATTCTTCCGCAGAAAAAGACTCTTGACGATATGCTGGCTATGGTCACTTCAGAAAACATTCATTCAGAAATTTCAACTGGCAGTTCAGTAGGTAATGAAGAATGGTAAGCTCAAATTATATTCCTGAAAAAGGCGATTTGGTTTGGCTTGACTTTGACCCACAGGCTGGACATGAACAAAAAGGTCGCCGCCCTGCAATTTGTATTTCTCAGAAAAAATACAATCAGAAAATTGGTCTTGCATTATTCTGCCCGATTACAAGCCATATTAAAGGCTATCCTTTTGAAATTGTTTTAGAAAATCATTCTATCAACGGTTGCATTTTGAGTGACCAAGTAAAAAATCTTGATTATGGACAAAGAAACTGCGATTTTATAGAAAAAGCGGCAGATGAAGAAATTGACTCGGTTGTTGATAATATAAAATTGATGATTGAATAAACCTAATTGTATGGACGGAGTTTTTTATGGCTTATGATTTTTTGGAAAGAAAGGCTGCGTGCCGTTAATTCCAAAAGAAATCCACAGGCTAAGCCTGTGGTGCGGCGAAGCGGTAGCAACGCATCTCGGACAAAACACAGGAGACAAAAATGCAAGAAGAAAGTTCGGCACATACAAAGTGGGATTGCACATACCACATAGTATTTATACCAAAATATCGGAGAAAAGTCTTGTACGGAGAATGAAGACCGCATAGCGGACGGCATTTAGAAATTACGATGGGATGCGTTGCTACGCGACTTGCCGCAGTTTGTGGCAAGCCATTTATGGCGAACCAAAGCCACCGGCTCTGCCGGTGGTAATTTACTGGCGTTCTGAACTGACATTTTCCTTTAGCCCATGTGTTGCATTTGCAAAAAAAGATGGAACATATTATGTTACCACTTCGGATAGTTGCTACTTTGATTCTTTAAATGGATATGGCGGATTTAAAATGACAAACGAAACGACAAGCACAATTTCAAATCCTACTTCTGCGATAACATTGACCATCACTTCGACGACAGGAGATACTTACACTATTACAACGAGTCTTTCTGAATTGCTTGAAATAGAAGCATACCAGTTGCAATAGAAATTCAATAATTTTTCATTGGGCAAGTATTTTGACTTGCCCAATTTTTTTGCTTTCAATAAGCCAAGCGTTAGGCTATGGAGCACCGTTGCAGGCGTTCCGAAGCGAAGCGTAGGAATGAGCGTTAGCGAAGTGGCACAAACGGCTATGCCGTTTGTGTGACGAGTTTGCCGTTGTCAAACTCGCGAACAGCCGACCGCCCACTTGCGAACGGCGAACGCCCAAATCCTGATTCTTAGATCCGCGGAAAGCCTCAACATCTTCCCGGCCCCGTAGATGACTTTTTTGCTATTTTGATATGCCACTATTCAAAACCGCTAGTCTATGCTGCTTGTGCTTTTCATGGCATCTGTTGTACCGAATTTTTGCAGGCGTTTTGCGTAGCGTTCGGCACGTTCTTTGTCTTTCATGGAAATTTGCAGGAATTCTACCATTTGCTTTGTGGTGTAGTGACTGTTAATCAATTCTGCGTGACACAAAAAGCGCAGGGCAACGGTGGAAGACAGGATGTCCAGGTCTGCACAGGCGAGTGTTTTTTGAATCATTCTGAGGGCGAGGGAACTGTTTTTTTCCATCATTTCCTGCAGGTCGCCAAGGGTTTTCTTTTTGAGCCATTCCAGTTGTTCCAGATAGTTTTCTGGGCTCTGGTAGGCGATGTCCGCCTCGCATATATTGCCCAGAGTTTGCAGGAAAGATGTCATGTTCTTGCTGTTGGTCATGTATTCTTCCAGTGAAACGGAGTCAATGAGCACGCTATTTGCATTATCATTGATGATTTTATCATGCACCTCCCTTGTGTATTGCGCCACACTGTCACGGATGCGTACAAAATGTTCATCGGCAATTTCCAAAAGTCCTGCCAGGCGGAAAAAATCTCGGCGGACGGCTGTGGGAACGCCATATTTTGTCTTGTAGCCTAAATCATGCTCCATGGTTGCCCAAATATGCTGCATCATCGAACACATCTGTACTTCAAATCGTTTTGTCTTTAGTTCTTTCGGGTAATCGCCTTCTTTTTTCAGCGAGCAGATGTAATGCACGGAAAGGTAGCCGAATGTGTTTACTTCCAGATACTTTCGCTTGTCGATGGATTCGTCCCAGTCTACATCAAAATGATGCTCAATCTGCTTGGCAAGGGTGTCTACTTCATCAGAAAAAAAGCAGATGACGCGCGTTCCTAAAATATCGGTAATGTCGTCAAGTGACGTATATTTATCTCCCTTGCGCTCCAGTTTTCCGATGAGGCTTTCTTCTCCCTTAATGCGGTGATTGATATTGTAGACGCGGATGCCACAGTGGCTGGCGATGTTTTCCAAAATAGAAACAACAATTTCTTCAAGTTTTCCAAAAGCAGGCATTGCTGTGCGGTATTGTTCAATAATCAGTTTGTCCTTCTCTGTCATAGAGTCAATAGTATCGTATTTTTAAAATCTTGTGCAGATGGTAAACCCATGGTAAAATTATAGTAGGTTCACTTTCAAGTTTTGGCAAAAAGTCATGCTGAGGAATGAAGTTCCGAAGCATCCCGTCATTTTAGGGTATACAAGATAGATTCTTCACGCTTTCAGCGTTCAGAATGACCTTCACGCTTTCAGCGTTCAGAATGACCTTGGCGCTTTCAGCGTTCAGAATGACCAAAAACATAAAACTCGACATTTGACCTGGTAGTATTTTTATGTTTGCAAAATTATATGATGGCAGTACACCTGCTGCAGTTGCAATTATTTCAATTTCTCTCGTTTTGCTTGCAGGCTTTTTGATGACTCGTATTACAAAACGTCTGCGTTTGCCTAATGTAACGGCCTATATTACGGCAGGCATACTGATTGGGCCTTTCTGTCTGAACCTCATTCCCCACTCAATTATTGAAGGCACGTCATTTTTGCCAGATATTGCTCTGGCTTTTATCGCCTTTAGCACGGGAGAATTTTTTCGTCTTACTACGCTCAAAAAAAATGGTTCAAAGGTGATTGTCATTACGCTTTTGGAGGCACTGCTGGCTTCCGTACTGGTATTCATCCTGACCTATTTTATATTGCATCTGGAACTGGCATTTTCCATTGTCCTTTCTGCTCTTGCCTCGGCTACTGCGCCCGCATCCACCATGATGACAATCCGCCAGACTGGTGCAAAGGGCGATTTTGTGGAGACGCTTCTACAAGTGGTTGCACTTGACGACATTGTGGGACTTCTTGCCTACAGTGTGGCCATTTCCATTGCGCTTCACTCATATGCGGGTGGCTCCTTTTCCTTTGCGGGCATTATTGTTCCGCTTTTGACCAATGCGGGCGTTCTTTTGCTAGGCGGCTTGTTCGGTGTGTTGATGACCCTGCTTTTACGTCCAAAGACCCGCTCTACGGATAACCGCCTGATTATTTCTGTGGCCTTGCTCTTTGCCTTTTGTGGCGTATGTACGGTGTTTGATGTTTCCCCGCTTTTAGGTTGCATGTCCATGGGCACGGTCTACATCAACATGACTGACGATGACAAACTTTTCAAGCAGTTGGGCTATTTTAGTCCGCCGATTTTACTGCTCTTCTTTGTTCGTTCCGGTATGTCCTTTGATTTACATGCCCTTGTAAATCCTTCTGGTTCTATTGGTTCTTCACCCCTTTTATTGATTGGCATTCTGTATTTTGTGGTGCGCATTATGGGAAAATATGGGGGAGCCTTTGTGGGCTGTCTGTTTGCAAAAAAGCCTAAGGAGACGCGCAATTACCTTGGTCTTGCCCTGATTCCTCAGGCAGGAGTAGCCATTGGCCTTGCGGAACTGGGGGCGCGAACCTTGCAGGGAGAAGCGGGGGAAGCCCTGCTTACGGTCATTTTGGCATCCAGCGTGTTATACGAACTGATTGGTCCTGGCTGCGCAAAACTGGCACTGTACCTGAGTAAGTCATATTCCACCAAGCTGGAAGATTTGGTGACGGTGACAGAAACTGCCCCAGATGGCAAGGAAAAATCTCCCCTGGAACTTTTGATAGAGCGCATCCAAAAAATTCAGGAGGAACTGCCTGCCCATACGATAAATGAAGAAGAGGCTGCGTTTAACGAAGCGGCAGAAAATCATAGTTTCGCATTGTTCGGCGAGCAGTTGCGGGAGAATATGAAACAACCGATAAGGAGGAGACCAAAATGAACTTGTTTGCAGATCCCCTTGCAATATTGCTGGGAGAATGGTCAATCGGACTCAACAATGCTTCTGTCATTTTACGATTGGCGGCATCACTTTTGCTTTCGGCTATCTTAGGTTGGGAACGCTCCAGCAAGCGTCATTCTGCCGGCTTCCGCACTTTTATTGTAGTAACCTTGTCGGGCACGATGGTTATGATTCTGGATATCTATATTGAAACGGTCTTCCACAGTCATCTCTTCCTGCTTTCTGCGGCGGCCATTGTTTCTACAGCACGTATTGCCACCCGCACCCTCTTTTTTAGTTCACGAAATCAGATTATGGGGCTTACCACGTCCGTAGCATTGTGGGCAAGTTGTATTATTGGCATGGCATTGGGTGCAGGACTGTACACGATTACGCTGGGGGCATTCTTAATCCTGCTCTTCTGTCTTTCTCATCTTCCCCTTTTGGAATTCTATCTGAAAAACCGCTCCAATCATTTTGAAATTCACCTGGAGCTAAAAAATAGCCTGAACCTGCAGAATTTCGTCACGACGATTAGAAAACTGGGCTTGCGGATTGATGCAATTGAAATGAATCCAGCCTATGCCAATTCGGGTTTGAGCGTGTATTCCATTGCCATTTCAATCAGCAGTAATGAACTGAAACAATATAAGACACATAAGGAAATTATTGAGGCGCTGCGTACACTGGATTATGTGTATCATATTGAAGAAATATAGATAGGGAGAGAAAATGGTTTCGATAAGGACAAAACTGATTTCACTGACGAGCGCGGGGATTTTCTTAACTGCTATTTTGATAGGTGGCGTGTCAATCTGGCGCATTACAAAAGTAACTGACCAAAACAGTGCAAACGCATTGCAATTGCTGTGCGACAAGGAAAAAGACCGTCTTGATTCTTCATTGGGGGCAATCCGTAATTCCGTGGACAGTATGAAAGACGTGCTGCTTAGTTCAGTGGGTGATGTACAGGTTTTTGCCAAGGACAGAGCCTACCGCGAGAAATTGACCAAGGAATTTGAAGAACTTTTTTATACTATTGCCTATCGTACGTCCAGTGCCGTCTCATATTACGTGCGCTACAATTCTGAGTTGATTGATGACGGAGCAAAGGGATTTTTGTGGACAAAACGCAGCCGCTTTGCATCTTTTTCTGAAATGGAACTGACCGACATCAGCCAGTATGATTCTTTTGATATAGAGCATGTTGGCTGGTACTATGTGCCAGTTAGAAACCGTCGGGCCACATGGATGAAACCCTACGAAAACAAAAACCTGAACATTTACATGGTTTCCTATGTAGTGCCGCTGTATGTGCGGGGCAAATTGCTGGGCATTGTAGGCATGGATGCGGACTTTACGATTATCATTGACGAAATCAACAATATGAATGTATACGAAGATGGTTTTGCCTATATTACCGATGAACAGAATAAAATCATCTACCACAAGGATTATGTGCTTGGAACCGATGGATATGAAAAGCCAAAAGACATGCAGGAGGTATCCGCAGCCATGAACAATGGCTGGAATGTTGTTGTAACCGTACCAAAAAAAGATTTGCATGCAGAGCGCGATAGAATGGTACTGATTACAATCGGGCTGGTTGTCTTTATCGGAGCCTTGTTTATGATTATAACTTCAAAAATGACCAATAGAATCGTTACCCCCCTCATAGAATTAAAGGCGGCAACGGAGCGTATTTCAAAGGGTGATTTTGACGTAAAACTGACAAAAGTAAATGATGACGAAATTGGTATGCTTGCCAATACATTTAAGCAAACTCTACGTTCTCTACCAGATTACCTGTACAAGGATGCTCTGACCGGGTTACGCAACTATTCGGCCTACCGAAGGTTAGTCACTCAGATTGAAGAACGCATGAAGCGGGAAGCAAATCTGCGCTATGCCGTCATTACCTGTGACATCAATCAGCTTAAGCAAATCAACGAAAGTTATGGAAAGGAAGTGGGCGACCAAATGATTGTGGCTTCTGCCAAGCAAATTTGCCACATTTATGATCATAGCCCGGTTTTCCGCATCGGAGATGATGAATTTGTCATCATTCTTGAAAATTCTGACTACGAGAACAAAGACACCTTGTTGCAGCAGTTGAGGGTAGAGACAATTTGCATAACGATTCATGACAAGGAATTTGAGGTTCCCTTGGCTCATGGCATGGGCATATACGAAGCGGGCAAAGACGCAAACTTTATGGAAGTCTTTAAGCGTGCCGACAGTGCGATGATTGAACACAAGCGGCAGTTAAAAAACCGTTTCCGCATCATATAGCGGTTGCCACTTATTCCGCTATGACGGTCTTTTCCTTGAATATTCCAGGAATGGTGACCGTAAAGAAGTCCTTTACGCTCTTCCATGCTTCATGGACATTCCAGCCATTTTTTGCAACAACGACAACGGCAATTGCCAGCAAGGCAATCAGCAGGACGCAGAGAATCACACGCTTAATCGGGAAGCCTTTTTCTGCATAGGGGTCATAGGTATTGAGCCTTGAACCCTTAGGACGCACGGCCTTTTGCGTGAGTACGGCACCCAGCGGCAGGTTGATTTTTACATTGCCGTTTACCGCCCAGCCACTTGCATCCAGAACAGGGGCAATATTGCGCTGACGCAGTTTGAGCCAGGCAAGAATCATAGAGGGCAGGGAAATAATCAGCACAATGCCGATGATAAAGACTGGCGGCATCCACCATTTGCGTGTAATGATGCCCAGAATTGTGCCAAGCACAGCCGCAAAGCCTGAGACGGCTACGCCCAAGGCGGCTATCGTTCCCACGTCAAATTTTTTAGAAGTGGCACTTGCATTTGCGGCCACGTCAGTCGGTTTTTCTACGCTGGCAGCCATCTTTGCATCCATTGCCTTTTCTGACTCAGCTGCTTTTTTTGCAATGCGTTCCTGAATCATGCGGGAAAGTTTTTTGTAGGGCTGCCAGAATGCCTCACGAATGCTGATGGGGTTTTCCACGATTTTAGTGATGGTGGCATCCCAGTCATTGCCCTTGCGGTCGTAGAAAAGACCATTGCGGCCTACAATCAAATTGTCGCGGTTGCCTGCACTTACGAGGGCTGCAATCTGCATGGTCTTGCCTTCACTGGGGCGGCTACAGTCGCAGTAGAGCAGATAGCATTGCGAAAGCGGAGCCATGGTTGCGTGTTTTGCACCATCCAGTACGCGGAAACACAAATCGCAGGAGCGTCCGTCAATATAGAGACGACCACACTGGAATGTTGCCCAAACATCATCTTCAAGAGAATAGAAATCTTCAAAGGAAACATAGTTGCGCAAGAGTTCCACAAAGTCGCGGCGGAGCAAGAGCATTTTGCGCAAGTCTACAGTGGCAAGGGCAATGGGCGGATGCTTTTCTTCTTCGTCCAGGCGTGCGGCAATCAACTGTTCCGCATCGGATGAAAGAATTTCGTCCACACGCTCAAAAGTCAATGTTGCTACGCCGTTTGCCGGACGCGCCGCATACCAAGCCATGTATGCGCCAAAGTCGTTTTCAATCTTTTTCCATTCCGCCTCAGTCAGGCTGGCTTTTGTTTCGTCAAAGAGGGGAACAACGACATTCTTGCGGAATGCCTCTATATCTGCTGCCCATGCAGGATTGATTGCGCTTCCAAAGGGCAGTGCCTTGCCAGATTCCACCAAGGCAAGCGGCAGGGCAGCAAGTTGTTCCTGAGTCAGTTCTGCGTCGGTGAATAATGCTTCTTCCTTTTTGCGCAGGGCAAGGGAAACGTCTCCGTTGTAAGAGGCAAGCGAGCAGCGCAGGAAGTATTCGTTGATTTTGTCTTTTACCTTCATGTAGGCAGAGGCCGCCGCATCGGTTCCCAGTTTGAGGAAGAAAATGTCGGGAGCGTCTTTCTGTGCGCTTTCACGCCAGTTGCGGATTGCCCGTAAGTCAGCAAAGAAAGTGGTGTACTGTTCGCGGGTGATTCCTTTTACGCCGCTGATGTCGTCAGAACCGCCAGTGCAGGCAATAATGTCTTTTACAACGGCAGCGCTTGCTTCATCCTTTACGGCTTCTGGCGGCAAAACACCGTCTCCGTTGATGACATTGGGTGCAAAGAGTTTGTCATTTACGGAAACATCATCGAGGCAGATTTCCGTAGCATTGTCCTTTCCCAGAATGTGCAGGACAGATTTTGCTGAGTCCAGAGGTGAATGTCCGCAGGCAA
The DNA here is from genome assembly GCA_937885175.1 of uncultured Treponema sp. GTDB lineage: Bacteria > Spirochaetota > Spirochaetia > Treponematales > Treponemataceae > Treponema_D. Next base: position 1,289 of record CAKZZO010000049.1, on the reverse strand, counting down.
AGGCTTCGCTACTCAGTGCGTCCATGGGAATGGAAGTCCCCTTAGTCATTATTACATCGGGCTTGGTAAAATATTTTCTGATGAATTCAACAGCGTCCAAAATTTCTGAAACACGCACACGACCGTTGTGGTCAGTGTCCAAAAGCGAAAGGGTTTCTTCGCTAAACTCCAGACCTTTTACCGGGCAGGCCAATGCGACCCACAGTTTTTGGTCAAGGTTCTTCAGATTCAGAATATCATCAATAGATTCAATTTTAAGCTGCACAAGTCCCGCAGCCTTGATAAAATGCCAGGTATGTTCCTTTGCCATTGTTTTCTCCAAAGTTCTAGTCATCGCGTTCCGTCAGATAAATGAGCCAGTAGCCCATGCCAACCATGACCGAGCCGCCTATAATATTTCCTATCGTAACGGGAAGCAGATTTTTAAGCAGGAAAGAACCCCAGTGCAAGGTTTCGCTGGGAATGTTGTATACGTGCTGGGCAAAAATACCAGACGGAATGAAGTACATGTTTGCAACTGAGTGTTCAAATCCACACACCACAAAAAGCAGAATCGGCAGATAGAGACCGAGGATTTTTCCCATGATGTCGTCAGATGCAAAGGAAATCCACACGGCAATACAGACCATAAAGTTACAGAGCACACCCTTTATAAGGGCATCGCTAAAGGATATGTGGACTTTTGAAACCGCCGTGTCTACAACTGCCTGCGCAAGTCCGCCGTCAAAGAGGGTCAGCACATGTCCAAAGTTGACCATGGCAGAAATAAAAACAGCACCAAAGAAGTTGCCCAAGTAAACTACCAGCCAGGTGCGAAGCATGGCAGACATATAGGTATTTTTTGAAAGAACAGAAATGAAAATCAGACAGTCACCGGTGAAGAGTTCGCCACCCGCAATGATAATCATAACCAGACCGATTGGAAAGACTAATGCGCTTAGTAATCGTCCGATAGCTGGCGTTTCGATGCCACATGCCACAATTTGACTTGCCAGAGCGCCTAACGCAATGTATGCTCCCGCAAGAAAGGCAAGCAAAAACATTTTCCATGTGCGCTGGGTTGTTTTGCCGTCGCCGACCATAATGTATATGTCAGCAATCTCCAAAGGTGTATTCATTACTTATTCCCCCGCAGGCATTAGAGTCTGCTTTTATGTATACGATAGAAAGAATTATAGCACAAAAAGGACGAATTGGCTAGTTATCCAAGGCAAACGCATTATAATCCATTCATAAGTAAGACAAAAAGGGCACAGGTAAAAGAGCCTCAGCAAAAACGAAAAATGAGT
>CAKZZO010000048.1 GCA_937885175.1 uncultured Treponema sp. | reverse complement strand
CCTGTGCCCTTTTTGTCTTACTTGTGAATGGATTATAATGCGTTTGCCATGCTGTCTTCCTCTGCTTTTTTAGACCGTCTTTGTCTTTATGTTCATTTTTCGGGCAGAGAACCGAATTGAGACATTGCTTCCTCGGAAGTCATTTTGCCGTTGCCTACATGCCATACGGCACTGCGGAATTGCTTGATGGCATTATCCATGATGCCTACCCACTCAAAGTAGACGGGAGTTGCATCAGAAAAGGCCTTGTAGATGTCATCAAAGGAATAGTCTGTAGAAACGGTGACCAGACGCTTGTTCCGTGAAATGGTATTCAGTTCCTCTTCTGTCAGCAAAAACCGCATGAATTCATTTGCTATCTCAAGGTTGGGGCTGTTTTTGTTCACGCTAAAGTCTATGGACGACATATTGAGGAAAATCCTGCCTTTTTTGCCTACAGGGATTGGATGAAAACTATAGGAGAAAGGCTGTTGAATAAATGTCTGTGACTGTTTTTCCCTCTTTTTTGTGCCAGAAACAAGCTCTGCACTTGAAAAAACAATGGGAATGTCGCCTTCAAAAAAACGCATGATAAGGGCATTATAGTCGTTTTTGAGAGTCTTGCAGGATTCAAAATTTATGAGTCCGCTTGCAACCAAGTCTTCCGTTGCTTCCAGTACGGGCTTGAGGTATTTTCCTGCTTCGGGCAAAAGCGCATTCAGCATCGGTACGGAACCGGGAATGGTGCTGATGCTCTGGCAGAAGTAGGGGAGCGTGAAAAATTGGAAGAGTCCTCTCTGGTTGTTGTAGCCTAAAATGGGTGTGTCATATCCTTTTTCTTTGAAGTCCAGACAGGCTTTTTTTAAATCATCGTATGTCTTGGGAATGGGGATGTTATATTTTTTAAACAAATCATTGTTGACGAGCATGCCGAAGGTGTTGGTCACTATGGGAGCCATGAGCACCTGTCCATTCTGGTGATGATACAGCAACTCTTGGCGGATGGCGGAAAGGTTGATGTCAAGTTTTGGATCGGCAAGGTTTTCTGCCAGTTCAAAAAGCCCGCTGTACTCCGGCTTGTCAACCATCCATGAAAAGGTCCAGTAGATGTCAGGGGCGGCTTCGGTTTTGATGGCTGCGCGGATGGATGCATTGTAATTGTCCAGAAATTCAAAGGATAGTGCGATTTCGGGATAATACTCGTTAAAGCGGTCAAATTCTGCTTCCAGAGCCTCAAAGTTAGCATAATTTCCTGCAATGGTTACAGTGCCTTGCATGTTGGGAGAAAGTCGCGGTACAAATACACTGGTCTTTTTCTTTGTACAGCCAAAGGAAAGCAGGATGACGGCAAGGACAAGGCAAGTTTTTGCCAAGCCTGTACATTTTTTTTTCATAACCCCTCCAGTTTTATATGTTCTGTAGCAGCGACAAGGCTTCGTTCTGGTCAACGGACTCAACCGCTGTCCGTAATTTTTCAAAGGTGTCGGTAAAATTGGATGGCAGTTCATATCCGGCAAGTTCTGCAATAATCATGTCTGCACTTGTAAAGTCAAAACTGCTGAGCACTTCATGGAGCGCGTGCAGGGCATCGGATAATTGTGCCTCAGAAATAGGAGTGCATGCCTGCGGCTCTGCTTTTTTTTGTACAAGGGGTGCAAGTTTTTCTGTGTAGGAACGGTAGGTGGCAAGGAGTTCGGGCGTAAGGGAAAGAATACGGTTCTGCGCCGCTTCTGAATCTTTTTTTGCCTCATTTCCCAGTTTTTCCAGTTCCGCTGCCTGTTGAGACAGTTTCATTGCACCCACAAGGCGTGCTGAACTTTTGAGTGCGTGCACTTGTACGGTAAAGTTATGCCAGTCGTGCGAGGCGGCATAGCCTTCTATCTCTGCGGCATTTTTTGTAATCATGCCGTGAAAATTGCCTATGACTTCCATAAATGTTTCTGCACTGCCGCAATTCTGTAAGGCCTGTTTGCTGTCAAGCGCAAACATTTCAAAGATAAGGGGGTCTGCGGCAGCCTGTTGTGAATGGGCTTCATTCGGGCTGGCAGTCTGATAGCCTTTGTCGCCTTTGTGCAGGATAAGGTCTGCGGGCAGGTGGCGGGCAATGGCGGCTTCTAGTTTTGCACTGTCAATGGGTTTGGTCAGGTAGTCAGCAAAGCCTGCTCCCAGATACATTTCTTTTGCGCCGTTTATTGCATTTGCCGTGAGTGCGATACAAAGGGTATCTTGATTTACGCTGGATGCGTCTGCACGGAGTTTTTGCAGCATTTCGAGGCCGCCCATCTGCGGCATCAGGTGGTCTGCAAGAATCAGGTCAAAATGCCTGTCGTGGGCGATGGAAAGTGCCGTCTGTGCGTCTGCCGCTGTCTCAATCTGAATGCGGGTTGCCTTGAGCAGTGCCTTTACAACCGTCAGGTTCATTGCCGTGTCGTCCACGACAAGAATGTGCGCATCGGGAGCCTGGAAACTTTCTGTGTACTGCTCGCTTTGTTCTGCATTTGCCTTGCGTTTTTTCTTCCAGTCGCCCACTTCCTTCCATTCCTGTACTTCCTGTTCCACGGTAAAGGAAAAATCCGAGCCTTCTCCATATACGCTCTTGACGACAAGTTGACTTCCCATTGCGGAAAGCAGACTCTTTACGATGCTCATGCCCAGACCAGTACCTTCAATATCGCGGTTGCGCTTTTCTTCGATGCGCTGGAAAGGTGCATACAGTTTCTGCAAATCTTCTTCTTTTATGCCGATGCCTGTGTCCGCTACCCTTATCGTCAGCATGATATGGTTGTCATCCTTGCGTTCAAAACTGAGCGTCAGCGTAACGCTTCCTTTGTGCGTATATTTAACGGCATTGGTTAGGATGTTCAGGGCGCACTGCTTGATGCGCGTGTCGTCACCATGGAGCTGGCAGGGAATATGTTCGTCAACCTGCACGATAAAGGCGAGGTTCTTTGCGTCTGCACGGCTTTGAATGATGTTCACCAAATCCGATATGACAGTGCTTAAATCATAATCCACAGGAATGATTTCCATTTTTCCTGCCTCAATTTTAGAAAAGTCAAGGATATCGTTAATCAGGGCAAGCAGCATTTTTCCGCTTGACTGAATGTCTGATGCATACCTTCTGATGTTTGCGTCATCGCTTTCCCGAAGCACCATTTCATCCAGTCCAAGAACAGCATTAATCGGTGTTCTGATGTCGTGGCTCATAACCGAAAGGAAATTTGATTTTGCCTTGTTTGCCGCATCGGCTGCTTCTGCGGTGAGTGCAAGCTGTCGGTTGTAGGCCATAAGCATGACGATGTTGAAAATAAGCAGCAGAAAGAGACCTGTGGAAATGAGCAGGGTAAGCACCCAGTTTATATGTTTTCCTGCAATCTCCACCATGGGCACGGTGGCTATAATCATCCAGCCTTCGGTGGCGGTAACGCTTGCATGGGCTACAAGCAGTTCCTGTTCGCGAAAGTCAAGCATGACGGTCGTGCCGTTTTTCTCCGTTACATTGGACTGAAACTCTGCGTCAAAGTTTGAATTATTGTAGGACTTGTAGAATTCAAAGAAATTGGAGTTCTTAAAGGATTTTCCTCTGATGATGTAGTTTCCGCTAAAATCAATAAGTGAAACATGGGCATTTTTGTAGCGGTCAGTTGGAAGAATCCAGCTGTCACGGAAAATGCCTGTGGGTATGATGCGAAGCAAGAGGGCAGTACGCATGATGCCATTCTGTGTAATGTTGATTTTGTTGTAAAAGGCAATGGACTGCATTCCGTTCATGGGGTTGGTGTAGGTGCGGGTGACATTTATCTTGTCGCCATTGTTGAGACTGTCCAGTGGCGGAAAGAGATTGAGTTTTTTGTAGGAAACGGTATAGTCAGACGGGCTGGCCGCATTGGGAGAGATGGAATAGCCGGCAAAGGAATTGTCATCGGTAAAAATAATGTGTACGGAACTGTATTTTTTTGGACGTGCCTGACGCACAAAATCCAGTGCTTCCTGCAGGGTAAACTGCTTGCTGTTGATGTAGGCTGCCCAAGTATCGCAGAGAAACTGTTCGTTTTGCAGATAGTTTGCAGTGACTTGCGAGAGTCCTTCAGTCATGTCCTTAAAACTTTTTATCTGATTTTCCAGACTCAGTTTTTTGTCGCTTCTGACATAAATCAGCGTGAGTACAGCGATGCTGCATACGATGAACATGTTAATCGTGAATATATGCCTTCGTTTCACCCTGCACTCCTAACTATATTATAGTACGGATAGACGCTATTTTGCAAGAAAAATGAGGCGTAAATAATGAAGCATAAAGAGCCTTGTTGCACCGCTTATTTTACTTACCCTTGCCGTATGTCCGTTCAATTTCCAGAATCTGGTCGCGGATTGCGGCTGCCTGTTCGTATTCAAGGCGGTCGGCACAGTCAGACATTTCTTTTTTGAGCATGTCGATGAGTTTCTTGCGTTGCTTTGCGTCAAAGAGGTTTGCGGTCTTCTTCATAATGTCAAGCTGGACGGCTTCATTTTCTTCCGCATCCTTTTGCTGACGAATCAGAATATCCTGCACTGCCTTGCTGACGGTGTGGGGGGTGATGCCGTGCTCTTCGTTGTACTTCTGTTGAATCTCTCGGCGGCGACGGGTTTCGCCCACTGCTTCCTTGATGGCATCGCTCATGTTGTCGGCGTACATTACTACGTGGCCGTTTTCGTTTCGTGCGGCACGCCCGATAATCTGAATCAAACTGGTTGCACTCCGCAAAAAGCCGATTTTGTCTGCGTCCAGTATGGCAATAAAACTGACTTCCGGTAAGTCAATGCCTTCGCGAAGCAGGTTAATGCCAATCAGCACGTCAATTTCGCCAGTGCGCAGGCTTTTTAGGATTTCCACGCGTTCAAAAGTGTCTATCTCGCTGTGAATGTATTTTACTTTCAGGTGCAGACCCATCAGATAGTCGGTCAAGTCCTCAGCCATTTTTTTGGTCAGGGTCAGAATCAGACTGCGCTCACCTTTTTCGATACGGGCCTTGACTTCTCTGAAGATGTCTTCCATTTGTCCTTCGCTGGGACGTACGTCAATAATGGGGTCAAGCAGTCCTGTGGGGCGGATAATCTGCTCAACCACCTGGGTGCTCTGCTTGATTTCCTGAGGGCGGGGGGTCGCCGTTACGTAAATCACCTGATTCATCTTTGCGGTAAACTCGTCGATTTTAAGGGGGCGGTTGTCCAATGCACTGGGCAGACGGAAACCAAAGTCCACCAGATTTTGCTTGCGGCTTCGGTCTCCCTCGTACATGGCGCCAATTTGAGGTACTGTTACGTGAGCCTCGTCAATCATGCACAAAAAGTCATCGGGAAAGTAGTGCAGGAGGGTTGCAGGCGGTTCTCCAGCCTTGCGTCCTGCGATGGGGGCTGAGTAATTTTCGATGCCTGAGCAGTAGCCCATTTCCTTCATCATTTCAATGTCGTAGGTGACCCGTGTTTTGAGTCGCTCGGCTTCAAGCAGTTTTCCGCCCGCCCGCAAGGTTTCAACCCGTTCTTCCATTTCTTTTTGAATGCGCTCGGTGGCAGTGGTAAGCTGGTCTTGAGGCACGACAAAATTTTTTGCAGGGTAAATCACCGTTTCGTCCAGTTCTTCGGTGGTCTTTCCCGTGATGGCGTTAAAACGCCGTATGCGTGCCACTTCGTCAAAGTCAAGTTCAATGCGGTAGGCTTCGTCAAATTCCATGTAGGGAGGATAGATTTCGATGATGTCACCACGAATGCGGAATGTGCCCCTTTCAAGCACCATGTTATTGCGGCTGTACTGAATCTGAGCCAGTTCCAGGGCGAGTTTGTGCGTGTCAAGACTTTCGCCTTTTTCAATATGAACCCGCATACTCTTGTAGAGTTCCGGCATTCCCAGGCCGTAGATGCAGCTGACCGTAGCGATGACGATGACATCACGCCGCTCCATCAGCGAATAGGTTGCCGCCATTTTCATCTGGTCGATTTCCTTGTTGATGGCCGCATCTTTTTCTATGTATAAGTCTCTGGCGGGAACATATGCTTCTGGCTGATAGTAGTCGTAGTAGGAGACAAAATACTCCACGGCGTTGTTGGGAAAGAAATCCTTGAATTCCCGATAAAGCTGGGCCGAAAGGGTCTTGTTGTGGCTGATAATCAGCGTGGGTCTCTGCACGGCCTCGATGATTTTTGCCATGGTATAGGTTTTTCCTGAGCCGGTTACGCCTTTGAGGGTCTGGTATTTGTCTCCCCGCAAAAATCCATCCGCAAGTTTTTGGATGGCCTGCGGCTGGTCTCCGCTTGGTTCGTATGGACTGACTACCTGAAATTTTCGCACGGCTAGTCCTCGTAGTGTTCCAGTAAAATGCGGATTGTTGCCGGTTCATGCATTTGACCAAGCCGCTTGAGGTTTTCTGCGTAGGTCATGCAGCCAGCAATAATTTCTTTTTTTGTCAGGGCAATCTGCACGATGGTCATAAAGGCTTTTTGCAAAAGGGCATCATTGTAATTAATGGCGTCGCTGGTAAGAATGCCAATCATTTTGCCATAGAGGCCGGTGCTGTGCATAATCATCTGCAGGGAACCGTTGAGCGTATCCGCCTGTTCTGAATAGAGTACCTTAACGAATCCCTTGAAGGCATCCAGCAATGCCGTCCGTTCTTCTGCCGGAACATTCATAAAAAGTTCAAAAAGATAGCATAAGTCGTCCTGTACGGTATCTGCATATGCTTCACGGCTTTCAAAACTGGGAAATCCTTCTGGCTGGGCTTCCATCAATTTAGTCAAAAGTCCGGTAAGGAATTCTTGCTCAGTGTCTGCCTTAAAGAACCAAGTGGTATCTTCTGTACGGATAGGGGTAAAGGCTGCCAAATCGTGCTCAGCTTCCTTCATATAGCGGTCTATTTTTGGCGTGTAGACATCAACGTCATTTCCGCAGCGGTAAAGGTCATAGGCATTGGGGGCAATATAGGGAATCACATCTGCTGAATTGATGATATTGAATACGTTAGGGTAGGGAAGAGCATTGTCTTCGGTAAGAGCCTGGGGAGCTTCCAGCGTATAGACATACATATTGTTCTGCAGTATGTCAAAATCACTGCGGGAGAGAATAAAATGAGCAAGAACATTGGCTACGCCACCGCCACGAGAATAGCCGGAAATCCACAACTTGATTTTTCCCTGAGGAAAGTGTTTTTGGCAGTATTCCAAAAGGTCTGCATAGATTTTTTCCGCGGCGGATGCAAAGCCTGCGTGATTGCCTTTTTTGCCCATGCGAAAATTACTTGCCCATTCGGCACCGTAGTTAAAACCCCGCACCATAATTGCAATAATATCACTGCCGTCATATACTGCGTGGGCAAAGACATAGCCTATGCTGTTTGAAGTGGGGGTGGCATCGTAATCCTCCGAAGCCTGAAAGGTGTCAAAATGAAGGTTTTCCGTAAAAAAAGCCTCTGCATCAGCCTTGTTTCCTGTTTCTCGGGCAGCGTCAAAAGAAAGCAGCGCAAGTTCCTTGCTGAATACACTGGCATTTTTCTTAAACTGCGCCTGTAGACCATTTTTTTTGCAGGAAGTAAGAAGAAGCAACACGCTCAGACCTGCAAGCAGGATGCCTTTTTTACATGCCTTTATGTTCACAATACTACTCCTATAAGATTACCGCTTGTACGCAAGTGTATGAATATATGTGTTGATATAATAGCGTATTTTTTTGAATGTGTCTTTTGTTTTTTGTATAAAATGTGATAAAATAATGGAGTACCCATAAAGGGGATTTTATGGGAGAGCAAGATAAAAACTGCCTGAAATAGCGTCAGTTTTTATCTTTGCGAAGTTTGCGTTGCAAACTTTATATCAACTGCCCTTCCTCATTGCATTGCGGAAGGGCGTAAAAAGTCAGTCAAATGCTGAGGCATTTTTCCTGACTTTTTATGGGAGAGCAAGATAAAAACTGCCTGAAATAGCGTCAGTTTTTATCTTTG
>CAKZZO010000047.1 GCA_937885175.1 uncultured Treponema sp. | reverse complement strand
GGCACGAACAGCAAGGATGCTACGGTTAGTGTGACGGTGGGGGGAAAGGAAGGCGTAAAGACGACATGGGACTTTTCTAAGAGTGATGCCACTGGTACAGGCGCATCTGCTTGGAACGGAGTGCCGAAGCCGGCTAGTCAAGGCTCAGCCTTGGTAACTCGTGCCGAAAACTCATATGTTGGCTACCTGGGACGCAAACTGTGGCTTGTTGACGGTGTATATGCTGAATACAGAAGTGGCGGACTTGGCTATACTAATAGTGCAAAAGATGCGACACATACGTCTACGGATTTTGTAAAGGCCATTGAATCAGAGGCGATTACCGGTCCCTTTACGCTCTACGTGACGGCGAATACTGCTAATGATGCCCGCACCTTTAAGATTTTTGTAGGCACAGATAAGGCTACCCTGTGGGCTGACGACAATGTAAAGGTTTCTGAAAAACTGGCGAAGAAAACCTATGAGGTAAGTTATAGTGGTGAGGATGCCGTGTACATCGGTATCGGAACTTTGCCGAGCGAATCTGACAAAACAGTTTACACATCAATCACCAAAATCGAACTGTCTGCCGCGGCAGAAATCCCTGCGGATAAGTTTAAGGCAACTGACTTTGCAGTAAAATTTGCAGATGAAGCGATTTCATTTACAGAGAACGCTGCAACACTCAACAAATCTCCTGCTGACAACGGCTCTGCATTCGCTGTGGAAATTGCTCCTGCATATGCAACAGGTGCAAGCGTAGCATTTGACTACACTGCGACAACAGGCTCAGACGTAAGCGTAACAAAAGTTGCTGACAAAAATGAAGCGACACTGACTATTGCCGATGGAATCAGCGCAGACAATGCCGGTGCACTCAAGATTACGGTAACAGACGATTCTGGAACTTCTCTTGAAAAGACAATTGCACTTACTATTTCTGCAACCGTAAGCGATGCTGATAAAGTTGCTGCTGCCAAAGCGGACATCACAACGGCCTTGCTCGGCGAGGACAGCACCTTTGACTATGTGGGCACAAGCGTAGCCGCAGCAAATGCAACGGAAGTCATCAATGCGGCAACAATCCGCTACAAGGGTGAAGTTGGAATTTCCTACAACACGCCAAGTGCGGCAGAACCGAACCTTGTGGTAACGGTAACGCTGAATGAAGCAAGCGATACAGTGACCTACGACTTTGCAGAAAAGTACGGTGTGACAAAGCAGATTACGGCGGCGGTGAAACTGGTGAAGGCACTGGAAGCGTACACGTGGGCAACGGATGCAAGCACGACGGCAAGTGCCATTACCAATGCGGACAAAGCGGCTATCACAAAATATGATGTGACGGTGACTGCGGCGGCTGGTACGAACAAAGTGACTACGACCGTGCAGAGTACGATTACCAATACAGAAAAGAAAGAACTGGTGCTTAGTCCGTATTACACGGAGTTGTTTGATGAAGAAACAAAAGAGGGTGATGATTACATTTATGCAAGTGGCGTGAAGAGTAATTGTGATGCTGCAACAGCCTCAACTGTAGCAGATGGTTCTGGCTATACGCCTACCCATGCGGTAAAGATTGCTAATAATATTGAAAAATACATTTCTGTTCCTGTATACGGTAACTGTGACATTGTGCTTGTGCATGTTGCGGATGGAACGGGAGATCGTGGAGTAAAGGCAAGTGTTGATACAGGTAGTGGAAACATAACTGCAATATCGGCAAGTGCTTTCGCTTATGGGGCAGATTTTGATGGAACGGATACTGTTGCCGTAAAAACTGCGGATGATGGAAAATCGGCATACGCATCAGTGAATAATGACAAAATAAAAGTCTCCAGCGTTCTGACCTTTGCTTACACTGGTGGTGCAGGAACGATTAAGTTGCAGAATACAAAAGCAGACATGACCACAAAAGGTGCTGGTGGTATTTACATCTACGCAATCGATGTGAAGAAAACACCTGACATCCGATTCAAAGCAAGTTCATTTGACATCGGAAACAGCAACAAGGCAACGGAAATTTCTCAACTGCTCACAAAATCGTCCGATGATTTAGCCGTAACATACGCACTAAAATCTAATGTTGATGGCGTAAGCGTGGATGAGAATACTGGTGCGGTAACTGTGGCAACAGCGGTAGAAGTTGGCACAATAGCCAAGGTAGTTGCGACAGCAACCGCAAGTGGTGATACGGCTGAACTTACGATTAACGTTGTAGAGTATGTTGCGGTGGATAGTGTAAGCCTGAAAGACGGCGATTCTGCGGTTATGGCACTTACTATTGCACAGGGTGGATCAAAAGACCTTTCTGCGTATCTTAAAGTCATTGCCGCTGAAGAAGGAAAAACGCCGACAAATACAACCGTCACATGGAGTGGCAGTGCAAATGGAGTAACTGTTGACTCAACAGGAAAGGTTTCTGTTGCAGATACTGCTACTGTTGGTGCGACCGCAACAATTACGGTAACTTCTAGTGATGACAATACAAAGTCTGCAAGTGTGACGATTACTGTAGGTAACAAGCCTTCTGTCGAACCGTTTACTGAGTATTTTGATACATTGGCGATAACTAAAGGTGGTGAACAAAAGGAAATCTCAGAAATTGAGCTTAAAGCTTCTACCACTTACTATACGGCAAACGGCATCACTTGGAACTCAGGTAAATCTGGCTATCAGCTTTCTAAAAATACCGATGCTTATGGTACCGGTACTGATGCCATAACAGCAAAGGCAAAACTCAAATATGACAAGAGCAAAACACGTGAAAACAGCATCTACATCCCTGTTAAGGGGAACTGTAAAATTATAATTGCCTATACCGGTATAAAAGAAGATCGTAGCATGCGCTTAACAGCCTCACTCGATACCGCAACGCTGTCTACATCTGATACTGTTTTAACGATGAGTCCTAGTACCGCTGCAAAACAAATTTGTGCTGTCGCAACCGCTGATGTCTCAAGTCAAAAGAATGTCATTACATTCAATTATGTCGGTGGTGAAGGTACTGTCCTCCTTGAAAACTACAAATCACTTACCGATGAAGGAGGTGGAGTTTGGTACATTGGTGCTATCAAGATAGCAGAACCGTAATCTTTTAAATTACCACACGAATTGGAAGCGGCTAATGCCGTTTCTAATTCGTGTGATATACATTTTTTACTCTGTAGGTTCTTCTGCAGAAATTTCAAAGTCTACGCCAAAGAGAGCAGATTTATTAGAAGACGCAGTAAAAGTATAAGTTTTTTTTGCTTGTACTTCTTTTGTTACATGATAGGCAACTTCGTTACTTCCAACAAAATTAAAAACTTCTGCTTCTGAAAAGTCCCCGCCTAATGTAAGTACACCTGCCTTAGATTGGGTCTTCTTGCTCCAGTCCGAGTTTGTAAATGTTACATATATCGTAAAAATGCCATTTACAGCAGGGGTAAGAGAATAAACAGATCCACCGCCTGATGATACAAGTGCCTTGGAAAACTCTTTGGATGGTGTCGTATCAGAGGTTGCTTTAGCAGAATTGTAAACAGGAAGTACGGTAGCCGTTTTGCTTGTATCTTTAAGCGAAAAGAATTCTGTAGAGAAGATTTCGTTATTTTTTTGATATGATGTGTCAGTTTCTATAGAATCAAAGTTGAAACTGTAGACAGAAGGCTTGTTATAAACACTTACATTTCTTTTCATGGAAAATAAAAATGTATTAAATGGTCTGCATTGTATGACTTTATTTCCTAGACATACCTTATCTTTATATGATTTTTGGGATAGCAGTATGTGCCGTTGCTCTTGCATTTCATTTTCAAAATGTAAGGGAATTCCTAGTGTCAGCAATGGAGTAATAAGGTGTACACTCGATATGCAACCGCTTTCTGGCGGCTGATAATTCGACTATAAAGCCAGTCCGCTAAAATGTCAAGCGGGGAAAATAAAAAAAATTAAAGTTTTTTTCGGAAAATTGCCGACTGTCATTTTTAAAAAAAAGGGCGGCGCGTTTACGCGCTCATGCGCTGGGCGCATACTCTTTTTAAATATTACTACTGTAATCAAATTCAAATACAAATACATATTCAAATTCATATACATATTCAAATTCATATACACTCGGTGTATTTGGGTCGCTCATATACACTCGGTGTATACATAGTGCAAACGCTTGCAAAAATCACACTTGCTAATTTTGCTATGCAAAATCTGCATTTGCATAATTTGCTATGCAAAAATTACACTTGCAGTAAATCGTTATAAAATAAAGAAATGTTTTTGAATAAAAATATATTTGCTAAAGTTCAATCGTTGCTTGTCCGATTGTCTGACCATGAATTACGAGTTGCAGAAATTAAAAATGCAGTGGATTCCGCTCTGTGCGGCGGGTAAAATCTCCGTGCGCAAATGCGCGGAAAAAATCGGGATTGCGCCTTTTTCCGTCCAGCGGCTCAAAAAACGCTATCTTCAATTCGGTGAGGCGATATGGATTCACGGAAATACTGGGCGCATTCCCAAAAATAAAAAATACGATTGGGATAAAATCGTCGCCGATTATGCGCTTTTTGCTGGCACTCCGTTCGCTTCTTTCCGCGATGATTGCGCCGATTACCTGCATTATTCCGCCCTGCCGTGCTATACGACTTT
>CAKZZO010000046.1 GCA_937885175.1 uncultured Treponema sp. | reverse complement strand
ATTTCATTTGTCCAGCCGATATGCAAGCACGATATCTATAATGCGTTTGCCCTGGGCATATAGTAATGGGGCGTTGCGGGGGTGCAAAGCAAAAAAAATACCCCGCAGAGGGGGTAGCGAAAAAGCAAGGCTTTGAAGCGAGGGGGAGACTTCCCCCTCTTTTTATTTGTCAATAAAACTGACGACTTTGAAAATGAGTTCGTCGATGCCGAATTCTGTGTCGTTGACGGGGAAGAGTACGGGGTCATCTTCGGTTTCGTACTTCATGACACGCCAGTTAGAGATGTAGCCAGGGGCAAGGTGATGAAGCTTGAGGTCCATTTCTTGAGTGCTGTCGCCGCGAGAGATGTTGATAAACTCGGTGGTGTCGTCAAATTTGATTATCATTGCGCCAAAGGTGTCATTTGAAACGAGAACGCCTGAGTGCTTTTTGAATTCTGCCAGGGTGCTGATGCTCTGTTTTTTAAGCATTGCGCCAGTAATGGGTTCATCTGCACCAGTGTTTTTGATGATGGCGGGTACAACAATTTCGCCGCTAAAGTCTGTAGTGGTGTCTTTTTCGATGTCGTAGGGAGTGACCAGAATAATGATATCCCAGCCGTTGTCGTCAACAACTTTTACGCAGCCGTCAATCTGTTTGCCGCTTTCATCTCGATAGGTGACCAGAGCACGTTTATTGTCGTCCATGAATTTTGGTTCGCTAATGATTTCAAGCCCGTGCAGTTTGGGATTTGTCCAGTTTGAAGCCCTGTATTCACCAGAGGTAATAATCATGGCTCCTTTTTCAATCTTTTCTACAGCGATTTTTGTAAACATCGGTAATGCTCCTCAATAAAAAGTCAAGAAAAATGCTTCAGCATTTGAGTGACTTTTTACGCCGTTCCGTAATACAATGAGGAACGGCAGTTGATAAAAGTTTGCAACGCAAACTTCGCAAAGATAAAAACTGACGCTATATCAGACTGTTTTTTATCTTGCTCCTTATGTGTTTCTATCATTTTATCCTATCAATGGGAATTTTGCAACTTTTCTTTTTGGGGAATGGAAAAAGTTTCGGTCATTTCTACAAGGATGTCCATGTACTCGTCCAGATAGCCTGCGGCATGTTTTGGGGTGAAGAGATCGGTGCGGAAAATCAGCAGAAGTCCTGTTTTTTTCTTAAAGGGAAAGCAGCAGAGATTGCAGTCAAAGGCAGAATCCTTGGTGGGAATGGGAACAAATTCACAGTTTTTTCCGCCCAGACGGATTTGTGCCATTTTTTCATGCTCAAAGGTAAAGAGTGTTGGGAAGATGTCGCGGTAGTCGTGGAGATTTTTTTCCCTAAGGATTTCGGACAAATCCATGTGCTGGTGACGGAGTATTTGACGGATAAGGTCATTGACTGTCAGGAGCAAGTCGCTTGTGTTCATGGATTCTGAAAGGGAGAGCCTGACGGGTACCATGGTGGTGTAGAGTCCGATGGAGCGGAGGTTTGCCTTGCCCCTGCAGGCAAGATTGGTGCCAGTGATGACATCTTGATTGCGATTGTGCCGCGCCAGAAGGCGGCAAAATGCAGTGAGGTAAAAAATGTAGGGCGTGACGGTAAGATTTTTGCAGCAGTCTCTGATGGCCGCCGTTGTTTCTGCACCCAGCCATGCAATCTGGGAGCCGCCCCTTCCGCCATAGGCCTGTTTTTTGGGAAAATCTGCTGGCAGGGAGTGGGGAAGAAAGGGTTTTTGCAGCAGTGTCTGCCAGAATTTTTTGTTTGCCTCGTAGGCAGCGGAAGAAATCTGACAGTCTGCGGCGGCGGGTGCCTGGTAGTCTGGGGAAAGGTCTGAGTAAAGCGTGTCAAGTTCACGGAAGAAAATCGCCATGGAGAAGCCGTCGGTGATGATGTGGCAAAAGTCCAGCAGAATGAGATTTTCTTTTACGGCGGCACGAAGGAGCAGGTCGCTTTGGAGTGCAAAAGGACGGATAAAGGTGCGGAGGTCGTCTGCAGAAAATGATGCTACCTTGAGCCTGCGGCTGGGGGAGATGGATTGCCATAGCCTGCCGTTATCCTCAAAAAAATTGGAGCGCAGGTTTTCGTGGCGGGCGATTATCTGATTCAGAGCCCATTCCAGTTTGCCGACATTGAGGTTTTTTGTGCGAAAGGCAAAGGCAAGGTTGATTTCTGTGGTGAGGGGATTTTTGCGATAGACTTGATAGAGTTGCTCTTGCAGTCGGGATGCGGGAAGTATTGTTTTTTCCATAGTTAGTACGGGGCGTGTGCAATGCCAGGTGAGTTTTCCCCTGCTTGCAGTATAGCATGGCATTTTTCTTTATGCTATACTGTGGCTATGAAACAGTTGACTGATTGTAGCGGAATGCCCCTGCCTGTTTTTGCAAGGGGAAAAGTAACGGCCTGTGCCCCTGTTGAAGGCGCAAAGCCTGCTGGCAGCGTATATCTTCTTAAAGTAGAACTTGTTGAGACCATGCCTCTTGCGGGGCAATTTTATCTCTTGCGGTCGGAAAAATCGGGCCTTCTTTTGGGACGCCCAATCAGCGTGTATGCGGCGGAAGAAAAGACAGATGGTCTGGAACTTTCCTTTTTGATTTTAAAAAAAGGCTCTGGTACGCAGGAGTTATGCTCTCTGGAAAAAGGAGATGGCATTGAGCTGATTGGTCCGCTGGGAAACTGTTTTCCTGCACCCAAAAAAGATGACAAAGTCTGTATTGTTGGCGGCGGCATTGGCATTGCACCTGTGGCGGGCTTTGCAACAAGGCTTCCTGCAAAATCCTATGACTTTTACGCAAGTTTTAAGAGCGGTTCCTATGGACTGGAATGTATTCAGCCCGCCGCCCTTACGATTACTACTGATGACGGCAGCGTAGGCGTTCACGGCATGATTACTGCTGCGCTCACCGCCCGTGTGCTTAAAGAGAAGGACTACACGGTGCTCTATGCCTGTGGACCTACCCCCATGCTTGCCTATTTGCAGAAAATCTGTAAGGAAGCGGAAATCAAGTCTTTTTTGAGCATGGAAAACCGCATGGCCTGTGGCGTTGGTGCCTGTCTGGGCTGTACGATTACCACGACAGAAGGAAACAAACGCTGCTGTAAGGACGGCCCTGTGTTTGACGGCAGCATTTTACAGTTTGAGCCGCCCAAATTTCCACCCCTCCGTGGAGAGATGCAAGCCGCAGACGAGCCGGATTTGTCGGTGGAAGTGGCGGGAGTGCATTTTGCAAACCCGGTGATTGCGGCAAGCGGCACCTTTGGCTATGGCTCTGAATACGCCAGTGTATTTGACGTGAATACATTGGGCGGCATCTGCTCCAAGGGATTGACCCTGCAGCCTCGCGGCGGAAACACGGGTACGCGCCTTGTGGAAACACCGTCAGGCTTAATAAATTCCATCGGTCTGGAAAATCCAGGCATTGCTCATTTTATTGAACATGAACTTCCCGCCATGCTTGCGCTCAAACCCGTAACGATTGCAAATCTTTCTGGCTCATCTCTGGAAACCTATGTGGAGGGCGCAAAACTTTTGGATGCAACAGACCTTCCGATGATTGAACTGAACATCAGTTGCCCCAACGTAAAGGCGGGCGGCATGTCCTTTGGCATGGACTGTGCTTCTGCAGCCGGCGTGACTAAAGCCGTGCGGGCGGTAACCAAAAAGCCGCTCATGGTAAAACTGACCCCAAATGCGCCAGACTTAATCGGCATTGCCATGGCAGTGCGTGAAGCGGGTGCCGATGCAATCAGCCTTGTTAACACATTTCAGGCCATGTCTATAGACTTGAACACTGGTCACCCTGTTTTTGACAATGTGCGCGCCGGCTTCTCTGGACCCGCCGTAAAGCCCATTGCCCTGCGCATGGTCTATGATGTGGTGCAGGCGATGAACAAGTTGCCCGAAAACGAGCGTATTCCTGTGGTGGGCTTGGGCGGCATTTCCTGCTGGCAGGACGCAGTGGAATTCTTGCTTGCGGGTGCAGCGGCAATTCAAGTGGGAACGGCAACTTTTGCAAATCCCCATGCTATGAGCCAGATTATAGACGGACTTTCGGCGTGGATGAAGGCAAAGGGATTTAAGACGATTGCAGATTTCCGCGGACATGCGCTCTAGTCTTTGCTTTTCAGTGCGCCTCCTTGCGCACCTTTATTTTATTCTGAGCGCATCTGATTTTATTTCGACAATTGAACAAAAAATGTAAAAGTGTTATACTTGTGGTATGAATACTTTGGTCGCCTTGTGCGCGGTGGGTGCGGAAAAAATCTTAGGTAATGAACTCAAGCTGCTCGGTTACAAACTGGTGTCAAACGCACCGGGGCGCGTTACTTTTACCGGCGATGACGATGCGCTTTTCCGTGCGAATCTCTGCTTGCGCACCGCTGACCGTGTTTACCTGCAGATGGCAGAATTTGATGCGGCGGACTTTGACCAGTTGTTTGACGGTGTGTATGCCCTTAATTGGCAGGATTTTTTGCGTAAGGACAGCCGCCTTGTTGTGGATAAAGTACGCATTTACAAGTCAACTTTGAACAGCGAGCATTCCATTCAGGGCATGGTGCAAAAGGCAATTTACAAAAAACTGGGCGATGTTTGGCATATGCAGACCCTTCCCGAAAGCGGAGAGGAATGTGATGTGCGGGTTTATCTGGACGAAGACCGGGCACTGATTCTTTTGGATTTGAGCGGGCTACCCCTGCACAAGCGCGGCTACCGTACAGACGGCGGCTTTGCTCCCCTGAGGGAAACAACGGCGGCTGCACTCTTGCAGTTGATGATGTGGCGTAGAAAAACGCCTCTGCATGACCCCTTCTGCGGTTCAGGCACATTTGCCATCGAAGCCGCCCTCTACGCCTATAATGTTGCACCAGGCTTTGGCCGCCGCTTCGCCCTGGAAAACCTGCCGATATTTAACAGCCGTCGCGCACAGGAAATCAGATGTGCTGAGGCAGAAAAAATCCGTACGGATGTGGAAGTACGCATAACGGGAACTGACATTGATCCTGTGGCGGTTGAGCGTGCCAGAAAAAATGCTGAGCATGCCTGCGTTATGGCGGGACGTGCCCTTAATTTGATAGACAGCAGCAATAAAGTGCCGCGCCCGGATTTTGAGGTGGCAGATTTTGCCGAGATTACGGCTCCCTATGCAAATGGTCTCCTTATCTGTAATCCTCCCTATGGCGAGCGGCTGGGAGACGCAGAACAGGCTGAGGAAATCTACCGCAAGATGGCTTGTCTCTTTGACGAATTTAAGGGCTGGCAGCTGGGCGTGATTACGGCTCACAAGAAATTTCAGGAATGTATCGGTCGGTACGCAACAACACTCAAAAGCCTCAAGGCGGGCAATCTGGACACGACATTTTATATGTATACTGGCGAGGAAAAGCAGAAATCCCACAAGTCAGGCGGACAAAATTCAGAAAAGAATCGGGGTGCAAAAAATGGCAATCGTAGTAGAGCACGATAAGCGAAGAGTTGAGATTTTGGAAAAATCATTTGATTTATTCTGCCGCGATGGCTACGAGGACGTGACCTTCCAGAAAATTGCCGATGCCTGCGGAATCACCCGAACCACGCTGTACATCTATTTTAAGAACAAAAAGGAAATTTTTGCCTGGAGCATCAAGCAGTTTACGCTGGACTTGGAAAAGCAACTTCTTGCCATTGTTAAGGACAAGTCTCTCTCTTCCGAGCAGTGCATTCGCGCCATCTGCAATCACATTATTGATGCGGAGCAGGAAAATCATGCGCTCTTTGGCGTTTTGCTCAGTTATCTTCTTCAGATTAAAAAAACGGGCGAAGACCCTGATGAACGAGTGCGCCGCAGAACAGTAAGAATGCGTCATCTTTTGAGCACCCTGATTATTCGCGGACAGAACGCCGGTGAATTCAAAAAAGTTCCCGTTAAAGATGTGGAGGAACTGATTTACACCCTTTTGGAGTCTGCCATTTTCCGTCTTGCCGTGCTGAATCAGAATGATATTTCCAGTGTAAAAGCCTCAATCAACCTTACCTTGGACAGTCTTTTGGAACGATAATCATGCTTGCCGTACCATGTGTGCGGGATTACAGGGGACTTATGTCCAGCAGTGCCCCGTCATCTGCAGTGAGGAGATTTCTTGTCGGCGCAATCAGTTTTGTAGACGGATTGTAGTCAAAATTATTGGTGCGGTCGTCAATTTTGGGCACGACAATTTCGTTTTTTATGGCAGAACCTTGGTTTGTCTGGTTTTTCCCGCTTGCATCCCGATAGGTTTCATTCAGCGTGATTTCTATGCCGATTGGTTTAGTCCAGTAATAACTTGTGTAGTAGGGATTTGTCTTGTCCGGGGTGGTTTCATTCTGGGTCTTTTTTACCGCAATGATACCCTCAACGTAAATAGCCTTTCCCAAAAAGGAATCCAGCAGGAATATACGCAAGTCGTTTGTTTTTCTTCCGCTATCGACTATGCCCGTGGTTTCATCCGCCTCTGCAAAGCGGTAGGGCTTGACGTTCGTGCCATTGCTGATGACATAATAGAGATCCGTGAATTTCGTGTCATCTGCACTCACTGGTACTGTGATGGATTTTGTCAGTTCCAGCGTATAGGAATCCTCTACTTTGTTGTTGTGGTAGGTGCTTGCAGCTTTGTCGGAGCTAGTGTCATCGTCATTTTTTGCCGTCAGGTTTGCTTCGCCGACACCAGCGGTCAGGGTGATTGCCGGACTGTAGCCGGTGTAGGAGTAATAATTGTCCTTGTAGTAGCGGACAAAATAGCGGTAATAGACACCGCTTTCAACAAATTCATCAATGAAGTTGAAGGAGTTTGTCAGGTTTCCCGCATCTGAAGGAATGACCTGGCCGATATTTACCGTTTCCTTTATGCTTTCAAACTTGTCGTCATCATCGCATCGTTGCCTGAAAATGTTTGCGTAACTCATACCGCTGAGAGAGTTAAAGCTGATTGAAACATTTTTGTCGCTCAATTTGCGAATGGTAGGCGCGGTTATCTCATTCTTGTCGCCGTTTACCACACAGGCGGTAATGATAGAAAAGGCAGCAAATGCCAGAAAAATACAGGATAGTACAGGAACTTTCTTCATGCTTTCCCCCAAAAAAATACACCTACAAGTATATCATATTATCGGCAAAATTCTGTAGAAAGCATACGATTTTGTGGTATACTTATTGCATGAAACTGGACGTAAAAATCATAGCACTGGACTTGGACGACACGCTTTTAAATCACGAACTCAAAATCACGCCCCTTACCGCAGAGACCTTGCAGGAATGTGCCCGCCGGGGAATTTATGTGGTCATGTGTTCAGGACGCGCGGAAAATGCCATCTTGCCCTATGTGAGACAGTTGAATATTGCGGGTACGCAGGCTGGCCGCTACATTATCGCCATGAACGGAGCGACCATTTACGACATGCATATCCGCCAGCAGATTTTTACGCGGAAGGTAGATGGAGAAGTGCTTCTGTCAGTCTTCCGTGAGGCGGAAAAACGAAATCTTCCCTGTCAGGTCTATGACCCCAGCACCATTTATCCGTCCAAAGACAATGAATGGACGCGCGTAGACGTAAAACTCTGCGGCCTCAAGATGCAGGTGCGGGAAGATTTTGCAGATTTTATCAAGAACGGCCAGAGCAAGATGGTTGTTCCCGGCGACCCCGAAAAATTGCAGCGGTTTCAGGCTGACCTAAAGCGCGATTTGGGTGATAAGGCCGTTATTTTTATCAGCAAGCCCTACTTTTTGGAAATCATGCCCTCCCGCTGCGGAAAAGGTGAGGCGCTTTTGGAATTGGCCCGCATCTTGCAGATTCCCCAGGAAGAAACCATGGCTTTTGGCGACAGCATGAACGACGAAAGCATGATTCGCCTTGCGGCCCATTCTGTCGCTATGAAAAACGGACTGGACGAAATCAAGCGCATTGCCCGCTACACCACCGCCTACGACAATGAACACGACGGCGTAGGACGGTTTTTGCAGGAGTGGGTTTTGTAGGAAGCGAAAGCCTTCATAAATCTGACAGCAGTTGCAATAAGTCGTTCTGCTGTTTTTCAGTCAGTCGATTAAAGTGATGCAGCAGTCGGGCTTGCTTTTCGGTCAGTACGGTCTGCGTGTCGCCATCCTCAAAAAAGAACTGCGCAAGTGAAATGTTAAATGCCGCACAGATTTTTTCCAATGATGGAATCGTCGGCAGATTTTTTGTTCTGAACCAGGTAGATATAGTAGATTGGGTAATCCCCGCTTTTTCTGCAAGTTGATATTCTGACCAACCGCGTTCAAGCTTTAGCGTACGAATTTTTTCTAAAACATCCATAAAATGCAAAACACTTCTCAAACACGTTATTTTTACTTCATTTTTCCGTTGCAAAATAGCAAAAAAGCCGTATAATATATTACGGATATCCGTATTATATTACTTCGGATAAACGAATGAGGAGGAAGGTATGATTCGTATACTGGTGCCCCTGATGTGTGTGCTTCTGATTTTTTCAGGCTGTGTATCATCAAACCCGGATATGGTGGCGAAAAGCACGCCATCATCACAAAAAGCTGCCCCTGCCGCATCCTATACAGGACTGAAACGCAAGGTGGCGATTGCCCGTTTTTCAAACGAGACGACTTATGCAAAAGGAGCCTTCTATGACAGGGAAAATGACCCGCTGGGCAAGCAGACGGTGGATATTCTTTCTGCAAAACTGGCTTCCACGGAGAAGTTTATCCTTTTGGAACGGTCTGACCTTGATGCGATTAACGCAGAGCGGCAGTTGACGGGGCTGACGACACAATCATTGGGCGCGGATTTTCTGATTATCGGTTCGCTTACAAAGTACGGCCGCAAGAACACTGGTGAATCAGGTCTTGTTTCCCGTACCAAGCGGCAGACGGTTGAGGCGGGGGTGAGCATTCGCCTGGTGGATGTTTCTACAGGGCAGATTATCTACTCGGAAGAGGCAAACGGAACTGCGGAAACTGAAGCGTCTACCACATTCGGCTTTGGCGGACAGGCTGGCTTTGACGCAACACTGAGCGACAAGGCGATTGATGCGGCAATTTCCCAGCTAGTCGAAAACATCATCAACAATTGTATGGATCGTCCTTGGAAGTCTTATTTTCTTTCGTATGACAACGATGCGGTTATCATCTCTGGAGGAAAGTCACAGGGAATCAAGCAGGGCGATACTTTTGCCGTCATAAAACGCGGAAAACAGGTTAAGAATCCGCAGACTGGCATGATGATGGAACTTCCCGGCACACAGGTGGGAACAGTTACGGTTCTGATGACTGGTGGCGAGGACAAGAACAATGAGTATTCCATCGTTGATTTGGCGGGCACGGTAGACAGGAATGCGCTGACTTCATACGTGATTCAAGAAGTCAAAAAATAGGAATGGGAGGCAGACATGAAAATTCGAATGAGGAGCCTTGCTTTTACGGTGCTTGCCGTGGCATGTGTTTGTGTGTCGTTTATTGCTTGCGAAAGTGCCCGTACTACGGCATCTGGTATGGAGACTGTTGCATATCTTCAGATTTCTGGTGACACGGGAAGATACGGTACGGTGACTGTTGTCCTTGACGGAAAAGATTCCTTTGAGGCAGAAGTAAACGATATTCAGCAGCGGGCAGTAAAAAATGAATACAGTTACAAAATTGCAGTCGGAGCACACGACATTGAAGTGCTATCCGGCGGCAATGTCATCCTAAAGAAAAAGATTTTTGCCTCGGCTAATCAGGTGAAAATCGTGGAGGTTCCATGAGGAGAATAGGTTTTTGGGCTTTGATTGCTACAGGACTCGTGATTTTGGCATCATGCGGAAGCACACCAGTCATGTACAACTGGTACGGCTACACGAATACTACCTACGAGTATGTCAAGGCGGGAGATGAGGATTCCAATGCAAGACTGCTTGAAGTCTACCAGAAAATTATGGACGGACAGGCAGATTCGATTCGCCAGACGGTTCCGCCGGGAGTGTGTGCTGACTATGGTTACATGCTTGTGAAGAGCGGCAAGGTGGCAGAAGGAAAAGACTTGCTTCTGAAGGAAAAGGAATTGTATCCAGAATCAGCGGCATTTATCGACAGCATCATTAAGAGGATTGAGCGATGAAAAAGAATATGTTTTTTTTGAGTGCACTTGCGCTTGCATTGCTGTTTGTTTCTTGCGGAACGACCAGAGGATTGAAGTCGGAAGTTTATAGCGGAATGTACGGGGAAAAACCGCCTGTGTCAATTCTTGTCATGCCACCTATCAATACGACTTCAAACGTGGATGCAAAAGATTACTTTTACTACACGTTGAATCAGACGCTTGCTGACCAGGGCTACTATGTCTATCCCTCTTTGCTTGCCATGGAAACCCTGCAGACAGAAAGTGCCTATGACTCGGAAATGTTTGTAAACGGTGACATTGCAAAATTCGGTACTACCTTTGGCGCGGATTTGCTTCTGTTTACGACCATTACCAAGTGGGAAAAGCACGTCATGCCGGCACGTGTTGTTGTGGGTATTGACTACAAGTTCCGTTCCACAGCGACGGGAGAAATCGTGTACCACCGTGAAAGCACATTTACCTGTGACACTGCGGCACAATCTAGTGGTGGCGGACTTTTGGGGCTTGCACTGCAGGCCGCTTTAACCGTTGCACAGACGGCATTGACAGACTATGTGCGTGTTGCCCGTGCCTGTAATTATACGACATTGGCAAGCGATTTACCCGCAGGAAAATACAATGCGGCAAAATTCAACGTGGATGGCGCAGAAGCTGCCGGTGACGAAAACGTTAAGTTTAGCGTGAAACTGAACCAGCTGCCATATTAAACAAGAATAAACTCGCATGTACGCGGAGTTTTGGAGGTATTTTTATGAAGAAGATTATTGCAGTAGGTATTGTTGCACTTATGGCGATGGCATTTGCCGCAGCACAGCAGACAACAGGAATTGCCCTTGGAGTGCGGGGAATTTTTTCAGTGTCTGCGGGAACAACCTACGAGAAAGATTTTAGGTCGCTGTGGAAAACGACCATAACACAGGCGTATGGCTCATCAGCGTACGTAGGTGATGTAAGTTCCAAGAGTAGAGGAGGAGGCGGTTTTACATTCTTCGCAAAATATCCGTTAGGAAAAAGACTTGGAGCACAAGTAGAAGTAGGATATGTGTACAATGTCACCGGTTTTAAATTTGAATTCAGCAAAAATTATGATGGTAGTGCATACCATGTCAAAAAAGATATTTCCTACAGTACATTTAATGTGCCTCTCCTTTTGACATTTGATATAATTCAGACAAGTCATTTTCTTTTGACGCCTGCTGTAGGTTTACAGGTTGCATTTCCCATTGGAAAAACTGGAGATTGGGCAGAACTACCTATAAATACTCGTGTGCTGGTGGGAGCGGTTGTTGGAGCCAGTATGACCATAAAGTTCGGGCAAAAGGTTGGAATGGTCATTGACGGACGGTATAACATTGGCTTCAATGCACTTAAAGCAGACGGCGTAAAAATTTTTACTCCCCGCGGATTACAGATAAGCGGCGGTCTGCAAATCATGTTTCGCTAACCCCTAGCAGTTTCCCAAAGGTCTGCGACAGCCCCAGTGCATTGGTGAGTGCATCTGCCTCTGCCCCTGCCGCAGACCTTTCGCTTTTCGCTTCTTTCCGTAGGGCACGAATCAAAAGATTTTTGGGTGTGTGGGTCATGTCGATAAACTCCAGCACCTGCACTCTGTAGCCCGCTGCTTCCAGATACTCTGCCCGCAGGGCATCTGTGGCAAGGGCGGCAAAGCGTTCCTTTAGGATGCCGTGCTTTAAGAGGGGAGCAAAGGGGGAAGGGGCTTCGCTGTTTGTTCCTTGCGCCACATTCTTTTTGTAGTCCAGCTGGTCGTTTAGTTCGTGCTGGCAGCAGGGAACGCTTAAGATTGCCGTGGTTCCATGGCGGACGGCGTAGTCAAGGGCGTAGTCAGTTGCAGTATCGCAGGCGTGGAGCGTAATTACGATGTCCGACCTGCCGTCTTCTCCATAGCGGGCTATGTCACCCACGGCAAAATGCAGGTTCTTGATTTGCAGTCGGGCAGCCAGTTTTGAACAGTAGGCAATTACGTCTTCTTTTAGGTCCAGCCCGATTATTTCGCAGTCAATATGGCGGATTTCCGAGAGAAAATACTGCACCGCAAAGGTCAGATAGGATTTTCCTGAGCCAAAGTCCACCACCCGCAGGGGAGATTTTTCGCTCAGGGGGCGGGCTTTTCGTGCTGCAAGCACTTCGTCCAGAATGTCGTCCACGTATTCCAAAAAGCGGTTTATCTGGCGGAATTTGTCGTGCTTTGCGGCAATTACTTTTCCCTCTGCCGTCATTACGCCCAGATGCACGAGAAAGGGCACGGGACTTCCTTCGGGGATGATATAGTTTTTGCTGCGGTTAGGCGGAAGAAGGTGGATTTTTGTCACGCCAAGCGGTCTGGAAAGACGTGACACCTTGCCCTTTTTGTTTGCCAGTATGGTAATTTCTTCTGTTTCGGTGCACTCCACGCAGGAATGAAAAGTCTTTCCCCCATGAGCCGCCAGAAAATCCTCCGTTTCCGCCGCCGTCATTTTTTTGTGAAAGACCTGCGTTTTAGTGAACATCTCGGCAAAATAGAGGGGCTGGTCAGCTGCCGCCTTTTCCTGCACATTCTTTGCTCTGCTTGCGGTGATTAGTTTTATTTTTATGCGGATAAAGTCCTTGCCCAGCGTCTCACGGACGGCGGCAGTCGGTTTGGAAAGCGTGGCAGATAGAATCATGACTGCGCCTGCTTTTTGTCCTTTGCGTATAGGCTCAATCCTACGAGCAGACAGCCCTGTATATAGGGAAGTTTTTTTTCGTCAAGATATGCAAGGAGTTCATCGCTTTCCGCACCGGGTTGAATCACTATGCATTTAAACGGTCTGGTGCATTCTTTTATCAGCGAAAGTCCTTTGACCGGATTGATGCAGAGGTCGATGATGTCAATGTCGTCTGGAATGTCGTTAAAACCAGCCAGTTCTTTTCCAACCGCATAGACCTTATATCCGTGTTCCAGAAGTCCCTGCTTGATTTTGTAGGCATATTTTTCTTCGTTGAGCGTGTCGCCAGCAAGGGCAAATGTCTCTTGCCGCATGATTTCCTGTAAGTCCATGACCACCTCCTTTGCTCCAGTGTATCACATCCGCACAGAAAAATCTTCTGCCTTTGCCCCGGCTCCAGGGCAAACGCATAATAATCCATTCACAAGTAGGACAAAAAGGGCACAGGTAAAAGAGTCTCAGCAAAAACGAAAAAATGAGTCCGCTTACGGAAAAGCGCGTCTGGTTCGCAC
>CAKZZO010000045.1 GCA_937885175.1 uncultured Treponema sp. | reverse complement strand
CTTTTCATTTGTCCAGCCGATATGCAAGCTCGATATCTATAATGCGTTTGCCCTGTTTTTCTACACTTTCTCTATGTTTTTCACCAGGCGGCCGTCTTTCTCGGTAAAGCCTATTTTTTTCAGATAGGTTGCGTGTGTTTCACTGACATTGTTGGTGACAAGTTTTGTAATTGGCTCTTTTGCAAGCCAGGTGAGCAGGTATTTTTCAACGGAACTGTTGCGGTAGGCGGGAATTGTATAATCAACGTGGATGTTCAATACGCCGTCTTCTTCAGTCTTTGCCAAAAGAATTCCTACGGGGTTTGTGTCGTGGCAGATGAGACAGGTGTAGTCATAGAGGATGTTCTTGTTGATGACGGGAAAAAACTGCTTCATATCCCGCTCATGGCTGTCAAGAAAAAAACGCACGAATGAATCTGTGGGAGGCAACTTGACGATTGCATAGTTGCGGGCATTTTTATTCAGTCGGTAAAGATTGTAGAGGTTAATGACTATCAGACAGGCATT
This sequence comes from uncultured Treponema sp., assembly GCA_937885175.1. Taxonomy (GTDB): domain Bacteria; phylum Spirochaetota; class Spirochaetia; order Treponematales; family Treponemataceae; genus Treponema_D. The sequence goes on along the minus strand of CAKZZO010000045.1, from coordinate 2,249 downwards.
TGTTGCTGCCGTAGGGTAGGAGTAAATCAAGAGAGCGTAGATGGCAAAAAGAGTGCTGCCAATCATATTGATAATGCGTAATTTTACCACGGATGTCATCAGCATGGAAAAGACGACCAAAAGAGAACTCAAATAACCTAATAATTCAATGTACATGGTAAAAGTATAACAGAAGATTGCGAAAAAATCCAAAATCTTCTAATATAATATTATGAAAAATGGGTGGGATGTATTTCGCTTTTGTGCCGTATTGTTTTTTTCTGCGGGGCTTGCTTCTTGTGCGTCCATAAAATCCGTTCCAGACAGTCCTCGTTTTGCCGTGCTTACGGTAGAAGAAGATGATGCTCTGACTGAAGATACTGAAAAGACTCCTCCTAACGAACTTGAGACTCCCTGGCAGCTGGACATAACGTTTCCTGACTGGGCGGTGTATCGCATTCTTTCGGTGGATACCTTGGTGAGTTTTCAGATGTACCATGGTCAGGGCTCGGTCTTTCTTACGCCATCGGTGGACTGCAAGGGCATCAAACTTTATGTGAACGGAGAAAAAATTTCCCTGCCAAAGATGAAGGGAGGCCAAATCTACGAAGTGGACATTTCATCCCATACCCGCGACGGCATCAATACGCTGCAGCTTTCCGGCATCAAGGCGGAGGACAAGGAAAGCCAAGTCCGCGTCTGCATTCCCTATCCTACGGTGATAAAAGGCAGTCTGGCAGATTCTGGCATTCCCAAAAAAGCCATGTGCCTTATAGATGAAATGATTACCGCTGATGTGGAAAACGGTTTTTCCAGTGCCCAGCTTGCCGTGGTAAAGGATGGTCGGCTGGTCTATGAAAAATCATGGGGCAACGTGCAGACCTATGACGGTCAGGGAAACACTGTCAAGGCGAAAGCCGTTACCGCAGATACGATGTATGATATTGCTTCTGTTACTAAAATGTTCAGCGTCGCCTATGCCATGCAGTATCTGGTGGCTCAGGGAAAAGTCACCTTGGAAACAAAAATCACGGACATTCTTGGTGACGAATTTGTACATGATACGATAGAAATTGACTTTAAAAATCACGATGAAGAACCCCTCAAAACCATAAAGACATGGAAGGCTTCGCTCACCGTGCGCGACCTTTTGAGCCATCGTGGTGGGGAACATCCGGGACCGCTCTACTTCAATGACAATTACGATGTCGGCTCAGGAAAAACAGGCGGAGAAAATCTTTTGTATGCGGGCTGGGATGGCAGTGAGGAAACGCGGCAGGAGACCCTGCGTCAGTTGTGCCGCACGCCCCTTACCTATGAGCCGCGCACCGACTTGGTTTACAGTGACGTGGATTACATGCTTATGTGCTTTGTCATAGAAAAAATTACTGGAAAGCGGCTGGATGACTTCTTGCAGGAAACATTTTGGAATCCGCTGAACTTAAAGCATATTACCTACAATCCGCTGGAGCACGGTTTTTCAAAGGATGACTGCGCCGCCACCGAAGTAACGGGCAACAAGGGCTACGAGTTTACTGGACGACGCGACTATGTTTTGCAGGGCGAAGTCCATGACAGCAATGCCTATTACTGCATGGGAGGTGTTTCTGGTCATGCGGGAATCTTTGCCAGTGCAAAAGATTTGGCGGTGCTTGCCTCGCTCATGCTGGCGGGTGGCTATGGCGATCAGCGTTTCTTTTCCCGCGGAGTGCTGGATGCCTTTACTGGCGCACAGACAAATCTTTCTGCTGACTACGGCATCGGCTGGTGGCGGCAGAGTGAATTTGGTACGGTACGGCATTTTGGCAGCGTTTGTCCCACTACGGCCTTTGGACATCAGGGCTTTACAGGTACACTTGCCTTTATTGACCCTGAAAAAAATCTGGTCATTATCTTTTTGACCAACAAGCGCCATGTACCCTATGTAACGGATGGAAAGATTCGTGGAAGTTATGCAGGAAACTATTATGCCTGTGGCTCAGTAAGTTTTGTTCCGCAGATTATTGAACTGGGGCTGACTATCAATCCTTCCCGCAAGGCATGGAAAGCCCTTGCTTCCGACATGGTGGAAGACATGCGCCGCAACTTGCCCGAGGACAAAGTTCTTTCTCCTGACGACCCCCGCGTTCGTGGCTATATGGCAATGAAAAAAGCGGCAAAGAAATTCTGAATTTTTACGATGTTTTGGCAGTTATGTACTGGGTAATCGTGTTGACCAGGGCAAACGCATTATAATCCATTCGCAAGTAAGACAAAAAGGGCACAGGCGA
>CAKZZO010000044.1 GCA_937885175.1 uncultured Treponema sp. | reverse complement strand
TTACCTGTGCCCTTTTTGTCTTACTTGCGAATGGATTATAATGCGTTTGCCCTGGCAGTGCAGCGGAATCTCATTCTACTACTTCCGCGTCTTCAAAGAGAAGGTCAAAGCGAACGCTGTTTGAAGTGAGAGTGGTCTGTACGGTGATTCTTTTTCTTTTTTTGTTTACGGCGATGATGTTTCCTTCAAGGCCGACAAGAGGGCCGGAGATTGCCTGAATTTTCTGGCCGGGAAGGAATTTGATTTTGGATATGCCCCATTTTGCACCGTTATTGATGAATGCTTTTAGTTCTTCAAGGGCATGTCCGGTAAATTTTACGGGATGCTGATTGTCGCGGAGGATTTTGCAAAAGCCTTCGATTTTTTTTAGTCGGTCAAAAAATTCCGGAGACAGTTCTTCGGTGCGGAAAAAGACGTAGCCAGGAAAAAGTACGGCATCAAACCATCCCCTTTTATTGGTAAAAAGTTTACGTTCAAACACAAAAAAATCTGTACCAAAAAAGCGGTCTTTTAATTCCTGTGAGGCTCTTTCCTTGAAGGATTTCTCTTCGCCGGTAAGAACCATTATGCAGTAGTATTCCATAAAAACTCTAATCTCTCAGTCAAATCTAGCATATTTACCGAGTTTTTCAAAGTATCTACCCGCATAATTCTTTCAGGGTAAGAAAAGGGGAGAGCAAGTGCCGCTCCCCCATTTTTTTATTTTTCCGATGCCTCCAGAACTACAAATCCGCCGTCTTTTTGCGCAAAGCCTTTGACTTCCACGGTCTTGCCGTCCAGTTTTTTCAGGTCGTCCAGCGTAAGGGGCTTAGGCGGCTTTCCAGCCTGATTTTTCTGCCTGTCAGTCATGGGTGCTTGTCCTTTCATCGCGGAAGCATCTGTGCCCATTTCAGGAGGTTCCCTTCCCATTTCTGGCGGTTCTCCTCCCATCTCCGGGGGCTGCATTCCCTTTGCATCATCAGGCATCTTGCCTGCCCCGCCCTTCATTCCTTTCATGCCTTTTTTGACGTCCTTGCGGTCAGGTCTTTTCATCAGCACCAGAGTAAGATTTTTTCCGTCAGCGGTAGAAAGCGTAGCAGCACTATCGTCTTTTCCTACATAGGTCAATTTTCCAGTCAGGCTGGTAACTTGCATGTCTGCTTTCTTTGCCTCGCGGTTGGGCAGGGGAATCTTTGTGCCCTTGTCTGCATTTTTCGTCCTATCGCTTGAATCAGACAAGTCCATTTCATAGGCAAGCAGTTTTCCGCCATCGGGAAGCAAAATGGTACGGCCTTTTAAGTCTGCGTTTGCTTTTGCTTTCTTATTATAGTACAGTGTGTGTCCATTGGAAACGATGTTCTTAAAAGATGCGTCTTCGTCCTTCAATTCGTTCACGTAGGAATCGGCAGTGAGCGTCACTTTTGCCTTCCTTGCCAGCGTCAGATTGACCAGTCCAGTCTTTTCCCCATTGATTGCGCCTGTAAAGTTTGTTCCTGCGCCAAATTTCAGGTTTATGCGGCTTATGCTGTCACTCACGACATTTCCTGCCAGGGTTTGCTTTGCTGTATGCAAGGTAACGTTTCCACCGTTTGCACCAGGCTTTCCCCAGCCCCGATTTGATTCATTTCCGCTTGCAAGGAGCAGGGTTTCATTTGGATTGGTCAGTTTGTTTCCAGTCAGATTGATAACGGCACTAGTGTTGGTCACGTAGAAAAATGCCCCGTCTGACCTACTGGTAAGTTCGCTGTTTCTGGCAGTAAAGGTACTTACACCACGATTCGCATCTCCGCTCATGCTCTGATACAGCATAACTGCACTGCTTGCACTTCCTTCATCACGACGGTTTTTGGTGCCGCCCGTCAGTTTTACTTTTTCCAGCGTAACGCTGTTTTTGCCTTCAATTACGGCGATTTCAGAATTTTCCGCGCTTCCCGTCAGATTTTTTACCGTGATGTTTCCTGTTGAATAGATGACGGGAGAACCTTCGCCATTTGTAGCGGCTTTTCCTCCTGTTACGGTTACATTTCCTTCGCCACGGTCTGTTGCAAAGGCTGCGGAATGAGCTCCCTGAGTAACAACATCCACATTTTCCGCCACAATACTACCGCCATAGGTTGCGTCAAGTCCGCGGGAAGAGTTCTTTTGGGTACGGATAGTCAGATTCTTTGCCATCACCGAAGATTTGTTTCCGGTAGCAAACACGGCATTTGCACCGTCAGCATTTGTCGTCACATTTGCCTTTTGCAGAGAGATGAGACTTTCACTTTCTGCCACCACTGCCGCGTTCAGTCCGTAAAAATTGCTCTCTCCTTCGTTTGAAGTATCGCCGCCAGTTTTTTCCAGCGTCACATTCTTTGCCGTTACGCCTGCGCCATTTCTTGCCACCAGTACGCTTTTGTCTGCCTCGGCAGCGGTAATCGTCTCCCCGTTCAGAGCCTCAGCACTGCCTTCCGCAAGACGCGTTGCCGTAAGGGTCTCTGCCACCACAAGACTGCCTGCCAGGGCAAGGGCAAGTCCCACAAAAATCACTTTTCTTTGCTTCATTCTTGCACTCCTAGCATATTCCATATTTTTCATGCGGCATATGCTATCTATTTCAAAAACCAGTATGCCCCAACGTTACGTCCAATTCCATAATCACCTTGTTATAAAACAAAAAGTTATCCTGTCGCTTTGCCCTCATCACTTTTTTCGCTTGAAAAAGTTGGAGAAAAAAGGGAAACTATTCTTATGGCTCACCGTGAAGTCAAGACAAATCAAGATGAAATGCTCTTGCAGATGACAACTGCGCCTGTGGGTCACCTTATCATCCGCATGGCTATTCCCACAATTATCAGCATGATGATAACAGCCATCTACAACATGGCGGACACTTTCTTTGTATCTCAGCTGGGAACAAGTGCAAGCGGTGCTGTGGGCATCAATTTTTCCATAATGACGATAATTCAGGCACTTGGCTTTACGATTGGCATGGGTTCTGGCAGCCTCACCTCCCGTGCTCTGGGAGCAAAAGACTATGACAGGGCAAACATGTACTGTTCGTCTGCCATTTTCTTTACCTTTACCATGGGAATTATTCTGGGTACGATAGGATTGATTTTTCAGAAGCCTCTGGTCACCATGCTGGGAGCCACACCTACCATTCAGCCCTATGCGGAAGCCTATGCCCGCTACATTTTGATTGGCGTACCCTTTATGTGCACCACCTTTGTGATGAACAACCAGCTGCGCTTTCAGGGAAAAGCCGCTCTTTCTATGGTGGGGCTGACCTTTGGCGGCATTTTAAATATCGGTCTTGACCCCCTTTTCATTTTTGTCTTCAAGCTGGGCATCAGCGGGGCGGCTATTGCAACGCTGTTGAGTCAGTGCGTAAGTTTCAGCCTCCTGCTTTCCGTCTTTTTGCGGAAGAAATCGGTGGCGGAGCTTTCCCTTTCCCATCTTTCCCGCAGTGGTCAGACCTACAAAAAAATAGTTAAAAATGGACTTCCTTCCCTTTTCAGGCAGGGTATGGCAACAATTTCTTCTATATTATTAAATGTAGCGGCAGGCTCCTATGGAGATGCGGCGGTGGCGGGCATGTCCATTACCAACCGTGTCTTTATGTTCCTGATGTCGATTGCCATTGGTATCGGTCAGGGATTTCAGCCAGTCTGCGGCATGAACTTTGGGGCAGGAAATTTTGCACGGGTAAAGCAGGCCTTTTTCTTTATGATTAAGGCGACCTTTGGCGTAATGTCGGCATTCGGACTTTTCTTTGTGATTTTTGCCCCGCAGATTGTCGCCGCCTTCCGTAATGATCCCGATGTTATTTCCGTGGGTGCTCTCGCCATGCGCTGTCAGTGTTCCTCCCTGCCCTTCCACGCCTTGATTTTTGGCACCAACATGATGCTGCAGACAACGGGAGAAGCCAAGGCGGCCACTTTTCTTTCCAGCCTGCGCCAAGGGCTCTATTTTATTCCCCTGATTCTGATTCTGCCTCGGGTCATCGGCATTACTGGTGTGCAGGTTAGTCAGGCTATCAGCGACTTGCTCACAAGCGCCACTTCCATTCCCTTTGCCGTTGCTTTTTTTCACAAGATGAACAGAATGGACAAATTACTTCCCCAATTTAGAGAATAGTTGTATAATAAGGACACAATTTTCATTGAAAAGGACGAAACAATGGTTATTCTTACTTTGAACTGCGGGTCTTCTTCCGCAAAATACCAGGTGTATGACTGGGACAACAAGGATGTTCTGGCAACGGGCATTGTAGAGCGCGTTACTCAGGACGGTTCAGTGATTACCCACAAGCCCAAGGGAAAGGACAAATTCGTGCTGGAAAGCCCCTGTCCCACTCACAAGGAAGCAATTGAGTTGATTTTGAACGCCATTACGGACAAAGACCACGGCGTTATTTCTGACATGAGCGTTATCGGTGCGGTCGGTCATCGTGTTCTGCACGGCGGCGACAAGTTCACCAAGAGCGTTAAGGTTACTCCCGAAGTCCTGGAGACATTCCGCTCAGTACAGGATTTGGGTCCCCTCCACAACCCTGCAAACATCATGGGTATTGAAGCAGCTCAGAAAGTACTTCCCAACGTACCCCACGTTGCAGTTCTGGACACTGCATGGCATCAGACAATGCCGCCTTCAAGCTACCGCTATGCAATTCCCAAGGAATGGTACGAAAAATACGCTGCCCGCCGCTACGGTTTCCACGGAACTTCATTCCTCTACACCGCAAAGCGTGCTTCTGTCCTTCTCCACAAGGCTCCCAAAGACACCAATGTTATCATCGCTCACGTTGGCAACGGCGCATCCATGTGTGCGGTTAAGAACGGCTGCTGCTACGACACTTCAATGGGCATTACTCCGCTGGAAGGTCTCGTTATGGGAACCCGTACTGGTGACATGGATCCGGCGCTTCCCTTCTACATCATGCGCAAGACAGGCATGAGTCCCGCAGACATGGACAATGCAATGAACAAAAAGTCTGGCTTGCTGGGTCTTACTGGAAAGTCTGCTGACCGCCGCGATGTTGCTGAAGCAGCCGCAAAGGGTGACAAGGACTGCCAGCTTGCCGTAGACATGGAATGTTACCGCCTGAAGAAATACTTTGGCGCATATATGGCTGCAATCGGTCCGGTTGACGCAATCGTATACACCGCTGGCGTTGGCGAACACTCTGCCCTCATCCGCGGCAAGGCTCTGGAAGGTCTTGAGTGGCTGGGCGTAAAAATCGACCCCAAGAAAAATGCCCTTGCAAACACTGGCAACGCAGAAACCTGCATCAGTGCGGACGACAGCAAGGTAAAGGTATTTGTCATTCCCACAGACGAAGAACTGGTTATGACCGAAGATGCATTCGCCATTATGAACGGCACCTACGATGTCCACACCAACTTCACCTACAGCTTCCAGGATCCTGCCTACAAGAACAAGGCTCGAGAGGAAGGGCTGAAAAAAGATTTGGAAAAGACACCGGAACTGGCGTCAATTATCGTTCGTCCATAACTTCAGGGGACTTCCCCTGTACCCCCCTGTTATTAGGGGAGGAGCACCCCCCTACTGCGAAGTGCGGGTTACTCCTCCCCTAAAGCCCCACCACTTTACGGCACGCTTTAAGGACGCTGCCCTTAAAAATCCCGCTTCGCGGCTCATAAATATATCCGTGTTCATCAAAGCATATGCAAGCAGATTTCAATAACCCCGCTGGCAGGCTCCTTTTGCCAAGCGGTTTTTTGTTGCCTCATCGGTGAGCAGGCGGACAAATTCCATGGCGTATTCTTCAGCGGTGCCAGGACCGCGCCCAGTTAGCACATTCTGGTCAAAGACGAAGGGTACGCCACGAATCAACTTGGAGCCTTTCATGGCGGCAGCCATTTTTGGAGCCGAGCCGCAATAGTTTGCAAGGTCATCTTCCATGCCGGGGTAGCAAGTGTAACTTTTACCCGCAAGAATGCCTGTTTTTGCCAGCACGACGATGGGAGCGGCACAGATGGCGGCTACGATTTTATCCGCCCTGTACATCTTCTTTATCAAGTCCACTGCAGGCTCACAGTTTGCAATGTTTATGGCACCGGGCATGCCGCCAGGACAAAAAACTGCATCAGGATATTCCTCCCCCAGGGAGTGCAGGTACACATTCAGCTGCATGTCGGCAACCACAGAAATGCAGTGGGAGCCCATTACCAGTGCCGTGCTTTCAATCGATCCCTTTTCAGGAATAGCCACGGTGGTCACGTCCACTTCCGCACGGCGCAAATAATCAATAATGGTTATGGCTTCAATCTCTTCAAATCCGCGAGCCAAAAATACAGTCACTTTTTTCATATGCAATCCTCCTGATTTTTCCTACTACTATATAATAGCACAGATTTCCAAAAAATGTAAAAAACCTTCTTCATATCGCAAGAATTTCTGTTGAAAATTCGGCAATGTTCCTATATCATAATCATATGAAACAAGTTTTGCTGATGGACGCAGACAATAATTTTCGTGAGTTTCTAAAAGAAAAGCTTGCCTCCTATGCCATCAACGTAGAAAGCGGAACGGGACTTCTTACGGCATTCACACGCACCATCAAAGTCCTCCCCGACTTGCTGATTCTCGATGTTGAGTCAGTCAGTGCGGCCTTGCCTTTTCTTCAGCAAAAAAAATCCGACCCCAACGCAAAAAAAATCCCCGTCATCCTCATTGGGCCAAAAATTGAAAAAGACAAGATTGCAGATTTAATTCAGCTGGGCGTGGTCAGTTACTTTAAGCGCCCGCTCAAAATGGACTTGTTTCTGGAAGCCCTGGGAAAGATTCTGGGCATCACCTTTGCCATGGACACCACTCCCTGCGTACTTAACATGCACATAAATGACAAAGTGCTTTTTATAGAAATTGCACAGGGACTGAATCACGAAAAAATTGCCATGATGAAGCATAAGATTCCAGACTTCATCAAGGACATTGACGCTGACCGCCCAAAAGTCATCGTCATGCTTACGGATATGGAACTGACTTTCCTTGACGCACCCAATCTGGAACAGCTTTTGGATGCCCTGCTTTCCTGTCCAAAAATCCTCAAACCCAATATCAAGATTCTTTCGCTCAATGCCTTTGTAAAAGACCTGGTGGAGGGTCATACGGAATATGCCGGCATAAAAGTTGTGCGCAGTCTTGCGGAAGTGCTGGGAACGGTGGTCAAAGGATTTTCAAGCACCACCAGTCAGGAACAGATTTCAGAAAAACTGCTGTCCGAAGACCTTGTGCGCGATGAATCCTACGGAACCCGCTTTGTCTCGGAAAGCCTCAGCCGTGATGAAGAAGATTCCGGCATTCTTTTTCATGCAGCCATCGTGGACGACCAGCCTATTTTCCGCAACCTGCTCAAAAACATGCTCGCTACAATCGGCTGTGAGGCAGAAACCTTTGAATCGGGCGAGGATTTTTTGTGTGCCATTGAAGAACGCTACTACGATTTGATTATACTTGACATCTTTATGCCGGGGCTTTCCGGTCTGGAAGTGCTCAACAAACTGGCGGCAAAGCAGAGTCACATGCCAGTCATCATCTATTCTCAGGCAATGCAGCGGGAAGTTGTGGTAAAAGCCCTGAACATCGGTGCAAAAGCCTATCTGGTTAAGCCCCAAAAGCCGGAAACCATTCTCGCAAAATGCGTGGAAGTCCTCAAAATTGAAGGCATGCGCTACCATGAAAACTAATTTTCATACACACACAACTTTTTGCGATGGCAAGAACACACCCGAAGAGATGGTGAAAGCCGCCATTGAAAAAGGCATTGAGCGGCTGGGCTTTTCCGCACACAGCATGTATCCCTACTCTTCCGACTGGCATTTAGAAAGCAGACAGCACGGTGCATACACGCAGGAAATCCGCCGCCTGCAAAAGGAATACGCCGGCAAAATCGAAATCTTTTTGGGCTTTGAGGCAGACTACCTGCCCGGCATCTGTGCTCCCCGCTTTGAGAATTTTTCCGCCTTTAAGCCTGATTTTCTGATTGGCTCCGTGCACTTTCTGCCAAACCCGACAAAAATCTTTGCCGTGGACAACAATCCGCCTGAACTGGCAGAAGGCATCCGCGACATTTTTGAGGGAAATGTGCAGAAGGCAGTGGGATATTATTTTTCACTGCAAAAAGAAATGCTTTTCCGCGGAGACTTTACCATTCTTGGCCACGCAGACTTAATCCGCAAATTCAACGGCAAACTCAGGCTTTTTTCTGAAGATGAGGAATGGTATAAAAAAGAGTTGCGGTCACTGGCAGAAGCCATTGCAAAATCAGGCGTTGTTGCCGAAATCAACACGGGTGCTATTTCCCGCGGCTACATGACAAGCCCCTATCCTTCAGCCTATCTGCTTTCGCTCCTGCATGAAAAAAATGTGCCTGTCATGATTAACTCTGATGCCCACACTGCGGTGGCTCTTGACTGTGCCTTTGACCTTGCCACTGAACTGGCAAAACAAGCAGGCTACAAGGAAAAAGCGGTACTCAGTTCAGAGGGCATGGCATTTACTGCGCTGTAACATTCAGCAATTACTAGCGGTTCCTGCGCTCGTCATGAGTCTTGCAGTCCACGCACATAAAGGCATAGGGCAAGGTTTCCAAACGCTCGCGGGGAATTTCTTTTCCGCACTTCAGGCACAAGCCGTATTTACCCTGCTTGATTCTGTCCAAGGCATTTTTAATCTGCTGCAGACGGTTTGCGTCCTGAGTTCCCAAGGATTCCAAAAGCTGACCATCAATAACATCAGATGCAACGTCAATGACATCACCAGTGGCATCGCCGCTTTCCACAATTTTTTTGTAGTCGGCATTTTGTGCTGCGAGGGATTCAAGAATAGTCTTCTTCTGCTCCTCCAGTTTCACTCTCATCTGCTCTACAAATTCTTTATCCATTTTTCCCAAACTCCCATGTGTTGACAATTTTGAGTATTTGTACATACTAATATAAGTGCAAAATGCAAAAAAAGCAAATTTTTTCGATAAAAATCTGCACAATTTTTTGGAGGACTTGTGGCAAAAGAGGAAGAAATTGAAGTAGACGGCCTGATTAAGGAGGCACTTCCAGGCGCGAAATTCCGCGTAGAATTAAAGCAGGGCGGTCATGTAATCATCGCATACCTGTCTGGCAAAATGAGAAAGCATTTCATTAAGATTGTTCCCGGTGACACGGTAAAAGTTGCGCTTTCTCCCTATGACTTAAATCAGGGAAGAATTATTTTCCGCGAACGCTAGATTCTTTACCGACACATACTTGCATAAGCGATTATGGCGCAGTTTTTACAGGCTGCGCTTTTTTTTATTTTGCGAAGATTCCCCTGACTGCCCGCACCATGCCCTTTGCACCCTTGATTATGGCGGCAGCACAGAGAATCGGTCCAAAAGGCAGAATAAACCAACTGTATCTAAGGAAAAAGAATCCTAATCCGAACATGAGGAAATGCTGAATCAGCGAACCAAAACTTTCACTGCGGGTCATGGGGCGTTCCGTCTGGCGGCGGTAATATTCCGTCCAGCTTTCATTGCCCTGATTGTTGGGATTCTGCCGACTTTCCCGCTCAGCCTGCTGAAAGGCACTGTTGAACCACTGGTAGAAGGCATCTTCCTGCTGGCTGTAACCGCCGCGATAGGTATTTCCGTAGCCATTGTAGCTGTTTCCGTAACTGCCATAGCCACCGTAGGAGGATGAAGAATCATAGGACGATGTGGAGCCATAGCGGTCGTACTGATTGCGCTTGTTTTTGTCCCCCAGCACTTCGTAGGCGGCATTGATTTTCTTGAATTTTTCTTCCGCAGTCTTGTCGCCGGGATTTCTGTCCGGATGATATTTAAAGGCAAGCGTTCGGTATGCCTTTTTGATTTCATCATCACTTGCGCTCTCTGTCACGCCCAAAACACTGTACAAATCGTCCATACTTTAAAGATAATAAATTCCCCAAAAGAATACAAGCAAAAAATCCGTTATTTTATGATAACCCATGTAGCCCCGGTTCCGCCTTGCGTGTGGTCGGGGTGACCAGAGGTGCCCAAATGCTCGCTGCGCTCAATGTACGTGCGTACCATAGCACCCAGCACAGGATCGGATCCGTGGGAATGATTTCCCTTGCCGTGGACAATGATAATTTTTTTGAGTCCGCGCCGCTTACAGTCCAGTACAAATCCATCCAGACGGCTCCAGGCTTCGTCTCGGGTAAGACCATGCAAGTCAATGCGGGCTTCGGGACGCATGGTGCGCAGATATTCGCGGCTCTGCATTTTATTTTCCTCAGCATACTGATTGGCAATCCTGTCCTTGTCCACTGTGCCGTAGCGGCGGAGCCACAGTTCCATGGGATTGATTTTTCGCTGGGCTTCCTGCTCCATGATTTCTTCTGCACTGTAGCCCTGAGCCATCGCCGCTTTTTCCTCCGCTGTGGGGGCGTTGGCTTTTTTGTGGGACACCTGATTCTGAGGCTGTTTTTTCTTTTGCTTTTCTGACTTTTGTTGGTCTGACCATTGATTTAAAATATCACCAAAATTCATGACTATTCTTCCTTTTCCTTGACCCATCCGGCGTAATCGTCGCTTTTAATATACACCCAGTCGCCGGCTTTTTCTACTATCCTTACACGGGTATCGGCGGGAAGCTGCATGACGGAGGAAGCGGAATCTTCTGGAACGGCATACACTGCTCCGCCACTAAACAGGGCATACTGGGTTCTGCTCCCCGCAAAAGTCCAGACCGCTCCCCCCAGGCAGGCAAGGGAAAGCATGAGGGGCAGCAGCATTTTTCGTTTTTGCCGCAAGAGACAGAGTGCCCCAGAAAGCAAGGCACTGGCAACCGCTCCCGCAAGAAAAAGCACTGGCCGCTGACTGTCAGACGGAATCACTTTAAGCACCTTGCCGGCCTGACTTTTTGCCACTGTGGCATCGGCTGTCAGGGCGGATTTTTCATCGGTCTGCTCTGGCGGCGCAAAGGCCTGGTCAAAAAGGCTTTGAGACGGAGAAGACAAAACTGCTTTTTCTCTTGTCTCCTGCGCCGCACTTACGGAAATAATCTGAGGCGGAAGGGAAATCATTTTGCGCCCGCCGTTATAGGCCACCGCTTCCACTGAAAAGGTAGGCAGGGTATAGGAAGCTTCCACCAGCGGAGTCCATGAAAAGCGAGCCAAAGGAAGCGGCTCTGGCGAAAAGGATTTTTTTTGCGGCTCCCCACGGGCACTGTCATAGCGCGTCAATTCGGTAAAAATGGAATTTTTGGGTAAATCCCAGGAAAAATGCAGTATCTGGGTGCAATAGCGGATGGAGAGGGTAAAAGTAATTGTTTCTCCTGCTGAAACAGAAAGGGGTGCCGAGCGAGACTGCAATGACTGCAAGCGGTCATCCTCAAAGGAAATGGAAAGCTGAGGCTGAATAGTTGCAGGGTCTTCGTAGACGGTTACCTGCTCAAAGGGAATGGCATAGGAGTGGCGGTTGATGTAGACTGTGAGGGGCGGCAGGACTGCCCTTCCCGCTGATGAAAAGACAATCTGAAACTGAAAGCGCGTGCCTGCTTCCCCCTCGGAATCGGAAAATTCAGTTTTTCGGGCAGAGATAAAGCGGGCATCTGTTTTTCCGTCAGAAAAATCGGGCACGTCAGTGCGGGCAAGGGAAGAATCAACGCCGGGAAGTTCCAGAGTATAGGTCATTTCCTGCCCCACAAAGCATATGTCGTCCCGGGGAATCAGTTTAAGGCTTGGGATTTCGGAATCAGAAAGCCTTTTTGCCTCTGCCGGAAAAATAAAGACCGTAAGAAAGATGCACATCAGTAATCCAGAATGCCGTCGTCTTTCTTGTTTGACTGTACTTTTTTCCATTGGTTCTGCTCCTTTTCCTTTATCAACGTGAATATGCCTTTTTGCAAGGCAGAGTCATCTTTACTTTCGCTTGCCTGCTGCATTTCCTTTTCTGCCCCCTGTGCCTGTCGTATGGATTCTTCCGTTTGACACAGCTCAAGATTGATTTTTGCATTCGTATTGGTACAGTCCGCCAGAATCGCTTCCTTGAACAGGGCAATCGCCCGCTGGTTTTCGCCATTGTGATGTGCAATGATGCCCTTATTGTAGAGGGCAGCAGAACGGACTTGCGGTGGAGCATCGGGGGCAATCTGGTCAAGGCGGTTATCTGCCGCTTCCAATTCTTCCTGAGCAAGATAGGTTGCGGAAAGTCCAAAAAGCGCATACTGTTCAAGTTCCTTATCCTGTCGGGCAAGGGCCATGGAGTCAGCCTGCAAGAAAATCGCCGTGGACTCATGGAATTTTTTCTGATACCAGGCCCAAGTGCCCCTTACGATGGAAGTACTGCCGCTCATATTGCAGGAAGAAAAAAATGGCACACAGAAAATCAGCAGTAGCGGTGCATGGCGCAATGGTTTTGCAGAAACAGCAAGTTCCCCTGCGACAAAGGAAGCGACAAAACAGATGAGGGCAAGCAAAAGAAAAATGCCGTGGCGGTCTATCCGCTGGCTTTCGTAGGCATAGGTGGTGGTGTCGGGCACAACTTCCGCCGTTTCAAATTCAGCCTCTTTTTGCGGACGGATGGAAGGATTTTTAAGGGAGTGCAGTAACGTATAGGCGGAACCAGTCTGTGTAGCCTGCACATAGCGAATCAGGGGAGGCTGATTTTTCTGCTGGGGAAGCAAGGTCTTTTCATTGGCACGGTCACTTGCAGTAATCAATGTGCCCGCATTCAGAGCGGTGTGGACTTTTGTCTTTCCGTCACCCGCCAGAACCTCCCTTCCCTGCTCGCTTCCAAAGCCAATCAATACCACGGGAATACCGTAGCGCACCGCTTTGTCCAAGGCGGTCTGTAATCCTTTATCCGTTTCATCGCCATCAGTAAAAACCCACACTTGGGAAGCCTGGGCGGAATTATGGGGAAAGGAATTAAGTGCAGTCTCAATGCCCCGACCAATGCGGGAGCCAGCAGCCGTCATCAATTCGGGAGAAAGGGCATCCAAAAGCGACTGAAGGGAAGCACGGTCTTCCGTAAGCGGCATGGCAAGCAGACCGTCACCCTTTGCCAGCACCACGGAAACCGATGTTACGCCCATGGAATCCAGCAATGCCATGGCATACTGACGGGCAGCCTCCAGACGGGTAAGTCCTTTTCCCGCATCGGGCGCATTCATGCTGTATGAAATATCAAAGACAAAAGAAACTGCCGTTCCGCTTTTCTGCACGGATACTTTTTTACTTCCCCATGAAATGCCGGAAAAAGCAAGCACCAGAAATATCCAGCAAAGCGTGCGCAAAAAAAACTTTCCCCACACAGCATGGGTAAGGTGGCGCAATGAAGCCGTATTTTCAGCATCCGTTTCATAGAGAGTTCCCAGACTCACCAAAAGCCTGCGGAAACGCACTGCAGTCAAGACAAGGGCTGGAATGAGGGGCAGGAGAAAGAAAAATGCATAAGGACGGGCAAGAAAAATCATTAGAGAACCTCCCCTAAAAGCAGGCGTTTAAAAATCCATGCAAAGGCTAAGACAATAGCAGCGGCAAGGAGAAAGAGATGCCAGAAATATTCGTCAGCAGTACGCAGATAGAAAGTCTGGGCAGTGGCCTCCATTTGGCTGATGGACGAAAGCGCATCGGCAAGTGCCATAGTGTTTTCAATACCAAAATACTGTCCGCCAGCAAGACGGGCAATCTCTTCCAAAGGTCTGCTGTCAAATTCGGATTCGTAGTAGCCGGAGCGGACGCGACCTGTTTCCGGCTCAATGTATTCAATGGGAACGGCTCCCCGAGTGCCGATGCCAAAGGTGTAGAGCGTAATGCCCTTTTCCAAGGCCAGCATGGCGGCGGTTTCCGGGTGAATGGAGCCTGCATTGTTTTCGCCATCGGTAATCAGCACAATGCATTTTTTGGGAGCAGAGGAAGAAAGCAAGTGATAGACGGCGGAACTCAACCCCACGCCGATTGCGGAACCTTCGCCTAAGCCTCCCACCACCAGGGAATCCAGCCGCTGCAAGAACAAATCGTGGTCATTGGTAGGAGGAACAAGAGCGGCGGCTTCACTTGCCATGGCAACAAGACCAAAGGAAGCACCTTTATTTGCCTTTACCAGCGTATGGATGCCAACTTTTGCAGCCTCCAGGCGGGTCATATTGGCAATGTCTTTTGCCGCCATGGAAGGACTGGTGTCCAGCACAAAGAGAATGTCGCTTCCTTTTGACGTATAGACTTTTTCCTGATGATGAATCAGCGGATTTGCAAAGGCAATCACCAAAAGCAGATAGCCAGCCCCGCAGAGCACCTGTGACGCCAGGCCTGCAAATTTTCTTCCGACTTCCCGCCATGCAAAGGTTTTTCCACCCCAGTCAGAAAGAGTCAGGGGAAAAGAAATGCGCCTGAACAGCCCCAGAGCCCTGAGCAGAAAAAGCAGGGGAAGGGGCAGCAAGAAAAAAAAGGCCGCAGGATTTTCAAAGGTCAGCATGAACACCTCCCAATTCCTCCACCAGTTCTTTTGCCGAGGCAATCAGGCCTTCGCGCTCATCCTTTTTCAATGAATCAGAGGCGTAGCGGACATAATCAGTCCGAGTAAAAAGCGAAAGTAGTTTCTCCACAAGTTCATCCTGTTCATCAGTCAAGTCACCGCCACAAATGCCGGAAACCGTTTCATACAAGGCGGCAGTATGAACGGAAGCAAAATCCCAGGCAAAACGCTTGGAAAGATAATTACGAAGAATATGTTGCAAGGCAGCACAAAAAGCCTTGTCCGCAAGTCCTTCCCCTCGGGCAGAGAGTCCATGAAGTTTTTTGAGGGCAAGCCGCATGTTCCGCCGTGCAATACGCTCAGCACGGGATTTTGTGAGGAAGCCAGCAATGGCGGGAATATGAAAGAGGGCAAAAAGCGCTCCGCTCAAAGCTACGAGAAAGAAAATGGCAAGAAGCGCAAGCACGGCACTTGTTCCCGGCACAACCAGGGGGGGCGAGGCAGGACGAAAACCATCTGCACCCGCCCGTTCCACCACCGAATAAATTGCTATCGGCTCAAGATTAACCAGACAGCCGCCGAGTGCGAACGGCGCAAAGTCAATCTGCCCTACCTTCCACCCGATGAACGTAAGCAAAAGCGTATAGTCTGCGCCAAAGCGGTCAAGCGTGGCAGAAAGTATAGTACAATTTTCACTTTGTGCAATAAATGCGGGAAGAGCCGTCAAATCTGCGGTCATATCACGACGCGATTCTTCACCGTCAATCACATCTGTTTCTGTGTGGAAGATATAGCGCACTTCAATTTTGTCGCCCACGCACGGAGACTCAGGCATACAAATCTGAACGACACCTTGTTCTTCTGCATTCAGCGGGAATAATACACAGGAAAAAAAAGAAAACACCATCAGCAGACGAAAAGATCGATTCACATGCGTCCTCTCTGTAAAAAGAATCCCGCCAGCACCTGCGCTGCATCGTCCGTGGTAGAAAGCGTGAGCGGGTATGCGCCGTGACGTAAACATTCCGTCTTCCAAAAATCCGTGCGCTGGCGGTTATCGTCTGCCCATGCGTGCGCAAATCGTGCCGATGAGGTGGGCAGCATGCGCCACTCGCCCGTTTCGCCGTCCATAAACGGAATCGTACCGACGGCGGGAAGTTCCACATCGCTAGGGTCTGTCACACGGACAGAAACGACATCGTGCTTGTGGGAAAGGCGTGCAAGGGGCTGAATCCAGTCGGCCGTGCGGAAATCAGAAAAGACGAACACGAGCGACTGCTTTTTGAGCAATGCCCCCGCACCGTTCAGTGCATTCGCCAGCACCGAACCCGCGACAACGGTTTTGTCAGGCGTGTCAAGATGGGAAAGAATCGTCATCACCTGTGCACGGCTCGCCTTTGGTGCGAACGAATGGCGAATCTCACCGTCAAAAAAGACCGCCCCCACCGCACTCGCATGCTGTTCTGCCGCAAACAAGAGCAAGGCTGCCGCCTCGCTCGCAACTCCAATCCGCGTGCGCCCACGACTGCCCGCACCCATCGACGCGGAACGGTCAAGGACAAACAGCACCTGTAATTCGCGGTCTTCCTCATACTGTTTGATAAAAGGCTTTCCCATGCGGGCGGTAACGTTCCAGTCAATGGCGCGCACATTGTCTCCCGCAAGGTATTCACGCACACCGCTAAATTCAATGCCCTGCCCGCGATAGAGAGATTTAAAGGCTCCGTTTTTCATGTTATCCGCAATCGTACGCGCGCTCAGTCGCAACAGCATCGCCCGCCGTGCAAGTCGGTCACGGTTTTCACTCAGCAGATGAAGCATCGTTTCTATTGCAGTTCTGCCAGCGCAGTCTTAGCCTTTTCAAAGGATTTTTCAGCAGCCCTGGTAACTCCTTCGCCGTCCAGATAGAGACAGGTCAGATTATTCTGAGCCATGCGGAAATTCTGTTCAGCAGAAAGGGTATACCAATGCACTGCTTTCTCATAATTCTGCTCTACTCCCCGTCCCCGATCAAAAGCCCGTCCCATGCAGAACTGAAAATAAGGATTTCCATTTTCCGCATAGGTGAGGATTTCTTCAATGTCAAGCTTGCCGTCTTCCAGAATCTTTTGGGCATCGCTTTCTGAAACAAGGGCATTTTCATTCTGAGGTGTAAGGGAGTCAGACGGATTTACGCCGCCATTTTTTACAATGTCCTTAAACTCATCAAAGGTAATGCCATAGACCTGCTTTTCGCTGGGATAGTCAAAAGCATTTTTTTGAGTACCCAAGGCAAAATTGAGCTTCATTTTTCCGTTACTGAATCCATATGCCACCGCCAAAAGTGCAGAAGCCACCATAACTATCTTTTTCTTTTCCATAAATCCATCTCCCATGGAAATTGCCTGAGACCTAGGGCAAGGGCACAAGGGTCAGTATCTTGCTGATAACATCATCCGCCGTTATGCCGTCTGCCGCCGCTTCATACGAAAGCACCAGTCTGTGGCGCAAGACCGCAGGAGCCGCCGCCTTAACGTCCTCAGGCAAGACAAAAGCCCTGCCCGCAAAAAGGGCGTAGACCTTGGCACACTGCAAGAGGGCAATGCCTGAACGGGGAGAAGCTCCGTAGGTAATGTAGCGGGCTACGTCATCTTTTTTTACGCTGGAAACAGCAAGACGACCGCCAGCTTTTTTCTCCACTGCAGGACGGGTCACCGCCACCACAGAGACAATGTATTCCACAATCTTGTCATCGCAGACCACCTGTTCAAGCAGGGCACGACAGTCAGCCAGTTTCTTTGCATCCAGCAGGTGGTTTACGCTCACCCGGTCTGCCCGTCCTTCAGTCTTTACAATCTGCACTTCTTCTTGAGCCGTGGGATACTGCACCATTACTTTAAGCAGGAATCGGTCTAGCTCCGCCTCAGGCAAATTGTAGGTTCCTTCCTGTTCAATCGGGTTCTGAGTGGCAAGCACCAAAAAAGGCTGGGGCAAAGGGTAACTTTCATCGCCAATGGTCACCTGATGTTCCGCCATCGCTTCCAAAAGCGCACTCTGCACCTTTGCCGGAGAACGGTTGATTTCATCCGCAAGCACTATATTCGTAAACACAGGTCCCTTTCGCACGGTAAAGCGTCCGCTCTGACTTTCATAAATCAGCGTACCCGTCACATCAGCAGGAAGCAGGTCAGGCGTAAACTGAATCCGCTTAAAATCCAGCCCAGATATTTCCGCAAAAGTCTTTACCGCCAGGGTTTTTGCAAGTCCCGGCACGCCTTCGAGCAGGATATGACCGCCCGTCAAAAGCGCAATCAAGATGCCGTCAATCACGTTTTGCTGCCCGACGACACGCTTAGCCGCCTCAGCCCGGCACTCATCCAACAATTTCTTACAAGAGTCAAAATCGCTCATGAAGAGAGTATAGCACATCTGTAAAAAAAATACACCCGGTGCAGTCGTGCAGAACAACTGTCAAAATCAAGTGGAATATCTGATGACAGGCAAAAAATGCGGAACTTTCCACGGAATTGCAGCGTTTTGTGCCAAAAATTCATCCGTCAGTCTATGTGAGATTTCACCCAATTGCCCAAGATTAAAAGCGCAGGCTTCCACCGTTATATCGTTATCGGCAAATGAAGCATAATCCAAACCGCCTACATACTCCTGAATTTTTTCAATATAGAGAAATCATTTTTGATATTGTTCCCCACACAATGCCCCCCCCCGCAAAAACTGTATATTTATGCAGAAATTTTATTGACTATGAATATAATTTACGTTTTAATAAGGATACTATGATTCATCCTTTGGCACAAGAATTAAACGACACGCTCGCTTCTTCCATAGCAGGTGGCTTACTTTCTGATTTGGGAAAGCGTATTTTTTTCCCCCGCGGAATCATTTCTCAGGGCGGAGAAGCAAAAAAACTTGGACACGTGGCAAATGCAACTATCGGCATGACTGTCATAAAGGGTACGCCCGCCATTCTTGATGCAGTCCACAAAAATGCGCCCGACCTCAAAAACGGAGAACTGGTTGCCTATGCGCCCACCGCGGGCAATCCCGATTTGCGTGAGGCATGGAAAAATGCCCTCGTCGTCAAAAATCCCTCGCTCAAAGGCAAAAACATTTCCCTGCCGGTTCTTGTTCCCGGACTCACGGCCGGCATTTCATACCTTGCAGACTTGTTTGTTGATGGCACCAAGCCGCTTTTAGCCGCAAATCCCAGTTGGGACAATTATGCGCTGGTCATCGAAAGCCGCCGCGGTGCAGAACTGCACACATTCGATATGTTCAAGGACGGAGGCTTTAACCTGCCCGCCTTTGAAAAGGCAATCACCGATGAAGCCAAAAGCGGTTCTGTCCGAGTCCTTCTGAACTTTCCCCAGAACCCCAGCGGCTACAGCCCAACCACTGCCGAAGCCAATGCAATTCTTTCTATATTAAAAGCACAGGCAGAAAAAGGCACAAAACTGCTGGTCTGGTGCGATGACGCATACTTTGGTCTCAACTACGAAAAAGACATCTATCCCCAGTCTCTCTTTGCAGAACTCTGCGACATGCACGAAAATATGCTGGCAGTCAAAATTGACGGCCCAACAAAAGAAGACTTTGTATGGGGCTTCCGCTGTGGCTTCCTCACCTTTGGTTCTAAAGGCATGACCGATGCCCACTACGATGCCCTGGTCAAAAAACTGATGGGTCTGATTCGTTCTTCCGTTTCCTGCTCATCTACGGTTCCCCAGAGCCTCTTGCTCCATGCCTTTAAAGACCCCGCCCTTGAGGGGCAGAAAAAAGCCATGCGCGACATGCTTGAACGCCGCTATCAGCTGGTGCGGAAATTCGTCAACAGCCATACATCAAAAGTCCTCAGGCCCCTGCCCTTTAACTCAGGCTACTTTATGAGTTTTAATACCGGCTCCCTTAACGCGGAAGAACTCCGCAAGTCTCTTCTGAACGAAAAAGGAATCGGCACCATTTCAATCGACTCCCAGACTCTGCGAGTGGCCTTCTCCAGCGTAGACGAAGACAAGATTGAAAAAGTGTATGCAGAAATCTATGCCAGTGCGGATGCCCTTGCAAAATAAAATTCTTGCCGCCGTCAGTCTTGCTATTCTCGCCTGCTTTGTCCTGGCAGGCTGTATGCCTGTCCGCAATAAGCCCGTAATCATTTGGACTGACCGGGCAGAAATGGCCTCCTACGTAGAACTTTTTAATTCCCAGCAAAAAAAGACACAGGCGGTCATCGTCTACAAGTCACCCCTGGTGAGTGCCCTTCCTCCGGCAAAAGATGAAGAGCACCCGGATGTCGTCATCGGCTCATGGCTTATGAATTCCCGCCTCAAAAAGAATTTTCTCCCGCTGGAAAGCCTCTTTTCCCTTACGGATATCAACCCCCGCACCATCTACCCCACGCTGCTGTCCTACGGAAAAAAAGGCATCCATCAATACCTTTTGCCCGTGAGCTTTAACCTGCCCCTGCTGATTTTTTCCAGCAAGAACGCAGCCCTTATGCCCGATGCATACATGCTCAGCACTGACCAGATTCGCGACACTGCCTTACAGTTCAACGCAAAGAACAACCACGATATCTACACCAATATGGGATTTGCCCCCTCCTGGGACAGCGATTTTCTCTACGTTGTGGCAAAAATGAACGGACTGACCTTTCGGGAACGGGGCAGCAATTTCCAGTGGGACGACAGCATCCTGCAAAAAACCGTCTCCTATCTGCGCGCCTGGACCCAAGAAAAGAACACTTCCACCACCGCAGAACAGGATTTTGCCTTCAAGTACCTCTACACTCCGGACTATCGCCAGGTAGAAAGCAACCGCTGCCTCTTTGCCTACACATCAAGCGAAGATTTGTTCAAGGTTCCTTACGAGCAACTGGGCAACATAGATTTCCGCTGGATAGAAAAAGGCGGTCAGATTACCGCAAAAGACGACATCGTAATGATGGGAATCTACAAGGGCTCCTACAACACCCGCAGCGCAGAAGATTTTGTCATCTGGCTCATGCAGGAATCAACCCAACGCGCCCTTTTGGAACGCACCGCCGCCATGCAGCTCAACATCAAGGCTTTTGGCATAAACGGCGGATTTTCTTCCATTCAGTCAGTAAATGAGCGGGTCTTTCCCACCTACTACCGCAATCTTTTGGGAAACCTGCCTGCAAAAGATGCCATTCAGCCGCCGCCAGCATTTCCCATCCGCTGGAACAGTTTTAAAGAGCGGGTGGTCATTCCCTATCTGCAGGACGCAACCAATACCAACAAGCAGCCAAAAGATGTGCAGACTCTGGAAAACCGCATCACCGCCTGGCTCATGCAGTTTGACTAATCCCTAAACATTTTTTTTGCCGTGCCGATACTTCATATAGAAGTAAAAGTGGGAGAAGTGAGGTCGGTATGGCAAATTCTATTTCTTTGAACGCATACAGCTACAATAATTTTCTTTCAGGTGCAGGCGGAAAACTCTACGTTCCCGTAAAGCCCTCATCCGTTGTATACGCCCAGTTTGACCATATTTCAGGCTTTGCCGCAAAGTCAAACCAGAACGGCGTTTCAGTCAGCAAAATCCAGATTCTCAACTCACTGATTAATCAGCTTGTCAGCATGAAAAACGCGCCCAAGGTTCAGCCCGACATCAACATGACTGGCGACCAGATGGACGCAATGATAGAAAACTATCAGGGGCAGATTCAGGCTTCCATGCAGATGGCCCAGGCAACCGGCTACGGACTTGCAGGTGTTATGCCCCAGACCGGCCAGATGTTCAGCCTGAGCGTATAATGGAGGGGGCGAGCCCGCCCCCTGGGCTCAGCCTTCCGTCTTCGCCACACCCCCACCGCCTAGGGTTGCACCCTAAAACCCGCTGACAAAGCTTTTACTTTCTACTATTATATTCCCATGATAAAGCAGGAAATTACAGACAAAGTGCTTTTGGCGCATCTCGATACAATCCACAAAGACGGCATGACCATGTTCGTTATGGCAGACGGACAGTTCAGGGGCGCATTCTACAACGGCACCCGCATGGTCAATCAGATGCGGCTCCAGCATCACCTTGGCATTTTGGAAACCATGGTACTGGGGCAGGCAGAACTCTGCGCCGCACTTTTAATTCCCACAATGAAAGGTCGGGAACACCTCACCTTCCGCTACGACGTAAACGGACCGGCGGCAGGATTCAGCGTGGAGGCAGACAGCACCGGCTACGTGCGCGGTCACCTTTTTCAAAACCAGATTCCCATAGAAAAGCCGCTGGAAAACTGGGATTTGACTCCCTTTTTGGGAGACGGCACCCTTACCATTTCCCGCATGGGAGAAGGCATGAAAGAAGCCCAGACCGGCATGGTGGAAATCAAATACAAGAATATCGCAAAAGATTTGGCCTGGTATTTTGACCAGAGCGAGCAGATTCACACCGCCTTCAACACCAGCATACAGTTGGACACACAGGGGCGGGTAATTGGAGCCGGCGGCATGTTCGTGCAGGCAGTTCCCGGTGCAGGCGGCAAAAGCAAGGTGAGTGCCCAGACCCAGGACAGTGGTGCCGAGGACAAAGAACAGATTGCCCAAGACCTCATCCGCCGCGTAGAAAGCGCATTCCGCGCCATGCCCTCAATCGGCAAATGGTTTGCAGACGGCGGCGACATGGAAGACGTGATTTACGGTCTCTTCCGCGAATTCAATCCCACCACCGTCCTCGAACGCGAGATTATCTACGACTGCCCCTGCACTCTGAACCACTATGTTCAGGCGGTAAAGCACCTTCCCCCCGCCGAACTCTCCGACATCATCGCCCACGATGCAGAGCCAATCGTCATCACCTGCCACAACTGCGGAAGCGTATACGAAATCACAAAGGACATGCTCACGGCAGAATAGAAATTGCTCACGGAAAATAAAAATTTGTCAGTTCAAAAAAGGCATGGTATAATACATGCATGGATTCCATTTCGATTTCGCAGGACGAACTGAACAAAGTCCTCAACAATATCCGAAAGGATAATGACGAACACGAAAAAATCCCCGATTCCTCAGGCATCGCCCTTTCCCAGTCAGAACTGGAGAAACTTTTTGGAGCTTCATCGTCATTTGCCCCAAAAAGTGAGGCTAGCCCCCCGCAAGCCGCCACCCCCCCGGCCGAAAAAGACCCCCAGCTTCAAACCGATGCCGAACGGGAAGCTGCCCGAGAAGCAAAAATTGCCGAACGAAAAGCCCGCACTGCCGCGCTTCTTGCCCAGGCAAACGCCAGTTCCCCCAAGCGCATCTCCGTCGTCTACGGCACCGCCACCCGCCGCGGCCACGAACTGGAAAAACTCCAGCCTGGCGACACCATCCAGCTAGACCGCATTGTTCCCGAATACGCCGACATCATGGTAGACGGAAAACTCTTTGCCCGCGGCAGCATCCAAGACCAAGACGGACACGCCAGCGTCACCATCACACAGATTCTAGGATAGTTTTGTACCCGATAGGATGACAGTCTTTATGGCAAACAAAAATTCTCAAAAAATCATTTTGTCCGCGGCAATTATCGTCTGTGCCGCAAGCATGGCATTTTTCTGTGCAGCAGAACTTGTTAAAAAGCCTTTCGCAGATAAAGACAACATTCGCAGACGATGCCCATACCATAAACGAATTGGAGCCATGTTTATGCATTGCAGACACTTTTATCAGATTTTACTAATGTGAAGTATTATCCGATAGTTGTTTTTTCTGGAAGCGCAACTTTGAAAGAAATGAAATCATCCGTTCCTGTGATTTACAAAAGTGAACTTAATGCAACGATTCGACGTTGCAGCACAGAAAAATGTCTTACAGCAGAACAAGTCAGTCAGATAAAGAATCGGCTTGAATCTGCGGAAGTCACGGAGCGGGGAAGCCACAAGAAACATATTCAAAGTATAAAACAAGATATGGCTGAAAGGCGGTTGAAAATGAAAAATCTGATTTGCCATCGATGCAACGGAGAACTGAAATTACGGAATGGCAGAAAAGGCAAATTCTACGGTTGCGCGAATTATCCACAATGTCATTTTACGATGCTTTACTGACAAACATGCACTTTCCACATTTTTATGCTATAATACAGCAAGGAGTCACACAGATGCCCACTGAATTATTTGAAAAGAAAGCAGAATTTATCTCATGGTGCATAG
>CAKZZO010000043.1 GCA_937885175.1 uncultured Treponema sp. | reverse complement strand
ATTCTTAGAAAAGCTTTATTCAAAAATCTATAAGTTTATGAAACTTGAAAGTCTCCTGATGCCTTTTATCAAGAATCTCGGACGATTGTGGGATTTAAGTGAAGGAACTTTTGAAACAAGCGGATTTGAAATTTTAGACACTTATGCAAAACTCCTTGAAAATGATGAATCATTAAAAGAACTTGCTGACCTTTTAGGAAAGCAGAGCCGTGCACAAATATCTTATGAAAAAGAACTACGCGATAAAGTAGTTATAAAATCTAGTTGGCAGCCAAAACATGCTTATAAAGGTGAAATAAATGGTCTTCGTTTTTCCAATGATATTTCCTCTGTTTTACCAAGTGAATTATCTTTAATGAATAATCCAGCTGCAAGCAAACTTTTTCAATTGAAGTTCGCACAGAAACAACTCTTATCGTATGAC
The DNA here is from genome assembly GCA_937885175.1 of uncultured Treponema sp. Lineage (GTDB taxonomy): Bacteria > Spirochaetota > Spirochaetia > Treponematales > Treponemataceae > Treponema_D. Next base: position 5,640 of record CAKZZO010000043.1, on the reverse strand, counting down.
TATCAGCGAATGGAAGAAGAACAAGAAGAATCAAAAGAAAAAGAGGAAACAACTGTAGAAAAGAAAGAGCCCAAAGGTCCGATAATTATCTGCGTAGATACAAGTGGCTCAATGCATGGTACTCCAGAGAATATTGCAAAGACTATAACCTTTGCACTCTCAAAGATAGCTATTGAGGAAGAAAGAAAGTGTTACCTGATTTCATTCTCAACAAGCATTGAAACTCTTGATTTGACGGATTTTTCTAATAATCCTATTGGTAAACTTGTTCAATTTCTTAGAATGTCATTTCATGGTGGAACAGATGCAACACCAGCACTTAAACATGCTGTAAAAATGCTTTCAGAAAACGAATGGAAAAATGCTGATGTTCTGATGATATCTGACTTTGTAATGCAGTCATTGGATAACGACATAAAGACACAAATAGAGTCAGCCCAAGAGAATAATACAAACTTCCATAGTTTGGTAATTGGTGCATCAGGAAACAATGGTGCAATAAATAGCTTTAATCATAACTGGTTTTATGATGTAAACAATCCTCAAGCTAACAGACATCTTGTAGAACAGATTCATGAAATCAAAATGCATGATTCAGTAGCTAGAGAATAGAGAGAAGGTGGAAAGTTTTTTATCAATCGATTTTCTCATCTTCTAAATACCTTTATAGTCTAATTTTAGTTTTACTATACAACTACTTATTGACGAAAAAAGCGATTTTCTGATATAATCTTTTCTACATCGGGCCATTAGCTCAGCGGTTAGAGCAGAGGACTCATAATCCTTTGGTCCTTGGTTCAAATCCAAGATGGCCCATGCTCCAACGGAGCAAACGTCAATAACTTCCATCAAGCCAAACGGAGCGGATGCGACGTATGGCCCATGCTCCGAAGGAGCAAACGTCAATCACTTCCATCAGGCCAAACGGAGCAGCAGCGACATATGGCCTATAAGAAAAAAGCGGTGGCTTCAACTTCAGACCACCGCTTTTTTCATTTAATCTAGCCGAAAATCGGGCGAACGTTGATTACGTCTGCAACATTTGCCAATTTTCGCAGGGTTTCTTCGCCAACCACGCCGTCCACGTCAATCAGAGCATAAGCAAAGTCACCACGGTTCTGGTCAAGCATGCCTGCAATGTTCAGTTTGGCATCGCCCAAAATCGTCGTGAACTTTGCAATCATGCTGGGCACGTTCTTGTGGCTGATGCAGAGGCGCGTACCCTTTGCCGGAATCGGATTGTCGGTGGTGCATTTGGGGAAGTTCACGGAATTAACCACGATTCCATTCTCCAAGAAATCCCTCAGTTCCTTAACTGCCATAATTGCACAGTTGTCCTCAGCCTCAGGCGTTGAAGCACCCAGGTGGGGAAAGCAGATGACCTTTTCATTTTTGAGCAGGTCTTCGTCAGCAAAGTCAGTAATCAGGCCTGCGACTTTTCCGCTTTCGATGGCTGCAAGGATGTCGGCGTTGTTCACGAGTCCGCCACGAGCAAGGTTGATGATGCGCACACCGTCTTTCATCGTCTTGATTGAAGAAGCATTAATCATGCCCTTAGTGTCGTCCGTCTGAGGAACATGCACGGTGATGTAGTCAGATTTTGCATAGACACCTTCCAGCGTTTCCATGACCTTTACATTGTGGTCAAGGGAAAGGGCTGCCTTTACAGAAAGGAAGGGATCGTAGCCGATGACGTTCATGCCCAGTTCAATTGCCGTGTTTGCAACCATTGCACCGATTGCACCCAAACCGATAACACCCAGTGTCTTTCCCTTTACCTCGGGACCAACAAACTGACTCTTGCCTTTTTCTGCCAGTGCGGGAATCTCATCCCCCTTGCCGGCAAGTCCTGCAGCCCATTTGTTTGCCGCAATAACCGGACGGCTTGAAAGCAGGAGGGCGAGGATTACCAGCTCCTTTACGGCATTAGCGTTTGCACCTGGCGTATTAAAAACCGCAATGCCTTTTGCCGTCATTTCGGGAATAGGAATGTTGTTTACGCCGGCACCTGCACGGGCAACAGCCTTGACCGTCTGAGAAAGTGCCATGTTGTGCATTTCCTGAGAGCGAACCAGAATTGCGTCCGGGTCAAGAATGCTTGAAGCAACTTCGTATTTTTCGCGGGGAAATTTTTCCAATCCAATCGCGCTGATTTTGTTAAGTGTCTGAATCTTGTACATTACGTCTTCCTTTATTTATGCGTTTTCCTTCGCAAATTTTTCCATGAATGTAACCAAGGCCTTTACGCCATCCAGCGTCATTGCATTGTAAATTGACGCGCGCATACCGCCAACCAGACGATGTCCCTTGAGGTTCACGAGACCTGCCGCAGCCGCCTCCTTAACAAACTTGTCGTTGATTTCCTTTTCCTTTGCAAGGCTGGCTTCATCGCTTGCGCCAGTTGAATACTTGGTCAGGAAAGGCACGTTCATCAGTGAGCGGCTTCCCTTTTCAGTCGTTGCATGATAAAAGTCAGACTTGTCGAGGAAGTTGTAGAGGTAATCAGCCTTTTCCTTGTTGCGCCTAAGCATGCCTTCCGCTCCGCCATTCTTTTCAATCCAGTGCAGCACCTTTCCCAAAACGTAAATCGTGTAGCAAGGCGGCGTGTTGTACATAGAACCGTTTTCTGAATGAGTCTTATAGGCAAGCATTGTCGGTGTGCCCGGCAAGCAGTTTTCCGGCTCAGGAATTAAGTCTTCGCGGATAATGACCAGAGTAACGCCAGCAGGAGCCAAGTTTTTCTGTGCACCCGCAAAGAGCAGGCCGAATTTTGAAACGTCCAGGGGTTCGCTCAAGACACATGAAGAAATGTCGGCAACCAGAGGAATGTTTCCTGTATCGGGAATGTACTCGTAGTGAGTTCCCATAATCGTGTTGTTGTAGCAGATGTATGCGTAGTCATAGTCACCAGTGATTTTCTCCACGCGGGGAATATATGAATAATTCTTGTCCTTTGAAGAAGCAATCACATCCACCGCAATACCCAGTTTTTTTGCCTCAGCGGCAGCCTTCTTTGCCCATACACCAGTCTCAATGTAAGCAGCCTTTTTGAATGTAAGCCCCAGGTTTTCTGCAACCATGGCAAACTGCGTTGAACCGCCACCCTGCACAAAAAGAACCTTGTAGTTTTCAGGCACGTTCATCAGCTTGCGAACCATGGCTTCTGCGTCTTCAATAATCGGCTCATAAGCCTTAGAGCGGTGACTCATCTCCATGACGGACTGCCCCGTTCCCTTGTAATCCAGCATTTCCGCTGCACATTCGTTCAAAACTTCTTCCGGCAGACAACTCGGACCCGCACTAAAATTGTACACACGACTCATCTTATAACTCCTATTGAGGGGGAAAGCCTTCCCCCTGCGTCGCATTTCATTGCGCCGACACCCCCTTCTCCTAGGGGCAAGCCCCTAAAACCCCTGTCGCACGCTCTGTGAAATCTTTCACAGAAACATACCCCAAGTGTAGCGACTTCGAGGTAGTCGGGTCAATGAAAAAGCAGAAGAATTTTCCCCAAGTCCAGCAATTTCCCCAGAAAAATCAAAGAAAAAGACCGCTTATTGTGAAAAATATAACGATAAATTACAAAAAAACGAACATACAGCCTTTATACAGAAAAAAAGAAAGAAAATCAAAAGAACAAATGCGGGATAATTGTGCGATACGGAACAGAATTGGGATTTTGTTCGGGGGGAGTGGTGATTTTTAGTGCTGCTGGCAAATTTTCAAAAAGCAAGCCCTTACAGCATTCCAATTCTCGACCATTCCGTTAAAAAGAGGTTTCAACCGTTCCCAATCAAGTTCATAGCCGTATGAATGTCTGAATACATGGCGGAAACCAAGATATTGTTTTGTCGATAAAAACAATTCTTGCGGAAGAACAGGCGGATGACTTTCCGTTTCAGCGAACATAGCGGCAAACAAATCGCTGTGCCACATATTACCAGAAAGCGGAGTTGAGACAAAACTTTTGTAAATCAAATTGAATATACTTTCCAGACCATTGTAATAGGAATGAAGAATTGAACCGATTGCGTTTACATCATAAAAATCAGGTTCTTGCACAGCACATTTTGCAAGCATTAGGCTGGATTTTTCGACGAGAGTATCAATTTTTGAGATTTCTAGCTGGATTTTCTTTTTTACGCTCTCATCCAATTTTTTTCAGTTCTCCGATGTCGTTTAAAAGATTATAAAAATCCTTCTGAAAATCAAAATCCACCAAATCAACCCGCATCCGCAAGGCCTGTTCCAAATCGTAATGAATCCCAAAAAATACAGAGGCTGGCAAGCCCTTTACTCCCAAGTCCACATCGGAATTTTCGTTTGCTCGCCCGGTCGCCTGAGAACCGAACAAGTAGACTTCGGTGCAGCCAGCATTTTTGAGAATTTTCGTTGCAAGGGCAAGTTTTTCAGTGTTCATCAGTAAAATTATAGCACGGATTTTCTGTAAAAGATAGAGATTATTCAAAAAGCAAAGCGTTAGGCTATGGAGCACCTGCGAAGTGCGGAACAGCCGCCCCGAAGGAAGGTAGTGAGCGATAGCAAGCGGACGACCGCAGGGGAACGCCCTTATGACCTTATTGAGCAACGTGTTCGGCATCTAGTATAACCAAAAGGGATTGCGCAGACAATATTATCATGGATTCATAAATTAGATTTCTTAAAAGTCATAGTCAAAAAACAAAAATTTAGATATATTTTTGATATGTGTCATGTTTATACTCGTATGGAGGTATTTGTATGGACAAAAAAAAGATATCATTTTCTGAATTTATGTCAGAATTAAAAAAATCGGCAGAAAGTTATTTTGGGTGTAAATGTATTTCTGAAAATTATGATGACAATGCAATTACACTTCACATGGAGAATGTGCTGAACGACTTTAACGAAGAATCAGCAAATGCTAGTTTTGACGCTGGCTTTGAGCCGTGGCACATCAACTATGTTTATCTAAATCAAAACACCGCAATTTATTCTTATAAATATTTAGATTCAGAGAGTGCGTAAAATGAATAAGAAAATTCCCTTAGTGTCACTATTCAGTGGTGCTGGTGGTCTCGACATGGGGTTTGAAAATCAAGGTTTTCAAACCATTTGGGCAAATGATTTTGATAAAGATGCCTGTGAAACACATAAAGCTTGGTCTGATGCAGAAGTTGTTCAAGGCGATATCGGACAAGTAGATTTCAATTCAATTCCTAAAACACCTTTTATTATTGGCGGTTTCCCATGCCAAGGTTTTTCTTTAGCTGGTCCACGAAAATTAGATGATAAGCGAAACATTCTTTACCGTTATTTTGTAAAGCTCGTTGAGGAAAAACAACCGCTTGCATTTGTTGCTGAAAATGTAAAAGGTATATTAACTCTTGGGAACGGAGAAATTATCGAAGCTATTTTGGAAGATTTTTCTTCAAAAGGATACGATGTAGTTCCAACTTTAGTAAATGCCGCTGACTATGGTGTTCCCCAAGATAGAAACCGTGTAATCATTGTTGGTATAAAAAAAGACTTAGGAATAAAATATTCATTTCCAAAACCAACAAACAACAGAATGACATTAAAGGAAATATTAAAAGATATTCCTGCACCTTCAAAAGATGAAGTTTGTAATGCACCATATTCTTCTCGCTACATGAGCCG
>CAKZZO010000042.1 GCA_937885175.1 uncultured Treponema sp. | reverse complement strand
CCTGTGCCCTTTTTGTCTTACTTGTGAATGGATTATAATGCGTTTGCCCTGCTTTCCACGCCCTACTGCTTTGCTGGCTGGAGGCAAAAATCGAATATCCCTCTTTTACCCGCTGCGACACGCTCAATGCCACCGCCGAAAACTTCCGCACTTTCACCTACGACGGCACTACCCTCACCATTTACTTTGCCGCCTACCAAGTAGCCCCCTACGCCGAAGGTCCCCAGAAAGTGCCGATTGTGGTGAGGGTCTGTATTATTTCTTTTTCTGGCTTTTATGTATGTCAAAAATGTTCGTATGAGAACTGATTCGATAGAGTGTAATCACGAGCAGTTCTCCTGTTTCTAGGCGTTTATATACTAATAGTAAATCCGATCTTACATGACATTCTCTGTAACCGTCGTAATTTCCATGCAGCTCATGGTCATCATAACTGGCATCGAGAATTTCATTGTTCAGGAGTTTTTTGATTACTGCATCAGTATCTGCAATTTCTGATTTTGAGAGTTTCTTATAGTCTTTTCTGAAGGATTTTGCTGAATGAAGTTCGCTTTTCAATTCATTGCTGCCTTGAATTCATCAAAGGTGTGGAAAACTTCTACTTCACCGCGTTCTACTTCTGCTATGGCTTCATCAAGACCGTTCCTTGCGGATTCTTTTTTTTTTCTAAAAAGCAGAAAATCCAGGAATTCAGAGACTTCTTCCATGTAGTATTCAGGCACTGTCTTTAGTTTTTCTGCGACAACTGCGTATGGCATATAATACCTCCACAACTTATTATAACATATTGTTTGAAAAATTGTCAGTTTTTCGTATTGTTTGAAGATTATTTTGAAAGTTTTGTTTTATATTAAAACTGTCTGGCGTTTTTTACGGGGAGGTAGAAACGAATACCGCCTACCAAGTAGCCCCCTACGCCGAAGGTTCCCAGCAAGTTCCGATTACGGCGAGGTAGTGCCACAGTCGGAACTTTGCAAAAAGGTCAGTTTGAGTCTTTGTATAAATAATAGTAGTTGTAGGTACTCCTCAATTTTTTTGCATTTTCTTCCGCGTCATCCGCACTCATTGCGCCAATTTTCGTGCCGTTGGTATAATTGGAAGAATCCGTTTGATACCAAATACTATCACTATCGGTAAATTCCACGCTTGTAAGCTTAGATTGAGAGAAAGCAAATTTTCCAATCTTCTTTACCGTTGCAGGAATAGTGATTGCGGATACGGTACTTCCAGCAAAGGCATTTGCACCGATTGTTTCCACACACTCTTGAATTTTCCAGTTGGTCGGCAATACCATCGCTTCGGGCACCCTTATGAGTACCGAATAGTCTTTGTTGTATAAAATACCAAGCGTTGAAGAATATTTCTGATTTGCTCCATCGACATTTATTTCCTTTAAGGAAGGACAGTCATACACACTTACTGAAACAGTGTCAGGAATGTAAAAACTGGTAACTTCGCTTCCTAAATTCAGTGTTTCAAGTTTTCTATTTCCATCTAGTGCAGCATAACTAATCTTACCGCCATGAAGAGAAATTACTTTCAAGTTATTACATCCATAAAATTCTTGAGTATTGAAGCTTTTTGTTCCTAAGAATGTAATTTCCGTTAATGACGGCATCTCCTGGAACGGTTTTTCCCCAAAAGAAGTGACTTCTGCAGGAACAGTAAGACTTTCCAACTTGCTCTTGCAAAATGCACAACTTCCAATTTCTGTTACCGTTGGGGGAACCGTAAAACTCTTTTCTGTTTTTGTGACAGGGTAGATGACAAGTTTTGTTTTATCAGCACTATAAATTATGCCGTCCTCCTCAGTATATGATGTATTTCCGCTTGCTATAGCAATTTTTTCTAATGCCATGCATCCCCCAAAAGCATTTCCTAAACTGGTGACGCTTGCAGGAATCGTGACCTCCGCAAGATTTGTGCAGGATCTGAATGCACCAGCATCAAGTGTTGTCAGCCCTTCATGTAGCGTTATTTTTGTTAAACCTGAACAATAGCCAAAAGCAATGTCTCCAATTGTTTGAACAGACGCAGGAATTTCAATTTCTGTTAGTCCGCTGCAATTATCAAATGCTTTTGTTCCTATGCTCACTACTGTTTCGGGCAAAATAATAGAAATCATGTTTGTACAATCCTGAAAATATGCCCCACTTGATTTGTCCAGCTCAGTCAGTCCCGTTGTTTCAGACAAATCAAGCGTAATATATGCCGATGAATTGTTTCGCATTGCAGTCCGTATTGCACTAATTGTTGTGGCGGAAATCTCGCCAGACAGTTTGATAATACTCGTTGTGTTTGCTCCAAGAGATGCGATAACTGCGGCAACATTGTCTTTTGTAATCGCCATAGCACCCTTGTAGCAAGCATACAAAGTGATTTCCGTACATACATCTTTCCACGGAAGCGTAACTTCTGCTCCATCTGCATACTCTACAGATCCGCCCAACACTGTCGTCCAGCCGACAAAATCTGCTGAACTGCTCAACCCAAGTTTTTGAACAGTACGCAATGTCACAGGTTTATCGGCATCCATAATGGAACTACGCTTTGTAGCCGTCATCACCACTTTCTCGCCATTCCTTGTTCCATCATAGGTGAAGATTGCCTCAGAATCAAATCCTACATTTGCATCATAAGTCAAATATACTTTTTTTGGTCCCCAGACGGCATACAGTGTTTTATCGCCTGCATATAAGGGAAGTTTTTCCTCATCCGTCGCCCATAATTGCACGCTGTCACCATTCCGAGATAAGCCATAATAGGCTGAGAATCCATCTGTCGAAGTTCTTTGATATTTTATTTCTGCTGTTATATCACTATACTTTGACCAACCGATAAACACATAACCTTCGCGTTTAAAAGTATTTTTTCGTAGCGTCGTGTAAACTCCAACATTATCACCAGTCTTAAATGTCTGTGTAACTTTTGCGGGATTTGCACTTCCATCGTTTGCGTAAAATGTAATCGTATATGTCTTTAAACCAGTGTATTAAAAATACCCTTTAAATTCAGAATTACAAAGGGTTGCTAATTCGAGCTGACTTTATTAGCCGCCCTTAGGGGCGGTGAAAAAAAGAACAGTTCTCACAGAACACTGAAAAATCTTTTTTTTTTCCGCTTGCCGCCAAGGAAGTCAGCTCCGAGGCGGCTTTTTTTTTGCAAAAAGAAGGAGGTTATGGATGGGTTATCATCGAAGTAATGGTGTCGTTGTGTGTGATGATCTGGAAACGTATCGGATGTGGCTTGAAGCGGCAAGCGGTTACCAGCAGGAAGCAATTGACGCGATAATCATGAATCGTATGCAGGATTGCATGGATGCAATTATGGAGGAGTTTGTATGTTTACACTCATAAGCAGAAAAAGAAAGGCTCAATTACTCGCTGATAATCTTGCGCTGGCACAGGAGAATGCCATCCTGCGCCACAGCCTTCGACTTGCGAACGTATGCATAGACTCGTGGAAGAATGAGGCAATGGAATTTCGCGGCGAAAAAAAAACAACAACAACAAACGGCACCGTCGAAGATCCGCGGCAACTAAGACTGTTTATATAGGAGGAGTGCGTGCATGAGGTTCGGAGAAATACTTCTTAACCTATTTATCGCTGTAATCATAGTTGCCCTGGCAATCATCGTGTGGGCGGTACCTGTATGACAGAGTATCGTTGCAGGGTTCCTGCGGAATTCGGCGGCAGCGCGATAATCAGACAGACATCCCCCTTCTCGCATGAGGTTACCTGTGAAGACGGGTGTCTCTACTCCAGCGCAGAATGCTCCCTTATCCTGTCGCACGCACACGAGATGCCGCACGGATTGCCGCCGGCCGTGCACATCGTTAAGAAAGTTTTCGATGGAAAACTTTTTAGTATCAAGTGAGAAAAAAAATAAAACAGGAGGAAAATATTATGAACAGACTTACGGTTGACGTAAACAGCATCCGTACAATCAGCAACAGGAATGAGGGTGGATTGGGGGACATCGAGTCTCTTGCCGCCAACATCAAGGAATTCGGTCAGATAAGTGCAGTTACGCTTGTGGCTACTCCAGAAGACACTATGCCCTACCGTGTTATTGATGGCCGCCGCCGTATCGCCGCATTCCAATTCCTCGACAGCAACTATCCGGATGAAGGCTGGAGTGAGATTACGGCGGATGTCTTTGCCGTTGAGGAATTGGGCGGGGGCGAGGAGGAAATTGCGATGTCCGCCAATATCGCTCGTCTGGAGATGAATCCGCTTGACGAGGGGACTGTCTTTGCCAAGATGCTTGATGCCGGAAAGGATGCCGGTGAAGTTGCGGCAATATTCTGCCGCAGCAAGGCACAGGTTTTTCAGCGTGCGAAACTTGCCCGCCTGCCTGACGGAATCAAGCGTCTGCATCGTTCCGGAGAGATTGAGACAACCGCCGCCCTTCAGATTGCCACGATTGACAGAGCCGGGCAGGAACTGGTGGAGAAGAAAGTGGCTGACTTCATCCGGGAAAAAGGAAGCATCTACAGCTGGAATATAAGGAGATAAGGAATGTCTGATTACTTTAATCCGCTGCGTGACGGCGGCATGAACAGCGTGGAGGACAACACCGCCGCCCTTGTACGGGGCGCACAGTCCGCCGTGTCGGTACCGGCGCAAAGAAAGGAGTATGCGCCGAAAAAGCCGCTTGCGATTCCAAGGACGTTTACGATGCAGAAACAGCCTGTTCCCATGCCGAACCAGGACTTGCAGACCGCCTCTGCACCGGAAGCGGTACCGGATGCAGGCATCTCGCCTGATACGGAAATGCCGTCCAGAGAAAATTACTGGAGCCGGAAAAGCGCGGAGGCATCTGCCCTTGCGGACATCCGTGCCAGGAACGCCGAGCACTATAATGCCGTCCTCCCCGAGCACGTCTACTCCGCTATGAACGAGCAGTTTAAGGCGGTTGCCAGAGAAAAAGGGCTTTCCGCAGCGGAGGAGGAGCGCGCCAGATACATGAACGCCTGGCAATACCACCGCCTGTACGGCATTCCTTTCAGCGACGCGCTTGAAAACCTTGACGAATACAACCGCGCCATCTTTGGAGCGGATACTGACGGCATGACGTACAAGGGCAAGATGGAGCGGCTTGGCGATGCATGGACGAGCGGCATGAACAGCCTGCGCAGGTCATCGCTGGGAAAGAGCCTGCTGAATGCGGAACTGCGGGGTGATGACGAGGGGGCGCGGCTTGCATGGGAAGCAATTGATGCGCTGGATGCCGAGAACAATACGCTTGCGGTGAGCCAGCCGCAGTCCGTCGGCATGTCAATCCTTACCGCGGGCATTCAGTCACTTCCATACACCGCGGCGGCCATGGGTGCGGGCATTGTATCGGGGCTTGTCGGTCTGGGGCCGCTGGGAAGTTTTGCAGCAGGCTATGACCTCATGATGCATGACGAATACATTTCCCTGCGTCAGGCGGGAGCAGACGTGGAGACGGCCCAGAGCGTAGCCGCGGTAAGCGGTGTGCTGCAGGCGGCTGTCGAGTCAGGACTTGGTGTTGTCGCCCGCGGTGCGGTGCAAGGCGCGAAGTCTGCCGGAAAGAAAGCTGTCGGCAACCTTACCGAAAAGGCACGTAAGGCTCTGACCGACAGGATTACCAAGGACATATTCACGCGGTACAAGATGGGCGGGCTTGCCGCGGCAATGGCATCACGGTTTGCCACGGATCATGTCGCGGACACCGTAGAAGAAGGTGTCGAGGAGTATATGCAGGAATGGATAAGCGGATTGTCACGCCACCTTGCCGATGCCATGAGCGACAATGACGTAGAGTCAGATGACCTTGGAACAATCGCGCGTAACGCCCTTGAGTCGTTCAAGGGCGGAATCTATGGCGCGGTACTGCTTGGCGTGGGAGATGCCGCATTCGGTGCATACGGAACCGTCAGTGACTACAAGAACCTGCGGGCTGCCGCCGAATTCATCCCGTCCAAAGAGGCGTTCAGGAAGGCAACATCGGATAACGCCGCATTCGCCGGCATGAGCGATGACGAAAAGACCCGTGTTCAGGATGAGATTTTCTCCAGTTTCGAGGCAAAGCGGGAGCAGAAGGCATCTGACGAGGCTGCGGCAATTGCCGAGGTAAACGCCGATGAGGAGGGGCTGGAACAGACGGTATTCTCTGACGACGGTACGGAAGCAGAGCCGGCGGCGGAATACCGCACGGATGACGGCCGCCTGTACGTTGACAACAAGGTAACAGCCGAGGATGGAAACGGACTCTCCGAGGGCGTATACCGTGCCGGAGACCCCACAAGGGATGGCGGAAACGGTTACGGCTACATTAAGTATACGCTTGACGAGAACGAGGGAAAGGTAACGGTCGAGACATTCGCCATGTCCAGAAGCCGTGAGGAATTGCGTGATGAGTTATTCCGCAGTTTTGCGTCTGATTTTTCCGGCTACGACATTGAGTGGGACGCAAAGTTAGGCCGTGCCCGGGCTATCCGTGACCGGCTGATTTCCGGGAATCCGCGAGGAAAGGGTGCGGGGCTCAACTATTATGCCTCAGCCACCAACGATGATGCGGAGACACGGCTTTCCATCGCGCGGCAGCTTGCCGACAACATCCCGTCACTCAATGCAGGTGAGCGAATCGCAGCGGTTGCATTCATTGAGAGTATCGCCAGGGGGCTCTACGAGAGCGTGTCCGAATTCTACGAGCGCACGTTCGGTGATAAGATTTTCGGTGATGCGGGGGAACTTGCCCAGGCTGCGGAAAAAACCGGGCAGTCCGTCCGCGGCGGCATGGGTTACAGGCAGTTTGGAAAGGATATCCGTGCCGTCATCTATGCCGGGGAAAAGGCGGACTTCTCCACGTGGGTGCATGAAGTGGCACATGCGGTGCGGGGCAGGCTCTCCGGTGACCTTCTGAAGCAGGCGGAAAAGGCATTCGGCGTGACGGACGGCAAATGGACTGAAGCCCAGGAGGAGAAGTTCGCATACGGATTAGAGGACTTTCTCCGCACCGGCAGGGCAAAAAGCAGCGAGCTCAAAAACCTGTACCAGAAACTTGCGGAGCTGATCAGCCGTATCTACGGCGCAATGAAGGAACGCATTCAATTCTCAAAGGATATCGAGGACACGTATAACGCGCTGCTGCAGGGAGATGACAGTGTGCTTGCCCGTGCAGAGGAGGCTGTGCGCAGGGCGGATGATGAGGCGGAAGTCAAAAAACGTGCGGAAAGCCCTATGCAGGACAGTAATGACAGCAGCGGTCGTATGGCGCAAAGGATAAAAGAAGCTGCCGGAAACGTGATGGCCGACCCCGATGCAGGCACACAGGAAAAGACCGATGCGGTACTGAACACCGCGGGCATGGCATATGATGATGAGGTCATGGACTTAGGCGACTTTATCTTCCAGAAAAGCCGTGCGGAGGATGCGGAGAGTACCCGCCAGATGGAGGCGGTGCGCCAGCAGTACCAGGGCACGGATGGCTGGATGAAGGCACCGAACGGCAAGCCTACAAACCTGACAGAAAAACAGTGGCTGCAGGTGCGCACGCCTAACTTCAAGCGCTGGTTTGGAGATTGGGAAGCAGGGCACAAGGCACGGCAAATTATTGGTGACTCCCCCATTAACCTTGCGGACAATGAGCTTTCAAATCTAACTGGTAGCGAGCAGAGAACAAAAGCTGCCGAAATATACAATGCGCTTGTCGGTAAAGAGCCGGTGCGCACTGTTGACGGGCGCAATGTCGTTTTTACCAGGACAGGCTTCAAGGAGTTGAAAAGCCATTCTGCAAACCCTCATACATTGCAAATTGTGCCTAAGTTGCAGGAGATTGTAAGTACCGCCACGCCGTTCCTTTCGGAGAAAAACACGGATCAGACAAAGCCGAATGTAAAAGCCTTTCACAGTTATGCACGAAAGATTTTGCTTTCCGAGGGTGAATATATTGCACGTGTTGTTTTGCGGGAAGATAACGACGGAACTATTTTTTATGACGGAGAGGCAACAGAACTGCAAAAAGTAGAGGAGCTTAGGCAACCTGACCGCAAACCAAACGCGGGGGAAAACCTGCAAACTCCTCTTAAAAACAAGGTAATGCAGTTTTTTGCAGATGTCAACAGCAACGACGTCTCCAAAGTCGTGGACGAGAACGGCGAGCCGAAAATTGTGAAACACGGAACTCCGTATACATTCAGTACATTCAGCAAGAAGAAAATCGGAAGTACGACAGATGCGGGCTGGCTAGGAACAGGCTTTTATTTCTATGGCAACAATGAAGCGTACGCGCAACAATATGCGAACGGCGGAGTTGTACTTGATACGTTTTTGAACATATGCAACCCTTATTTTGCGAGTTACAGCGAGTTTGAACACCTTGCAGAGGTGAACGATAGGGAAGAGAGTGCCGCATTTAGCGAACAGTTGCAAGAAGATGGGTATGACGGTGTTTTTTTCAACGAGGATTATAACGAAGAATGGGTTGCCTTTGAGCCCGCTCAAATAAAATCCGCCACCGACAACACGGGCGCCTTCGACCCGCACAACCCCTCCATCCTCTTCCAGACCGAGGCGGAACTCGTGGAGAGCGCACGGCAGTTCGGTTCCTGGCAGGACTTCATGGAGTATTACGAGGCCGGGCGTGACGAGGGGTTTCTTAACCCTGATGAATACAGTCAGGTGCCGCAGGGTGCGGATGCAGAGTGGTATCAGACCACGTGGGAGCTTGCCAACAATGCGGGTACGGCACTCAGCGATGACATCAATACCAGACGGACAAAGGCAGCGGAGGAATTCAGCCGCGACGGAACGCCCGAGGAGATGGACGCGCTCTTTACCGCCCACCTTGCATCTGATCCAACGCTGCTTGACGACTTTCTCCGGCGCGTGAACGAACTGCTTACCGAGGAACCAACAGAACATCCGCAGGACGAGGCGGAGGCGGCCGCAAACGAGCGGCTGCTCCAGATGAAGCGGTATATCCGCACGCAGTTACGGCACGGTTCCTTCGTGTCGAACGCACAAAGGCTTTCCGGAGGCAAGCCGCTTACCCAGCGCGCCCGGAATACGATAATGACGCTCATACGGCGGGCGGCAAGGGATTACCGGGCAATCTATGCCGAGGTCATGGATGACGACTTCTTCCGCGTTGATGAGGCTGATACCGTCACCGCACGGCTCAAGGCAGCCGGCCTGCATGACCTTACGGCCGGAGAGGGCATTGAGGATGCCTCACCGGAAGAACGCCGGCGCATTGCGCGGAAGATACAGAACGAGAGGATAGCGGCTGCCCTTGCGGACGGCTCATTCAAGATTGACTCGAATCTGGAGGCGTACATAGCCGACCTTGGCGAGCAAGTCAAGGAAGGCAGGAAAGCCCTTGCGGAACTGAAGGAAAGGACGGACGAGGACTGGCAGCGCATGAGCGGCTGGCAGGAGCGGCGGATTCTGGAGACGTACGACAGGCTGCTTGCCGCCAGGGCAAAGTACGACCTTAAAAGCGATTCCGTTGCCCACCGCGCGGAGTCGGTCGCAAAGACCGGCGAGAAGTACAGGGACAACCGGTATGACGGAATCCGTGCCGACTACGAGAGCGTATTCCGTCAGTGGAATGACCTTCTGAAGATAACGAAGATGACCGAGGAAATGAGGGCTGCGGTACAGCGGCGCGAGGACTTATACCGCCTGCGCGAGAGGCAGAAAGAAAAGAAGTCCGAGCACGATGCCGTGCAGCAGCTGAAGGATTACCGGAAACGGCTGGTCAAGCGGGCGTTCCGCCGGGTACCTTTCGAGCGCATTGACTATGAGAGCGCGCGGACCCTCATTGCAGTCCAGCGCATATTCCATCCGAACATGACCGGCGGCGTGAACCGATGGATCGGCACGGAGGGAAGATGGGCACGTGAGGTATGGGGCTCATTCCATACCGACGCGGACGAACGCGAGCGGATAATCTCAATCCTGTCGCTCAGAAAGGCGGGGCCGGAAATCATCAAGAAACTGGAGGATACTAAGACCGGGGAAGATTTTGACAAATGGACGAAAAAGGACCGCCAGCGGCTTTACCGGGCAATGTCCAGCGACAACTGGGTGCGCAGGCTGAACCTGCTGGGGTTGGAAAAGGAACGTGAGGAAAGCATCCAGCTTGACATCCGCATCGACGATGCGGGACGTGTCCGTGTCGGTGAGGATGTGGAGAAAATGGCCCGTGACGCGCTGGGAAGCGACATGTACGATGCCATTGTCAACAGGCCGTTCGCTGAGTGGACTACGGAGGACATGGAGGCGTTTGCCAGGAAGGTTGACGACATATACGTGCGGGGCAGAAACCTGCTTGCCGCCCGCCGCCAGCTGGAGCATGAGCGCGCGGCCGAACTCAGGCGCAAGATTGAGGAGGCGGTGCAGAATACGGGCATAGTAATCAATGACGATGACCCGGAGGACGTGAAGGAGAAGAAGCGGTCGGAAATCAGCCGCAGGCTGGGAAAGACAAGCGAGGTCAAGGGAACGGCTGCTGACAGGTACCGCCGTCAGGGAATCTGGAACAGGCTCACGCAGTCCTACCATGACGCGAACATCCGGCGCGTTGCGCGCCTGCTGGACAATCAGGGCGAGGGTGTTAATACCGCACTGCTCTACTGGCGGGAGAACGACTGCTTTAACGCCGAGGAGCGGAGCAAGCGGCGGAGGATAGCCCGCATTGAAAGCGCAATGAAGAATGCGGGAATATCGCTTCCCGAACTGTACGAGAAGGTTGTGATTGATGATTTCCGCGGCGACGGTGCTCCCGTCACGTTTACCGTTGACGAGCTTCTGTACTATGCAATGGCCAACAGGGACGAGATGAGCAGGGATGCCTGCATGTACGGATCCATGATTGACGAGAAGGACAGGCAGAAATACCGGCTCATGGACGAGGAGGACAGGAAGATGCGCGGCGAGCGCACGAAAAAACGCGACGAGGCACTTGCGGCTGGAGACGAGGAGACCGCACGCGCGCTCAGCGCGGAGATGGCAGCCGAGGTTGACGAGAACGGCATGCACATTCCCGAGGGGACCGCGGCATACAAGGAGGATTGTCTGGTACTCTGGAACAAGGTACTGGATGCGGCAGATGAAGTCCTGAAGCGTGACGGAGGAAAGTTCAGGCAGTTTGCCGAGGCGATAAGTGATGACTATACCGAGGAATTCGACCGCATACAGGAAGTGAGCATTGCCGAGTTCAATCAGCCAGTGAACCGCGTTGACAATTACGTACCCCTTATCCGCAAGGCCTACTCAGGCGACACAAACGAGAATCGCGTACGCGCCGACCTCAAGGCGGAGAGCGAGGAGAAACTTTCCGCAAACCTTTCCCGTCTGCGTGCGGAGAATGCGCTTCTTGATGCACGTGAGCGGATGAGTGATGAGGAGGTCTCCGCACGTGCGCATGAGGGCGTTACTGACGCGGACGAATGGGAACGGCTTGCCGTCATCCACGCCGATGACAAGACAAGGCTGTGTCAGCCGTCCAACAGGAGCGTTGACCTTGCCCCCATGTTCAAGAACGGAAGCGAGGTGCAGAAAGCCCTGCTGCAGTTCACTGCAAGCCTTAACGTAATCTGGCAGAATCTGCGATACGACATTCCCTATGCCGTCCGCCAGAAACAGTACCGGCAGGTTGTGGGAATCATAGCAGGCTATGCGGCCGCGGGAATTGCGCTCGGCTGCCTTGCAGGGGACGACGGAGACGATGATGACGAGGCGCGGACGGTGCGGAATTTCATATGGACTGCGACAACGCAGTTCACCGATGCGGTGCCGATAATCGGAGCGGTGGCAACGTCCACGGCGGAAAAACTGATTACCGGACACGCGTCATTCTCCAGAGGCACCGACCTGTTTCCCGCCCTCACGAAATACCTTTCCGCCGCCAAGGAAGTCACGGACGGCAGGTGGTCAAAGGCCGCCGGACACTTCGCCGAGGGCATGGGGCTTACGTTCGGATTACCCGTATCGGGAGCAAAGGAGGCCCTGTACGTTGCCGGCATAGGAGACGGTAAGGACGGACTGAGTTTTCATCCGACCGCAGTAATGGGCCGAAGGCCAAAATGATAACGGGACGCATGGAATTAAGGTAGGATAGGACTATGGCAAAGAACAGGCAGGATAACAGGAGCGACACGGATCTTGTGGTGCATTCGCTCACCGTGATGGGCTCGATGAAGGGAGCGGGCATCAGGACAATCAGGGACAGCGTACGGATGCTGCAGAATGCACAGACGACGCTGGCCGAAAAGACACGAGACTACTGGACGGCCATTGCGTCCGACAGCGTGATAACGCCGGACGAGAAGAAGACGCTCTGGAAGGAATGGAAGGTGCTTGTCCAGGAATACGCCGACCTCGTGCAGAGTGCGGAGGAGGAGCATCAGATCTCGCAGGTGGCCGACCCGCTCATTGCCTACAAGGCGGCATACCTTACCCTGTACACGCTTGTCGTCACAAATTTAAAACTGTTCGACAACATGCGGCAGAACACACAGCTTTCAGACCGCACCGCATTCATTGCCGCCTACACGGATTATTTTGCCGCCCGTGATGCGCTCAGGGATGCCATACGCGACGGCGAGGATGCGCGCGTGGAGCAGGTTGCCCGTGACCTTGCCGCCCAGGCGCAGGAGCAGATACAGCGGGTATCACTCGGCGGCATGGCGGCGGCAAGCGTAGACTATGCCAGGTATGGCACGGGTCTGGAACAGCGGCTTACGCAGATAACGGAGGCAGGATCAAACGCAGCCTTCCTTGGCCTGAGCGTGGGCATCCCCTATTTCCTCACCGCAAGCGCATATGATGAATGGGCACGGCTTCTTATCAATGACCCTGCGGGGCTTGAATACCTGTACAATATATACGAGAGGGTTCAGACTACATCCGGAGGCACGGGCGGAAGTCCCGTGTACTTCTACCGCATGAAGGTAAGCGCAACGGATGCACAGGTTAAAAGCCTGAAGAACAAGCTGCTTGTACTTGATGCGCTCAGGAGCGTCATAACGCTTGATGCCGACCTGGTGCAGATACACGGCGACAGCGTGTTTTCCAGCGACACGACGATTGAAAAGAGCGTGAAGGATTACATCGGGAAGAGCATAGCACAGCTTCTGATGGGAAGCGACGGGAGTGATGCCGGTTTTGACGGAACGACGATTATCAACGGCGGATTTATCAAGACGGACTTGATAAACGTGAACAGGCTTTTTGCGCTCGAAATTGTCATTAATTCGCAAGGCAAGATTAAGAGCCATAATTACAGCCCTGGAAGCGGTTTTTGCATAAAAGCCGATGGTACTGCCGAGTTTTACACTGCAACTATCGGTCCATTAAACATTTCAACTCGAGGGGTGATAAGCAGAGAAATTAAGCATTTTAGCAAGACTGATTCTGCCGAAACTGCGCGAGATCACTTCATAGATCTTTTTAATGACACGGACGCGACCCGCACCGTTACAGATTTGTACGCGTCGGAAGATGTGGTTGTTACAGCGGACGGAACGAGAATAGTAATGCTTACATTTGCTCATCCTTCATCCCGGTTTGAAGAAATGATTAGTGTCTGGGGCATTACAACAGGCGGAGATCAGATACTTTTATTCCGTTATATATTTCATTCCTCCATTATTGATCCAGACAGGGAGACTGGAATTCTTTACGAGTATGTGAGCAGTTATTTTCGTGAGAATTCATCAATAATTATTGCCAACTTTCCGCATTTTCGGCCAAGCGATGCCGGAATTCTGTACATTGACGGTGACACGCTGAAAATCTCATAATTTTTGTAAAAAAATATTGACATAAAAACAAATGTTTGTTATTATAATGATGTCAAGGGAAACTTTGATAAGGAGTCCAAAGTGAAGGAAGTACTACTTTACTTTGCTGACAAAGGGCTTGACTTCCTGCTTGCCATGTTGGGTGTGATAGTTGCGTATTACATCACCAAATGGCTTGACGGCAGGAAGTGACAAGTTCCAGTCGGTGGGAATCCTGCGCAATCCAGCGTAGGATTCCCTTTCCTTTTGATTGTACTATGAGAGGTGCAGAATGTCAATTTTAAAGTATGTACTCATTTTTGCTATAGCAATAATGATTGGGATTATTTTATATTTTGTGAGAAAAAGAAATGCTGGAAAGTAAACCGAAATATAGCGGCTACGGCTACCACGGCGGCGGCAGAAAAAAAGGAAGCGGTAGCGGCACCAAGCGGGTATCTTTCTGCGTATCGTGCCAGCCCGAAGAACTGGAGAAACTTAAAGAACTGGTAAAGGCAAGCGGCAAGAGTACAAGCCGCTTTCTGCTTGACCTTGCATTGAACGGATAGCACGTTTTTTTCAAATTATCAATCTGGATGAAAATCATTGAAAGACAGTTCAAAACTGTGATTATCCGCATCGTCAGAGAAATAGAAACTGCGTATACATCTATCCTTACCTTCTGAAATGTAGGATGTTTCGATTCCTATAAGATGAAACCCCTCCGGCGCGGAAGGTATTTCAGCAAGCCATGAGTCCAGCTTCTCGTTCACGCCATAATGTGTTCTTGTGATGACTTTAATTTCTGCTGTCATATATGTAACTGCAAATGCCATAACAGCGATGCAAATAAAAATCTTCTTCATTTCTATTCCACCCTCACAACAATCTGGCCGTCAACAGTGCTGACGGTAATACTCTTGATGGCGGTGCCCTGCAGGGCTTTTTCAACCTCATCCGCCGGGCTGCTATTCCTGTACGTGCCGGTAAAGTTCCTGTCGTTTCCGTAGATGACCGTCTCGAAAACGCCTCCGGACGGAAGGGGTATGCCGTCCGCCACGTCCTCATATCTTGACCCGATGTACGGATTTATCACGCATACGGAGTATGCCCCGGCATTGACAATCCGGCAGGCGGCGCCGCTCATATTGGTGATGGCATACTCCGCCTCGCGCAGGCTGACGAGTTTCCTTTTCATGACCGCCCGCGGGTAGCCGTCGGCCGCAAGTTTTGCCACGGGCGCAGCGTCGCCAACGCCGCCTATCTCGGCATCAATACATGCCGTCTCCCCGCTCCGGATGAATAACCGGTTATCCTGCATGATGACGGTCACGTCATAGTCAGATTCATTGCTGAAGTGCTGCGCAACCTGCATGGGAAAGTCGCTGCAGGACGCAAAGACAAGTGATAAGGCGGTGAGAATACAAAGACGTGAAATACCAGACAAAATTACCCCCCCCCTTGTTTTTCGTAGCGTTCCGCATGAAAAAAAAAGACAGGTGTCAGCCCAAGGGAGGAACATAACCGAGAGCCATTATAACACGCGCACAATTTTTTTGCAAATTTTTTCTCATAATTATAACGCCCGTATGCCGGCGGGTGTACCCTTAATCATCAGGAGGAATTATGAATATTCAGGAGTTTGCATCAATGCGGCAGCAGGCACGGATGATGGGGCAGATGTTCTCGAACCCGTCACGGGCCATGCAGGAACTCATGCAGCGTAACATGAACGAGATGATTAACCAGCAGCTTGCGGACTGGCAGCAGTCACACCCTCAGGAATTCCGCCAGTGCGTGGAGCAGTTCTCCGGGAAGAACCGGAGCGAGCAGGTACGGCTTCTCCGTGCACAGGCCGAAAGGAGCGGGATCAATCTTGATCAGCTTGCGATGCAGTACGGCATCGCACTGTAAAAATATTTAAATTAAAGGAGGTATGAATTATATGGACAAAATCAATTACAAATGACAAAAAAACGCCCGTGCGAAAATGCATGGGCAGTATGGTTAAAGCCTAGATCTTACTCGCTCTGATAAGTCCAGCCGCTGGATGATGTTCCATCTACAAATATAAAATTCTGCTCATTTTCGTCCGTATCCGTAACATCATGCCATTGCATATCCTGTTGGATTTCTTTTTTCCATGTGATGGTAATCGTGCAATCTTTATAAGTGTCGCCAGTTTTTACAAAAGTTCCTGTTCTAATAATGCCATCTTTGATACCATAGTCCTCCAAAACTTCTTGTACTGCCTTACTTGCTGTACCATCAGCATACAGGAAAATTTTTGCCCATTTTGACTCCCATAAAAAGTCAACGAACAAGTCAACTTTCTAAGCTATTTAATTACTGGCAGCAAAAGCCTGTTCTCCAAGATTCATTGGCTTATATTTTCCAATCATCTTCTTTGAATCAAAGTCTTTTTTGTCTGTGAGCAACGCCCACACGATTTCTGCCATCTTTCTTGCAGCAGCGACAATCGATTTACCACTGCCTTTATTCTTTTTCATATAATCCAGACGCTGCATAATCCTCCATTCCGAAGTATCTTTGCAGCGGCGAATCCCCAACACCAACTGAACGAATGCCGTCCTCAATTCCTGAGGACCTCGCTTAGTTATCTTTCCGTGATGAACGGTCTCATTTGAATCCTGTACCCATGGAACAAGTCCGCAGAATGCCGCGTATTTTTTTGCGCTCGCAAACCTGCCTATATCTTCAGTGTACGCCCTGATTATCCATGCCGTTATTTTCCCGCAGCCACGGATTGTCATGAGACAGTTCACCATCTCGTCATCTTTTGTAAGTTCAGCAAGCTGCTTTTCAATCACCTTGACCGATTCTGCCATCTGGTCTATGATCTGAAACATCAGTTTTACTGATTGTGCTTCGAGCACGTAGCGAACGGCACTGCGCAGCAGGGCAAAAACTCACGAGGTGAGTTTTTAGTGAGTCTCCGAGCAGCTGTGCTGCGAAGGCTACCCGCTGTGCGACAACAGGGTGTCCAGAACTTTCTGGCGCCCTTTTTTGCTTTGCAGGCTGCGAAGCTCATCATTAAGCCCCATGCTTACCAGAAGCGCATGCACCTCATTTTTCTGTCCTACAACAGAACGGACAAGCCTTTCCCTTGACTTCAGGAGCCTTCTCAGGTTTTCTGTTTCCTGATTGCAGATATAGCTCTCTGGAAGCATATCCTTCGAAAGAAACTCTGAAATCGTTGAGGCATCATGCCTGTCAGTCTTCTTTGTTGATTCATTTATAACCTTGAACTTCAGCGTGTTGATAACAGTTACTTCCGCACCCGCTTTCTCCACCTGATTCTTGAAGAACCTTGTGTTTCCTGTTGACTCAACTCCGATCTTTACATCGAATCCCTCAGTCTTGTAAGCCTGAATCCTGTTCAGGAATTCTGTGTATCCGGCTTCTGTCGTCGGGTACTGCTTGATTTCAGACAGGTCCTCAACCTTGTCTCCAACCCTTACATGCACCGTGAACTGTGTCTTGTGCAAATCAACGCCAATGTAAACTGTCA
>CAKZZO010000041.1 GCA_937885175.1 uncultured Treponema sp. | reverse complement strand
AAAACTGCGATTTCGTGCATCCTGCACGACCGCTAACGCGGAGTTTTTATGGGAGATTTTGTATCTCTCTGGTAAAAATCGTTTTGTCATGCTCAGGCATGGCATGTATTGTAGAAATGGAGGATTTCTATGAAAAAGTTAGGCAAACTCAAGTGGCTGTGTTCACTTGCAGTTGTATTGTTGCTGCTTAGCGGCTTGACCGCTTGTAGCGATGGTGATGATGACAACGGAAGCTCTAACAGTGTAACCGGATTGCCATTGACAACTGGAAAAGTTGCCGTAAACACAAGTGCGGCTGCCGGTACAGTCACGATGAACGGTGCAGCGTATGCAGATCTTCATGCTGCCTTTGCTGCAATCGGTGCGTCTGGTGACTATACCATTGAACTTACTGAAGGTGCTTACGATGTGGGTAGGTGTACTGTTGCCGATAACGGTACGAATGTAAAGAATGATAATGCAGGCTTGCGCTATCAGGGTGCTGCTAACATCACTATCAAAGGTCCTGCAGCGTCAAACGAATACGGTGCTAAAGTCGTAATCTTTGGTTCTGGCGCAAGCATGGATAACGAAGGCGGAAATCAGCCTGGTCGCGAGCTTCTTGAAATCGCTGGTTCTGGCAATGCAATTCTTGAAAACATTGCACTCTATAACGTGTTTGAAAAAGATGGCGACTGTCAGGCAGAAGCCCTCGGTTTTGACTCAACGGGTACGTTCGCTGCTTACAACTGTACTTTTATTTCTCGTCAGGACACAACTCGTACAACAGGAAAGGCATGGTTTTACAAATGCTATGTTGAAGGCGACGTAGACTTTATCTGGATGGAATCTTCTGGAAAGGTTGCGCTCTATGAAGACTGTCGTCTGCGTGCCGTAAAGGGAAGAGAAAAAACAGACAGCAAGGGTGAAAAGAAACAGGTTGACGCTTATTTTACTGCACCTCGTGTAAATATTGTTGAGGAAGCTACCTATGGTAAGGGTGTGGTTATCTATAATTCGGCTATTGAAGTTGAAGACGGATTGACCACCTATTTGTTCCGCAATCCTTGGGGCAATAACTCTGCCTACTACAATAATGTGGCAATTGTAAACTCAAAATTGTATGGAACCGTTCAGTCTTCTCCGATGTGGAAAAACGACCCCATGTACGATAAACTTAATGCATGTGGTGGCTTTAAGACAAATATTGACGGACTGAACAACATGAATGAAACGGTTGTTTCAAACGAATACGCAGGTCGTAACAACATCCTTAACCGCGTATTTGACAGTGAAACAAATTCAATGCACAAGGATTTTGCCGGCGCATGGGATCTTTCTGCTCTTGAGACAGCATTTAGTGCAGTTGCAGATGCTTCACAGTCTCTTCTTCCCGGTGAAAATGAACTGGTAATGAAGTCAATTGACTTTGTTGCTCCTGCAAAAGCCATTACATCTGAAGCCCCTGTAGAAACAAACGATTACAAAGTTCAGCAGGCTAATATCGAGCAGTCTAAAAAGGATCACGGTTTCTGGCTTGCCGCACAGGGTAACTCTAAATCTAGCATGAACTCATACATCGTGCTGAAAAATGTTCCCAAGTACTGTAAGGTGACTTTCTATGCATGTCAGTATGGCGAAGGGGCGGGTACAGTAACTGGCCCCAATAATTTTACTACCGACTTTGAATGCAAAAAGACAACGACGTGTGGTGATGTAGGCGGAGCATTCGTGTACAACGGCGGTGAAGCAGGTGACCTTACCATTACCTTTACTTCTGGTAATGCATGGGTACACGGTGTATTCATTCGTGAATATGAAGCACTTACTCCAGCTACAGGAATCACTATGTCTGCACCGAAGACTTCAATCTTTACTGATGAGGCGGTTCAGTTGAGTGCGACAATTGCTCCTGCTGACGTAACTCTCAAAGCCATGAAATGGACTTCTTCAGATCCATCAATCGTGTACGTATCTGACAAAGGCCTCATCATGGGTATGAAAGTTGGCAAGGCAACTATTACGGTTGCAACAAAAGACGGAACGAATAAGACGGACTCTATGGAAATTACCGTTACTGAAAAAACGGCAAAACCGGAAGAAGGAAAGTCTTACTCATGGAACATGCAGGGCGGCGTAGGATGCCCTTACTTCTCTCCTGACATGCTCTTCCAGTGTAAGGGTGACTCAGACAACGGTTCTCATGGTCTGGTTATGAAAAAAGGTAGCGTAGCGATTGTTGATGTTGCCGGAAACGTAAAGGTAACACTGCACAGATGTCGTTATGACAACCCCGGTATTTGTACCGTAACAGACAAGGCTGGAAATACCGTTGCAGTTGTGAACTTCCCTGAAGGTGAAGGTGGCGGCGTAGCAGATACAGGCACCCTCGAATATGCTTATAT
The DNA here is from genome assembly GCA_937885175.1 of uncultured Treponema sp. Lineage (GTDB taxonomy): Bacteria > Spirochaetota > Spirochaetia > Treponematales > Treponemataceae > Treponema_D. The sequence goes on along the minus strand of CAKZZO010000041.1, from coordinate 1,654 downwards.
TGGCCCTGCAACAACGCTTACAATGACATGGTCACAGGAAACCGGTGCAAACTATCTCCATCAGGTGGATGTTGACCCGCTGAAAGATAGCGACATCGTAAAAGCTACAGCAATTGAGGTAAGTGCTGCTGGTGGTGCTAATAAAGTTGCAAAGGGAGGAACGCTTCAGCTTTCTGCTACAATTACTCCAGATACTGCTTCATCAAAAACCGTTAAGTGGGCTTCTTCAGATGAATCAAAAGCAACTGTTAGCGCAAATGGCCTTGTAACAGGCGTTGCAGTTACATCATCTGTAACAATTACGGCTACGGCTGTTGATGGAAGTGGTGTATCTGGTTCATATGCTATTGAAGTTTTCCAGCCGGCACCTACAGAAGGTGTAACATATACGTACAATCTTACAGGTGGTGTTGGTTTCCCCTATGTTTCTGAGGATACATTCCTTAATGTTAGTGGTGCTGGTAACGACAATAAAGACCATGGATTGAACTTAGGAAATGACTCTATTGTAAAACTTTCTGTTGCAGGTACATGCCGTGTTACTATTCAGACTTGCCGCTATGATAAGGCAAGTTCTGTTGTTGTAACAAAGAGCGATACATCTGCAGTTACTACTGTTACAATTCCTGCAGGTGCAGGCTCGGGGGATGATCCGACAACTCAAACATTTGTTTATAATGGTGCCGCAGATACTCTTAACCTTGCATGGTCTGGAAATAGTTATGTGCATGGCATAATTGTAGAACCCCTTATTGGATCTAACAAATTCTTCGATTTGAGGAAATTAAACGAGGCTGGTTGTACCGCAGGTGGAGCAACGCAAACAAAAGATGTTGGTCTTATCCATATTGAAAAAATGTACTGGAAGGATGCACAGCATGGTGCATGGTTTTATAAAGTAGGTGCTATTTCTTTCAAGGTAGTAGGACCGTGTACTGTATATCTTGCAAGAAACCCTTATAATAAAACAACTTATGCCATTACAAGTACAGCAGGCGAGTCAAGTCTTTCTGCAACAACAGTAAATGCAACAGTAGAGGAATCTGACGGCACAATTGGTGCGGATGAAACTGACCTGTCCTTGAATGCAAAGAATCCGAACTTCCAGTATACTGGTACCGGACCGGCAACAATTACAATTGCTTTGACAGATACAACTAAAGAGGCTTATCTGCCTGCAATTCAGGTAAAGTTTTAGTCCCTAAGTCTTTTGTTGTCTTGCATTTTCTGTAAGCGGCAAAAGTAAAGCCCCAGTGTGAAGTGCACTCCAATTATTGGACACTTTGACTAGGCAGATTTTAAGGACTGACTCCTAAATTGTAAAGAGGGTCAGTCCTTTTAATTTACCTTTCATTCTTTTTTGCAATGTTCAACAGAATCAAACTCTTGTAAAGCAAATGAATTGTCCTCATCTGCGAAGCAGAAGTGCTCCTCTGTGATTGCCATCATTGTAATAATTCCTTCTGTAACTGCCGGACTTCTTCAACGGAGAGACCCGTATACTTTGCGGCAAGTTCCACCGATAGCTTGTCCTGCAGCATCCGCCGTGCCGCTTCCAGCCGCGCATCGTGCTCGCCCTGTTCCAGACCAGCCTTGTGCCCCTGTTCCTCGGCCTCGCGCATCTCGCGCTGCTGGCGGACGGTGTCCATCATGG
>CAKZZO010000040.1 GCA_937885175.1 uncultured Treponema sp. | reverse complement strand
AGCGTGCGAACCAGACGCGCTTTTCCGTAAGCGGACTCATTTTTCGTTTTTGCTGGGACTCTTTTACCTGTGCCCTTTTTGCCTTACTGGTGAATGGATTATAATGCGTTTGCCCTGTATACAATCTTCTGCAATAAGATACTATGACATCCCAAAAAGTCTCTTAAAAAACACGTCAAAAAAATGTTCGGTAAATTTCAAATAAATTCACACTTTCTTACTTGTCAGTTCATATTTAGTGGTATATAATGTGTTTATTGCAACAAAGTACGCTAAATTTGGGGTGGGAAAATGCGATGTCCCTATTGTGGCAGTCTTGACGACAAGGTTATCGAATCACGAACAATGGCAAACGGTGAGGCTATCCGCCGCCGCCGAGAATGCATGAGCTGCAGTTATCGGTTTACCAGTTACGAGCGCATTGAAGAAAAACCCTTTATGGTAGTAAAGAGTGACGGCAGACGACAGCCTTTTGACCGTGCAAAATTGGAAAAAGGCATTGAGCGTGCGCTGGAAAAACGTCCGGTATCTACCAATATGGTCGAAAATATCCTGAACGATATTGAAGATCAGGCGGTTATGAAAGGCAAAACGACCAGAGAAATCTCCACCACGGACTTAGGAGAATTGGTTCTGGAGCGTCTGCGTCAGGTGGACAAAGTGGCATACATCCGCTTTGCATCCGTCTATAAGCATTTTGGGAACTTAGATGAATTCATAAATGAAGTGAACAGCCTTGGTCAGCCGAAAACTGAGCAGGCTGGAGGGGAAAAAAGTGAGTGACCAACCGAGTCAGACAGAACAGTCGGTATTCCCGGAATGGAGGAGTTTTCTGGGAAAGTCAAGCGATGCTGAAACGCAAGCCTTTATCAAGCAGGTTGTAAAGCGCAACGGCAAACTTGAAGCCTACGACCGCAACAAAATTCAAAACGCCATCGGAAAAGCAATTGAAGCCGTAGAAAAACATGCAAATCCCGACAAAGCAATTGCTCTTACTGACTCTGTAGAAGAACAGTTGCGTTTGCTTTTGGCGGGTCGCCGCGCACATTCTATTCCTGCAATCGAAGAAATTCAGGACATTGTAGAAAATGTGCTGATTGAAGCCAAGGAAGTGGAAATTGCAAAGGCATATATTCTCTACCGTGCCCGCCACGAAGCCATGCGCGACTCCAAGAGCCTCATGCTGGACATCAACAAGACGATGGACGGCTACCTCGGTCAGACTGACTGGCGCGTAAACGAAAATGCAAACGTAAACTTTTCTCTTGGCGGTCTGATTCTTCACAACAGCGGAACCATTACGGCAAACTATTGGCTCAAGAATATCTATACTCCCGAAATCGCAGAAGCACACAAGACTTGTGCATTCCACATTCATGATCTCTCCATGTTCTCTGGCTACTGCGCCGGCTGGTCTTTGCGCCAGCTGATACAGGAAGGACTGGGCGGTGTAAGCGGAAAGATTTCATCACAGCCCGCCGCACACCTTTCTACCCTTGTAAACCAGATGGTCAACTTTTTGGGCATCATGCAGAATGAATGGGCAGGTGCACAGGCATTCTCTTCATTTGATACCTATCTTGCTCCCTTTGTGCGGGCAGACAATCTTGACGAAAAACAGGTGCGCCAGTGCATCCAGAGCTATGTCTTTGGCATCAACACACCCAGCCGCTGGGGTTCACAGGCTCCTTTTACCAACATTACCTTGGACTGGGTCTGTCCTGACGACCTCAAAAACAAGCCCGCAATCGTAGCAGGAAAGGAACAGGACTTTACCTACGGCGACTGTCAGAAAGAAATGGATCTGATTAACAAGGTCTTCATTCAGATTATGCTGGAAGGTGACGCAGAAGGACGAGGATTCGGCTATCCCATTCCCACCTACAACATCACCAAGAATTTCAACTGGGATAGCGAAAACGCCAAGCTGCTCTTTGAAATGACCAGTCAGTATGGCACGCCCTACTTTCAGAACTTCGTAAACTCAGACTTAAACCCCAGCGACGTGCGCTCAATGTGCTGCCGTCTGCGTCTGGACAAGCGTGAACTGAGAAAGCGTGGTGGCGGACTCTTCGGTTCAGACGAATTTACCGGAAGTCTTGGCGTTGTGACCATCAATCTGCCTCAGATTGGCTACCTTGCAAAGGATGAAAAGGAATTCTACGCCCGCCTTGACTATTTGATGGATCTGGCAAAGCAGAGCCTTTCTACCAAACGCAAGGTTATTCAGAAGCTTTTGGACGGCGGGCTCTTTCCCTACACCAAACGCTACCTCAAAACATTGGACAACCACTTCAATACCATAGGTCTCTGCGGCATGAATGAATGTTGCCTGAACTTCCTGGGCGTAAACATTGTTGACCCCAAAGGCCATCAGTTTGCCTGTGATGTCCTTGACCATATGCGCGAACGTATGCAGGACTATCAGGAAAAGACAGGCGAGCTCTTCAATCTGGAGGCAACTCCGGCAGAAAGCACCTCATACCGTCTTGCCCGCCACGACAAGCAGAACTATCCGGACATCATTACAAGCGGAACGAGCGAGCCCTATTACACCAACTCGACTCAGCTTCCCGTTGACTATACAAGTGATGTCTTTGAAGCCTTGGATAAGCAGGAAGACTTGCAGACCAAGTATACAGGCGGTACGGTATTCCATACCTTCATGGGCGAACAGATTAAGGATTGGAGGGCATGTCGTGACCTGGTACGCAGTGTAATGAACAATTACCGCATCCCATACATCACCATCAGCCCAACCTACTCCATCTGTCCTGTTCACGGCTACCTGACGGGTCAGCAGTTTGAATGTCCCAAGTGCAAGGCAGAGCGGGAGCAGCAGCTGAAACTCAAACTGCAAAAACTTGAAAAAGAACGTGCAGAAATTCTTGCGGCAAAGTAAAGGAATTTCGGGTTTCAGCCGATATATATAGTGCTGAAACCTTTACAAAATAACAAAATTACGCTATATTTAGCGTTGCAAAGGGGATACTATAAAGGGGGATTACAATGGCACCAAAAACAAGAACACTGGAAGCAATCGAAGCGGAAATCGCAGAGACAAAGGCAGCACTTAAAGATGTACACGGCACACAGACAGAAGTATACGCACGTATTGTAGGCTATTACCGTGCCGTCCGCAACTGGAACAAGGGTAAGCGCGATGAATTTGACAGCCGCAAAATGTTCGTCTATGACGATCCTGTAACATACACAGTCAGTGAAGAAAACAAGTCTTGCGACTGTGGTTCTGTTGCACAGATTGCTCCAGCAGCGGCAATTTCAATGCCTACAGCAAATGAAAACGCCCTGCACTACGAATTCTTCATGCGCCGTACCTGTCCTAACTGTCCGCCGGTCAAGAACTATATGGCAGAAGTCGCTATGGATGGCGTTCAGATTGACGTAGACACCGAAGCAGGTTTGGAAGCAGCGGCAGCAAAAGGCGTATTTGCAGCACCAACCGTGATTTTTTACGATGCGAAGAACAATGAAATCGGGCGAGCACACAATGTTGAGGAATTGACTGCAATTCTGGAACCGGTTGCAGAAGCAGTCTGATGCAAAAGGAAGACAGTCAAGCAATCCCGCGCCTGGCGCGGGATTTTTTTACGGAAGCAGCAGGTGCACTCATAAAAACAACACTGGTTGACTTTCCAGGTCGTGTCGCATCTTCTTTTTTTCTCAAGGGCTGCAATTTGCGCTGTCCCTACTGCTACAACTGGGCCTTAGTTGACTCCTCTCTGGCAGAAAGCACAGGCGATGAAAAAAGTGACAGCGGCAACCTTGCTTCCTTGGAGGAAGTCTTTGCTCATCTGGAAAAAAGGCGAAATGTACTTACAGGCTTTGTGATTAGCGGCGGTGAACCGCTTTTATTCCCCCACCTTGCTCCATTAATTGAAAAGGCCAAGTCTTATGGCTACAAGATAAAGCTGGATACCAACGGCACGCTTCCCGACCGACTGGAAGCAATCATAAAAAATCCTGCCACCGCCCCAGACTTTATAGCCATGGACATAAAGACAAGTCCTGCTCGATACGGCTTAGTTGCCCCCCATGCTACGCAGCAAACCGTGTCTGAAATGATAGATAATCTAGGCCGCTCCATACAAATTATTTCCAGACTGCCCGCCGACAGCCGTGAATGGAGAACCGTACTGGTACCCCCTCTTGTCGGCAAAAAAGACATCGCAGAGATTGCAAAAATACTTCCTGCAGATGCAGTCTGGCAGTTTGCCCAGTTTAGAAATGAAAACTGCCTGGATGCAAACTATAATGGAATCGCTCCCTACACAGACAAAGAAACGTCAGACTTGGTGGCATATGCGAAGACAATGATTTCAGGGGCAAACCTTCGATAGATTCAGGCAAACTGCACTTTATTGAATCAACATGGCGTCGCCGTAGCTGAAAAATCTATATCTCTTTTCCACCGCAGTTTTATAGGCGTTCAAGATATGCTCGCGACCGGCAAATGCGCTTACCAGCATAAGGAGAGTACTTTCTGGCGTGTGGAAATTCGTAAAGATTTGATCCACAACCTTAAATTGATAGCCGGGATACATAAAGATACGGGTGCTGCCGCTTCCTGCCCGGACAAATCCATTTTCATCAGCCGCACTCTCCAAAGTACGCACGCTGGTAGTTCCAACAGCAAGAATTTTGCGCCCGTCTTTTTTTGCCTGATTGATTTTTTCCGCCACATCCTCGGAGACCGTGTAGGCTTCCTCATGCATCTTGTGCTCTTCAATATGTTCCGTGCGAACAGGAAGAAAGGTGCCCAAGCCCACATGGAGAGTAACCCAGTCAAGTTCAATGCCCTTTTCCCGCAGACGGGCAAGCAGAGGCTCAGTAAAATGCAGTCCTGCGGTAGGACAGGCAGAACTTCCCGTTTCCTTTGCATACACCGTTTGATAGCGTTCGCTGTCAGTGTCGTCGTCTTCACGGCGGATATAGGGCGGCAGGGGAATATGTCCGTTCCGCTCAAACCAGTCTTCCGAAAGGGGCTCGTCAAAGTGAATAGTCCTGAATTCAGTTCCCGCGTCTTCTGCCACATCGACAATTCTTCCCACCGAACCGTCAGGAAAGCGGAAGGTGTTTCCTTCCTTCACTTTCTTTGCACCCTTTACCATGGTTCGCCAGGTGTCCAATCCCGCCCCTGTCTGATTGAGGAACATGAACTCACGCTCACTTTCTGAACTGCCCCCCCGGCCATTGACTTCCTTAATGCCGTAGCAACGGCTTCTGCGCACCTTGCTGTTGTTAAAGACCATCAATGTACCGCTTTCAATCAAGTCGGGCAAATCTGCCATGGCATAATGAGATACCACCCCCGTCATGCGGTCGAGGCGCATCAATTTATCCTCACCACGCACGCCGCTTGGCTTTTGGGCAATCAATTCCTGAGGAAGGTCAAAGGTAAAATCAGAAAGTTTCATAGTGTCTCCCGCAGCAAAGGCGGATTTTTCTTCTCCTAGTCAAAAAGGGATAATTCTTTTCCCTGAACGTCACCTGGCTTTAGTTCCAGATGCTCGTAGGCTTTTGGCGTAACCATTCTGCCTCTGGGTGTACGCTGCAAAAGGCCACACTGAATCAAGTAGGGCTCGTAGTAATCTTCCAATGTGTCCATGGACTCACCAATGGATATGGCAAGGGTTTCCGCACCAACAGGACCGCCGCCAAAGTTTTTGATAATTGAAAGCAGGATTTCCCTGTCGTATTTTTCCAGCCCAAGAGCGTCAATGCCTAGTTTCTGCAAGCCGTTTTCTGCAATTTTCAGCGTTATGCGGCCATTTCCGTAGACCTGGGCAAAGTCTCTCATGCGGCGAAGCACACGGTTTGCCACACGCGGCGTCCCCCGAGAGCAGGATGCCATCAAAAGCGCAGCATCGTTATCCACCGTGCAGTTCAAAATGCCCGCAGAGCGTCTGATAATCGATGCAAGTTCCTCATGGCTGTAATAGTTAAAGCGCTGGATAATGCCAAAGCGGCTGATAAGAGGAGAACTCACCATGCCAGCCTTTGTCGTTGCGCCCACCAGCGTAAAATGCGGTATGGGAATACGCACAGTGCGCGCCGCTACCCCCTGCCCGATTACCCAGTCAAGTTCAAAGTCTTCCATGGCAATGTAGAGCATTTCTTCAATTGCAGGCTTTAGGCGGTGGATTTCGTCGATAAAAAACACGGTGCGCGGTGTAATCGTAGAAAGGATGCCCGCCAAATCCTTGGGCTTATCAAGAGCAGGAGCACTGGTCACCTTAAAGTCCGCTCCAAGTTCGTGGGCAGTAATTTCCGCAAGCGTCGTCTTTCCCAGTCCCGGCGGACCAATCAAAAAGAGATGGTCAAGGGGGTCTTTCCGTTCCCGCGCCGCATTGATAAATACCGACAGGTTTTCCTTGATAGCATTCTGCCCCAAAAACTCATGCAAAAGCTGAGGCCGCAGACTTCCTTCCTGTAAATCATCATCCAACGGAAGGTCAGCACGGACAATGTGCGTTGCCCCACCCGACCGTGCAGCAAGATTCAGTGCGTCATCAAAATCTGCGTCCTGAGTATCAATCCGTCTCACTTTTTATCTCTGTCCCGCCTATGTATTTCGCCTTCATTTGAGCAAAGAATTATTGTGCCAGTTCTACAATGGCTCGCCTAAAGAGCATTTCCTCTTTTGCCGAAGGAAGCATATCCGTAAATGCCTTTTCGCCAGATGCAGCAGGAGCATTCTTCAACTCATCGACAAGACGAGTAATGACTGCCTCCACGTCACGCCTGTCGTAGCCCATGTTCGTCAGGGCAGAAATAACATCGGCATATGCTCCACCAGGCTTCTGCACCACGGACTGTTTTGAGCCACCTTCGTCCAGTGTCAGTTTTCCTTTTAAGGCAAGGAGCATCTTCTGGGCAGTCTTTTTTCCCAGCCCTGGGATTTTTTCAAGGGCGGCAAGATTTCCGTCGTCAAGAGCCACAACCAACTGCTCCAGGGCAATACTGCTCATGATTTTTACCGCACTCTTTGGTCCCACGCCGTCAACTTTAAGTAAATCAAAAAAAAGAGCCCTATCCCGCTCGCTTGCAAAGCCAAAGAGAGTCATCACCGCGTCAGTATGCTGCAAATAGGTAAAAACCCGTGCTCTTTCTCCCACATGGGGCAATGCATCCAAAGAAGTGTCGGGCACAATGATATCCCACTCAATGCCCTGCGTGTCCAGACAGAGTTTCTGGGGTAATTTCTGTGTAATCGTGCCAGTCAGACTATTAAACATGATTATCTCGGTGTATCAGATTTGAGTACCATTGCCTTTTTGTATTCATCAGATGCAACGCTAAAAAGGTCAACATCAGGAACAGAATCCAGCATGGTAACCTGACCGTCAAATTCAACATTATCAGCAATACGGATATGAGAGGTGACCACATCACCCTGCACCTTGCTGCCTGAACACATTTCCACACGCTCAGGCACAAGCATATTACCCGTAATTTTACCTGAAATAACCAATGAATTGGCATTTATTGTATCAACCTTGCAGACAGCCGTTTTCTCAATTTCCAGGTCACCGGTTGCATTGATGGTACCGTTGAATTTTCCCGTAATCACCAGATTGTCGGTGAATTCAATTACGCCGTCAAATTCAGTTTCCTGTCCAAGAACCGTAACATTTTTCTTGCTTTTTTCAGTAAGGACTGCCTTATCTTCCTTTGTCTTTGCTTCAGTTTCTTCTGCCATACCTATACTCTACACTATTTCAGATAAAAAATCTACCGTATAGACAGACTGCCACATAGATAGCCGGGAGTAAAAGGCTCCAGTTCTGCCACAACACGCCCCCGTGCGTCAATAATGCAGGTCTGTCCGCTTGCCGTGCTTCTAACCGCCGGCACATGATTTTCTGCACAACGAAAAACAGCCATGGACAAGTGCTGATTCTGGCAGGCAAGACTGTGCGACCAGGAATCATTGGAAAGATTTACGATGACTTCCGCACCCTCCCGACACATTTTCTTTATGACAGAAGCGAAGGTATCTTCAAAACAAATTGGCGTGCAAAAGCGAACGCCATCCACCGTAAAGACGGTTGTTTTTTTTCCAGCCGACCAATAGTGGGCATCAGAGCCAAAGGCTTTTGCCAAAGGCCAAAGCAAACGGGGATAGGGAATCTGTTCGGTAAAGGGAACCAGCCGCATCTTATTGTATACAAGCGGTTCTGGCGGAAGAACATTTTTTCCCGCTTGAAAAAACAAGGCACTGTTATACTCATGCATACCGTCCTCATCCTTTTCCTGATGATTGTTTCCCAGTACAAATGCGGCAGACTTTCCGTCAATATAGCGCAAAAGCCGTTGAGAAAGAAGCCTGCGCCCCGGGTCAAGGGACTGCGTATAATGCTTTACCAAATCAGGAACAAAGGCGGTTTCGCTCCACACTACCAGTTGCGTTTCGGGATGCTCAGAAAGGGCCTTGTCCGTCAGTTCAATGAGGGAAACAAGCTCATCAGCATAGGCATCCAAACCATTCTTCCAAGGATTACTGTTGGGCTGAATCAGGGCGACAGAAAGCATTTTATTTTCTTTTTCATGCCTATCTGCCAGCAAGCCACTCACCATGCCGACCACCAGCAAGATAAGCAGACAGGCAACAAGTACCAGTGCCCGTGCACAATCAGCCCCTTTCCAAACAAACCTCGTCTTCTTTTCCGATGCCTTTATCACGCTTTCTGCATAAAAGGCAAAAACAGAACCAGTGAGCATGATTGCAAAAGAAGTGCCCCATACGCCAAAAATCCATGCGGACTGCACCAACAGCCCTATCCGCCACTGGCTGTAGCCCACAATGCCGTAGGAAAAGCCTAATTCACCAGTTGTACGCAAGAATTCAAAAAAAAGCGTAACAAGCGGCATGAGCATCCATGAAAAACGGGGGATTTTTTTTTGAAGGAGTCCGCACAAAAGGCATATAAAAGCAGTTTCACCAGCCATTGCAAGGCTTATGCCAAACAGAGCCGGAAGATTGTAGGTAATAAGCCAGAACATGAGCAGAAAAAACTTACAAAAACCATACAGGGCTCCCCAAAGAGCTGCCATTCTGACTGAAGAAAAACGCAAAAGCAGGAAGAAAGGAATATAGGAAATCCAGCCAAAAAAAGCAAGTCCGGAAGAAAAAAGCAGTCCAGGCTGCGCACAGACAATACAAAAAAGTGAAAGAAAACACAGGAAAAGCGACGACAAGAAAGACTTTACCGTCATACAAAAGAAAAATTATTTTGAGTTTGAATTATCAAGAACGGGCAAATCCCAGAGTGCCTTTTTTAATTCTTGACCAGAACGGAAAGCCGCAACATAATGAGGAGCAACAGAAAGCTGCTCACCCGTCTTGGGATTACGAGCCTTAGACCGTCCCTTTCGTAGGCGAGGCTCAAAAGTGCCAAAACCCCGAAGTTCAATTGTTGCGCCTTCTTTGAGCGAATCTTTTAATTCCGTCAATAAAAGTTCTACAAGGTCCTGAACAAGGTGTTTTTCACAACCTGTGATTTTCTGGTAGACTGACTCAACCAAATCATATTTCGTGACCTTTTTATCAGACATACCTCTCCTCACAAAAAAAACTGACCACGGTGCTGTCTGCAATGCAAAGATAACAACACCGTTTTATGTCAGTTCGACTTAGTTTGCCGCAGCCGCAAATGAAACATTGTAGAGTTTCATCATGCGTGACTTCTTGCGGGATACAGCGTTACGAGTGAGAACACCCTTGCTGCGAGCAGAATCCAACTTCGATACGAGTACCTTAAGCTTATCCTGAGCAAGAGCCTGATCTTTCTTTTGAACAGCTGCTACAAACTGCTTAGCGACAGTACGACATTCGCTCTTAATTGCCTTGTTGTGCAAGCGGCGAACTTCGCTCTGCGCATATCTTTTTTCTGCAGATGATTTTTTTCCTGCCAAAGGAGACACCTCCAAACAAAAACTTATCTTGATTTTACTGAATTGTAGATGGATAGTCAATAGAATAGACAAGGATTATCACCAAAAGACGCTTCCCTATCTTGACACCCGAACAAGATTTTAGTATATTGGTTTAAATAATCGATTATCTTTTTTTTGGAGGCTAGTCATGGCTGGTGCAAGTAAGAACTCTCGTACTACCGTTGCAACACAGAAATTTATGTGCCCCTGCGGTGGTGAAATTGCTATGAAGACACTGATGGAAAACGGTAGACTTCGCAATATCGCCGAATGTCCGAAGTGCAAACGCGTTGAGCGCCGCCCCAAGGATTTCAAATAATCCTGCAGGCAGGTTTCAATAAAAATCCCGTGTTTCATAAAGTGCACTGTGAAATACGGGATTTTTTATTTTCTCCATTCATCAAGCTGTGCCTGTATCAATTCCTTGCCTTTTTCCAGAATTGCAACCTGTTCTTCCTTGTTTTGCGGCGCAGGAAAGAGCCCCACTACCTTTACCCGATAATATCCATTGTGAAGATTCTGGAAAATCGTGGAAAGATTATTGATACGGTAGCCACCGTCCAGGGCACAGACTGCCACAGGTAGCGGTGCTGACTCAGAGAGCCTGCGGAATCCTGCCGTATAGAATGTTCCCAAATTTCCGTCCTTGCTCCGCGTTCCCTCAGGAAAAATCACAGGAATCTGTCCCCGCTCCATGACCCGCTTACCGAATGTATCAATAGTCTCCATGGCAACAGACGGTTTTCCGCGGCGGGGAATCATACAGTGTTCTTCCGCGCGGAGCATTTCAGACACAAGGGGAACATGGCGGGCAAGATTATCTTTTGCAACAAAGCGAATCTCAACCTTACGGAAAAAATTCATATACAATGCAATGTCAAGCAAACTCTGATGATTGGAGACAATGATGAACTGCTGGGGAAGTTTGTCCAGGTTTTCCGTGTAGCCCAAGAAATCAAAATGCTTGTAAGTCTTAAAAATCGCAAACAACTGCCGGGAACATTCCGTCCTGATGTAGTGAGAAATAAGAAGGCTGAGCTTTTTTGAAAGCGGATAGGCAAATATATTAAGTACTGCGGGTACGGCTACAAGCAGCACACCACAAGAAAGGGTAATGAAATTTGAAAGAAAACTGAGCATACGTTAATTTTAGACCGAAATCATGGAGATGTCAATTTGTAAAATCCTTCTACAGCCACTGCAAAAAGACCTAGATAAAGTCACCTACGGCAGCCAAAATATCATTCAGCGGCGCATACATTTTCTTGCAGTCAGGAATGCTGTTGAGGAATACCCGGCCATACATTTTTTCCATAATGCGACGGTCAAGGCAAATAACGGCACCTCGGTCATCTCCCCGCCGAATCAAGCGACCAAAGCCCTGACGGAATTTAATGACTGCCTGAGGAACGCTCAGTTCCATAAAGGGATTTCCACCCCGCTTTTGAATCTGTTCACTTCGGGCGGCAAACACAGGGTCACTGGGAACACCAAAGGGTAATTTAACGATGATAACCTGGCTCAGTGACTCACCGGGAACATCAACACCCTCCCAGAATGAATCGGTAGCAAAAAGAACGCTAGAAGTATCATCCTTAAAGGCGGTAAGCAAACGGAAGCGTTCATCATCCCCCTGCTTTAATATGGTAATGCCGCTCAAACGTAAGCGTGTCCGTGCTGTATCACAGGCATGACGCAGAGAATCATAGGCTGTAAAAAGCACGAGCGTTCGTCCGCCTGCTGCCTGAACGAGACGTACAATGGCATCTTCTACAAATGCCTGAAAACCTTCCTCAGTGGAAAAAGGAGCATCTTTGGGAATGGCAAGCAGGAGATTTGTCTTATAGGGAAAGGGAGATGGAAACTCGCCATCTAAAAGCCGTTCTTTTTCTACAAAGCCAACGCCTGTGCGCCGCTTCCAGAATTGAAAGTTTCCATCTATGCCAAGAGTTGCCGACGTACAGACAACCGTTTCCATGGGCTCAAAAACTCCATTATTCATAAGGGGAGCAATATCAATGGGAGTTTGAAAAAGCTGGATAAAAAAGGGCGAATCGTAGTTTTTAGCAATCGCCGGGCTCATACGCTGACGCTGAATCCAGTAAACACAATCGGCATGCTCATCCCATTCACGGAAGTTCTTGCAGATTGCCGTCATATCATCCAGTCGCCGCAATACGGATTTTGTCTCCCATACCGCCGCATTGTCCAAATCATCCTCAGGAATTGTCTCAATCATTTCCCGCATAAGTCCTGTCAGTTTTGCAATATGCTGCTGAACCTTAGCGAGGCAGGAAAAGACTCCGCCAAAGCGAGATGCATTCATCGAAAAAAGACGCACCGTAAAGTCATTTTCCATCATTTCTGTGGCGGCATCCTCCAAGTCTGCAAAAACATTCTTTATCTGGCTGATTTCTTCCTGCGCCTCAGCAGTATGATCTTCCTGTGTAGCAAGGGCGGCAATAGTAAACAAAAACCCCGCCATACTGGACTTCCTCATGCGGAACAAAAGGTTCAACTGCTTATTGATTTTAAAACGATGCAGGTTTTCGCTAAAAAAGCTGGTGGCGGCATCCTCAATGCCATGGGCTTCATCAAACACAAGGCGACGATAGGGAGGAAGCACTGCCGTATCATCATAGCCTACCCCACTCATGCGGGATTCAATATCTGCAAATAAAAGATGATGATTGACCACCAGCAGATTTGCGTCTGCCGCCTCTTTTCGTACGCGCATAACGAAGCATTTTTCGCGGAAGTTACAGCGCATCCCCATGCAGGCGTCAGCCTCTGAATTAACTCGGCTCCATACGCTTTCAGAGGGCATAAAGGCCAGGTCTGTGCGGCTCCCAGTCTTTGTCTCTTTTGCCCAGGCGGCAATTTTATCAAACATTTCCTGTTCTTCGTTAAAGAGGTCTCTTTCCTTACCCGCATCATCCAGACGGCGCAAACAGAGATAGTTCTGCCGCCCCTTTACAAGTACAGCCTTCAGGGGGTTTCCAATGATTTTTTGTGCAAGGGGAATGTCTTTTTCAACCAACTGCTGCTGAAGATTTATCGTACCCGTACTGACCACAACCCGCTCTTTATTTTCCAGAGCCCAAAGCATGGAGGGAAGAAGATAGGCAAAGGACTTTCCAACACCTGTGCCAGCCTCAAACACACCAACTGCATTTTTATTAAAAGAGCGGGCGATTTTTTTTATCAATTCCAGTTGCACGGGGCGTTCTTCATAGGTTGGAGAAGACTTTGCCAGAGGCCCGCTGCTGGAAAGATACTGTGCCGCTCCTTCTTCATCCAGCTGCTTAATGACCTGAGGCTTTATCGGCTCCATAACCACATAGACTTGGCTAACGTCATTGTTTACGATAAAAAAGCCCTGTGCCCTTTCCGAGCAATTGGAGGCAATCTGCAAATCTGCACCAGAGGGATGCAGGTTTCCAGAAGGATGATTGTGAATGAGTACCGAACCTTTCTGCGCCTCGGTATAATTAATGGGTACAGAATGTTCATCACCACGGGCGGCAGCAGTCACAGAAATGACAAGACCCGTCTCATTTATCATGCCGGAAAAAAACACTTCGTTTCCGTCCGCACCGATAATCTGACGTTGCATTTCTTCTCTTACTGCATCTGAAAATCTATTCCGCGCGTCCATAGGCAATAAAAAAGGCTTATAGCCAACTGACTACAAGCCTCATTACATCTCCTAGGCGAATTGAACGCCTGTTGTCGGGATGAAAACCCGATGTCCTAACCACTAGACGAAGGAGACATCCGTCAACCAAGTGACGTTGATACTATAGCAAATAATATAAATCGCGTCAAGTAATTTACATGCCCATTCCCATTTTTTTCACGATTTTTTCGTGCAAAGCCGTGCAATCCGCATCTTCAAGACCTAACTGTTCTGCTGCAGTTACATCAGCAAGGGCTTTTGAGTCGTCCCCCAACTTAAAATAGGCCACCGCCCTGCGATAATGGGCATGAGACTGATACTCATTTAATTCCAGAGACTTATCAAAGGCTTTTATCGCCGCCTCATTATTATCCATAACGCTGTAGACAATGCCAAGATAATAATAGGAGCGGAAGCCGTTTTCATCATACTTTACACTTTCCCTAAAGTCTTCCAACGCTTCTTCATACAGGCCCTTGGCAAAATACGCCATGCCACGGTGCTTTCTGATGACGGCAAGCACGGGCTTTGACGGAAGAGGCTCAGACTGCAGAATCTCCGAGTAAATTTGCAGGGCAGTATCCAGTTCTCCCCTGTTATGGGCTTCAATGGCCGCAAGAATCATATCGTCTATCGTGCCATGTACATAGGGCGAAACACGGGTAAGATCCTTGGGTTCATCCTTAACAGTTTTTTCCTTTGCCGTTCCCTGATTCGTAAATTCATCAACTTTTTCGTAAAAGGACTCACGCCGTGCAGAAACGGCTTCCTGCAATTTCTTCTGATAGTCACGGATTTCCTGAAAAATGATGTCGGCAAGGCTGAGGCTCGCATTCATAGAGGCAAGTTTCCGACGCAGGGGCATGTCAAAGGGGGTCAACTCCGTTTTATAAATCAATTCATGCTCTACTTCCGCCCAGGCATCCTGCAAAATCGTGCGCACTTGTATTTCGCAGACAAGATTTTCAGGAAGCGGCAAGTCTGTTTTTTTTGGGCGGCAATCTTCCGGAATAGCCACAAGCACGTGAATTGACTCATAACCGAATTCCCTGAAATTCTGTTCAGATCCCTTGCGCTCAACTTCCTTAACGTCAAAATTCTTCTTTATCTGTTCAACCGCAAGATTTATGTCTTCCAAAAATGCACAAATAACACGAATTCCCATCATGTCTGTAAGCGTTACCAAAGTCTTGGAAGTTTCAGCTTCACTTGCCTTCTGCCGCAGCACTTTCCGATAATAGCTCTTAAAGGATTTAATGCGGGATTTATATGTAGGCATGGAAGAAAGGCTTATCGTCAGCCTCAGACGGCTCTCTATGCTGCCCATAATTTCAGCAAAAACAGGGCGATACGCATCATAGATTTCTTGTATCTGTTGTTTTTTGGGATACAGATTCGTTTGTTCCATGTATGTATTTTACCATTGATATGAAAATAAGGCAAACAAAAAAACCGCCTGCGAAATGCAAGCGGTTTTGCAGCCGGTAGAAACCAGCCATATCATTGCAGAAGTTTACTTATTTTGCGTCAGCTGCCTGACCACCATTCTGCTGAGCGTTAGAAGATGAATTAGCATCCAAGCTCGGCGTGAATGATTCTTCAGTAGCCATCTTAGCCTTTTCGATGTAGCGGTTGACCTGCTTGTTACCGAAACGGCTCATCTCAATCTGCTGCTTAGCACGTTCGCGGCGAGTTACGATACCCCACAAATCTTCATCAGCAATGTCGCGTTCTGAAGAAAGTTCAGCCTTATCGTAGATGATTTTAACATCCTTGAAGTATCCGATGTAGTCATCGCCAATGTGTGATGCATCGCGGGTAACCTGGAAACCAGCAAACTTAACAAAAGGAAGTCCGCGAGGATAAATCGGGTACACACGGATTTCGCGAGTGCGAACTTCAGTGATGTAGTCCGGATTGTTCCATGTAAGGGTCTTCCAACCGTCGAAGTTCAGATAGCCCATGAAATAGCGGCGCTCTACATTGTCATTATCCTTGAGCAGGACATAGAGTCCGTGAGGATAGTTCATACCCATTGTTGTAACAGCGATTGATTTGAGCGTACCAACATT
The DNA here is from genome assembly GCA_937885175.1 of uncultured Treponema sp. Lineage (GTDB taxonomy): Bacteria > Spirochaetota > Spirochaetia > Treponematales > Treponemataceae > Treponema_D. The sequence goes on along the minus strand of CAKZZO010000040.1, from coordinate 27,293 downwards.
CTTAACCAGACCATATGCCGGCGTATCTTCGCTGTCTGCTTCAAACAAAGTACGTCCAGAAGCCTTTTCTTCATCAGTGGGTTCCTGACGGTCGCCATTGTCATCAGCTGTAGAAAGGGGCTCGTAAGCCGGAATATCAAACGGCGGAACGATCTTGCAGTTTGCGTTATAAGCACCGGACGGGAAAATAACGTGAACGCCCATTACATTCTTACCAGCAAACGGAACCTTTGCGCTGTCCTTTACCAGTGCAGTCTTAACAACAGACTGACCGAGGCTCACCGTATTACGTGCTGAACTGTTAAGAACGACTTCCCAATCCTCGATGTAAAGAGAAGTTTTCATCAGGCTCTTCTGATCTTCATTGAAAGAAGCACCTGCAGCAACACCGTAATCCATAACGGTACGTTTGTTTTCCTTAATCGGCTGCTCGCTGTCAGGCACCTGAATTTCAAGGTCGCCGTCCAACATGGTGAAGTCGATAAGGGTTGATTCTTTTGCAAATACAGATGCACCGAACAGCATCATAATTGCAGCTGATAAAACCAAAGTTTTCTTCATTCGAAGCTCCTTCTTTTATACTATTGATGTAGCCTTGTTATACGTATTATCAGTATCTAATATCACAGGCTTTTTGTCAATGTTTTTCCGCTATTTTTTTACATTTCTTCGACATATTTTCCGTCGATAAAAAGTGCTATTTCCTTTACCCCCCGAAAGTTGCGGCGGATGTTTTCACGAAAAAGAGCAATTCCCTCTTTTATCCTTGCGGCCTCTGGCTCCTCATACAGCACTTCCTTTGAAAGGCCGACATACAGGACTTTGCCCCGCTGAAAGCAAAAAATGTTTTTTGTTCCGTTTGAAAAAACAGGTCGTGCCCGCTGTGTCTGCGGACCAAGCAAGAGTTCATCCACATACATACTGAGCGTTCCCTGCACTGGATTACGGGGAAGATAGCGAACCTCACAGGCGATTTCCTCTGAACCGATAATCGGAAACCTGAATGTCCTGCGCTGAGAGCCTGCAATTACATACCGCACTGCTGAAAAGCAGAATACGGCGAGAACAAGCATGGCGACAATGTGATAAAAGGTGATTTTTTTCATTTTGTACCCGTAAAGCCCCTGGATCGTTCAAAATGCGTGATAAAAGCGGCAAGACCATTATATATGCCCAGGGAAAGTTTCTGCAAGTAGGAGTTGTCCACCAAAAGAGCCGCCTCCTTTTGATTGGAAAGGAAACCCAGTTCCACAAGAACGGCAGGCATTTTTGAATTGCGGATGACAAACCATTCCTCAGCCTTAATGCCACGGGGAGTCGCAAGATTCCCTACCTGAGTCTGCAGGCCGTCCATGATGAATTTTGCAATGAGAATGCTTTCAGTAAGATACTCTTCTTCCATCATAATGTTCATGACATTGAAAAGGTTCTTGTCATCGGTGGCATTTTTGTCCAGAACCGTGCGGCTGTAGCCGGGAGAAAGATACCAGACTTCATAGCCCGATGCCTTTTTGTCCAGCGAAGAATTAACATGAATCGAAATATAGAGGATTGCCTCTCCGTCTTTTAATTTGACCGAATTGGCGATTTCCGTGCGCTGGGCAAGGGAAAGGAATACGTCTGACTCACGGGTCATAAGGATTTTCTTGTCGGGATAGGCCGATTTGAGGCGGGCACAAAGCATTTTTGCCACGGCAAGATTAACGTCTTTTTCCTTGACGGTGACTTTCTTGCCCTTTATGGTATGGGTATCCATGGCACCGGGGTCTTTTCCGCCGTGTCCAGCATCAATGAGCACCGCGCCGATTTTATAGCCGCTCTCATTGTTTTCAATTTTGAAGAGTTTTTCGGCATTCGAGAGAAAAGCCTTGCTTACATACAGAACTCCGTCTTTGAGTTCAGGTGCATCCGTAAGGGCAAGGGTCTTGTAATCATGCAGGACAACATTATCACCGGCGCGGAATGAAATCTGATGTCCGTTTTTTTCCAGAAGACCGGCGCCTGACAGCGAATCCCAATATACTTGTGCGCCAGTTTTTTCTGCGGATGCAATAAGGTTTTCGGTGTTCTGCGCAAATACAGTCAGCGAGAGGAAAAGTACTGTCAATACCCAAGCGATTTTTTTCATTTTATGCTGTCTGCCAGATAGAGTGCGCCCTGAATCGAGCCACGAAGCACTGTGCGCCAAAAGGCATCTGCATTTATAGCATACTGATTTGCGTGCATTTCGTCAAAGCGTTTGAGGATGCAGAAAAGGCTGCCGTGATTCCAGTCTGTCTCAGAATCCAAAAAGGGCTGGAGTACAGGCGGAAGAAAATCAATGGCGGCACTTCCTGCAGGAATTGAATCCAATGGCCCACAGGGATTTTTTTCATAGGCAGCCAGAGCCTGGGGAAATGCCGGCGGCGGGAAGCCCTGCTCATCTTCTTCACATTCCCCCCGCAAGAAAGATTCTGTCTGCGGGTTATGGGGCTCCAGGCGGAGGGTAATTTTCTGGATGGCTGTATATGCGGCCTCTTCTGCCTCTTTTCGACTAGGAGCAAGGGCGATGATGTTGCCGCACTTCTGCACATTATTGCGGGGAAAATCCACCCTGTCTCCTGCTGAGGCTCGGGGAAGGACATCCCGCACGTATGGAACGTTGGCCGCATCTTCAAGTCCTGAGACAGAAAGCACTTTTCCAGGAATGGAAAGCCATGCCCTTTCTGCACTGACCCGTCTGCATGCCAGGTCATAGAGGGCAAAGGGCTGGGGCTTGTCTGCAACGGAGGGGTGTGGCTGCCAGGGAAGCGGGATGCGATTCTGCAGGAGGTAGTCGGGATTTTTACCTAGGGCTACGAGCAAGGCTTCTTCCGTCAGATTGCAGTCTGATGCATAGGGATATGTCCAGCCGCTCATGTAACCGCCAGAAAGCCGAGCCGCAATCTCGCCAATCATAGGACCCTTTTCAGTGTACTTGATGTCCGCCTTGGCAACTCCATGGCTCAGCCCCAGAGACTGAATGCCCAGCGCAAAAGTTGCGATGAGTTCCAAACGGGTCTTTTCATCACAGGAAGAAGGCATGGTGTGCCCGGTTTCGATAAAATAGGGAGGATAGTAAATATGGCGGTCTGCAAATCCTGTTATGGTGAGCGTACCATTCCAAACGATTGCATCGATACTGAACTCTGCCCCATCCATAAAGTCTTCAAAAATAGCCCGCCCTGTCCGTGAATTGCGAATCGCTTCTTTTACGGCAAGTGGCAGTTCACCTGCATTCCGCACCTTGCGGCAGCCTCGACCGCCCATATTATCCACCGGCTTTATGACTTTGGGAAAAGTCTGGTTCTTGTGAGCGTCCGAGAGAAAGTCCTTTGTGACTTCGCAGAACGCGGGACTGGGAACGCCTGACCGTAAAAAGCAGCCGCGCATACGCACTTTGTCGCTTGCGTTCAGACAGGCTTCATAGGAATGGCTTTTGAGTCCGCAATGCTCTGCCACATAGGCCACGTTTGCAGAAAAATCAGTACCAGCGGTAAAGACAGCCGCCAGCGGAGAGTCACTGTCATGCAATGCATCTGCCAGAGCAACAAGACTTTCTTTGTCTTTGAGGTCAATGGGTTCAAAGCGGTCGGCAAGGGGCACGCAGACGGCATGAGGATTTCCATCCACCACCACTGCACGGTAACCGAGTTTTTTTGCAGATTCAATGGCAGGCTTTTGCATGAGGCCTGCACCTAAAATCAAAATGGATTGCATCAGATATCCCTTTCCTTTTTGCAGTAAACTTCAAAGGTGTCGCCCAAAGCGAAGAAATGGCTTGCGGCTGTAAAGAGTGATACTTCAAAACTGTTTATTTTCTGTCCCTTGCGTCTGGCAAGCTGCGGGAAACGTTCGGGATGATGACCGGTAGAAACCGTCTTTATCAACTTGAAGCCGTACTGATGCAGAATGGATGCGGCACGGGCGGGTTCCCACAGGGTGTAATGGTCATCAGGGCTCTGGGTAAAGAACTTTTGAGGACTGAATTTTGCGGACACGCCAGAAGCTGATGGCGTTGAAAAGGCAAATACCCCGCCCTTTTTCAAAATTTTTGACACGCCCCGCAAGACGGCATCAAGGTTCTGAAAATGTTCGATGACATACCACATGGTCACTGCGTCAAATTTCTGAATGCCGAATTCAGCCACGGGGTCAAAGGCAGGGAACTGGGCAAGGGCGGCCGGATAATGCAGGGTGTCCTGAACATATCTGACAGCCTCAGGAGAAATATCAGTGCCGTACACCTGCCAGCCAGCGTCATTTGCAGCGTCAAGGTATGGGCCATAGGCACAGCCAATGTCAAGCACGGTGGGGGTAACGGCCTTGTGGGCATTTCGGTACATGGAGTCAACTACCGATGTACGGCGGACGCACTGGGCCTTAATCGAGGTGAAATCATCCAGGTAGGTCTTTCCGTACTGCTTCTTGTAGTCATCAAAGAAATAGGACGTATCATATTCGGTATTTTCCGCATCTGTCGTCCAGGACATGTAGAGCATGCCGCATGAGGCACAGCGGCGGAAGGTATGCTTTGGCGTGCGGGCGACAATGGGATTTTCCTGCCAGCCATGTTTCTGGCAAATGGGGCAGGAAAAACGGCGGCCTTTTGCAAGCAGGGATATAAAGTCTCCCAGTGATTTTTTCTCTTCCGCCTGAGAAAAGGGTGAGTCAGGGTACAGAGCTGACGGCTGAGCCAGTACGGCAAGCACCGCTTCCGAAGTGAGTTCCGCCGGAGCGAGACAGGCAAAATGGTATTTCTGTGCCAACTGAACGTGAAGAGGCGTTGTTCCCAGGAGCACGACCCCGCAGCCGGCCGCAAGGGATTCAAAGGCTGTAAAGCCGTAATGCGTAACCACCACATCGTAGCCCGCAAGCTGCTCCCGAAGGTTGTGTACCGGGGGAATAAAGGTGATGTAGCCGGCCACTCCAGGAGCCTGCAGGCTGACCCGTTCTTTTGCTTCATCGGGATGCTGAACGATGGCGGTAATCTTCTTGCATGATGAGGCAAAGGCGATTGCCGCAGGCACTACCAAATCCGCCGGGTCTTCTCCGCCCACGGTAACGAGAATAGACTCTATGTCCTTTGACTCTATTATCGGAGGCTTTTGGCGACGATTTTCAGGAAGGGTGATATATGCCGGGTCGGTTATGTTCGCCGGTCGGGCTATGCCATACGAGGGAATGATGTCAAAAAGAAAATCACAGACATCGGTATTAAGGGAGCCTTCGTCTATGGCAACAAGGGGAGCGGCATCAGCAAGCTTGAGGGCAAATTCCCGGTCAAGGGCAAAGGCATCGGTAACAATCAGGGCATAATCCCCTTGCTGGGGTAAAGCATGGGTAATCTGCCAGTCTGCAAGTCCGTCTTTTTTTGCATGGTCAAACAATGCTCCGTAGCGGCTCATATCCGCACTTTCAGGAATGTAGAGACTGGCACCAGACTCCACGGCAATGGAAAGACAGCGGCGGAGATGGCCCGTTCCCCTCCCCTTTTCTACACAGGGCACGCAAAGCACTGGACGGGCGACAGCCGGACTTTCAAATGCACTCAAAATTTCTTCTGTGGTATAGGGCTTTTTCACAAGCGTGGATTCAGACATATCTTTTTCCGACACGGCGTGAACGATTGCAAGGGCACGTCGGTAATCAGCGGCAGTGTCTATGGTAGTGCGCAAGGAAGGATGATTAAAGCGGGCGGGAGCATCCACAAAGATGCAGTTCCAGTTTTCCTTGTGCTTGTAGAGAGCGGGACCTACATGCTCATGGTCATAGGGAGAATCAGTCTGAGCCTTTGCCTGCAGGAGCGAATGGGCATTGAAGATTTCAACACCGCTTCCATGGGGAAGACCGCTGAATGTAATGTAGTCGCACCTGCCTGTCTGATTGCGGCGCTCGTATTCTTCCACAAGGGCTTGGGCAGCCTCATAGAAAAGAAAAGGATTGTCTGCTGTTGCCCGAACAACCGCATCGGCACCGCTTTTTTCTATCACCATGCAGAAGCGTTCCAGCACGTCTTCCAAGGGACCGGCAAGGAGTTTATAGCCATTTGCCTTTGTCAGCGGAGCAAGGTCTTTTTCGCTGTCGTAATCGGTAGCCACATAGTAGTCATCTGCTTTTACCTGCTTCATGGCGGCAAGCGTCCAGTCAAGAACCGTCTTTCCTCCCAGCGTAAGCAAAGCCTTTCCCGGCAGGCGGGATGAATTCAATCTGCACTGTACTACAACTATAGTCATTTATAATGTTCCCCAATTTTCAACAATATATGCCGCATCACGTCGGAAACGGTATTTATTTTTATCCACCCAGAAGCGCGCGTCATTAAACTGGCGCAGCGTCTCAAAGAATCCGCAGCCAGAACGGCGCAGGTAGACCCAGAATGAAGAGCGGGCAATAACGCCGTGGTCGTCCACGAATTCCGGCACAAGATTTTTTAAGTAGAAGCGGGATGAACTCAAATTTGCCGTCGTATCTTCTGACGGAGGCTCATCCTGATAGGAAAGATTGAAGACCGTGGAAATCGTGATTTTTTCTCCCCAAAGCCAGGCGCGGAAAGACAGGTCAAGGTTCTGCCAGTAGGGAGACGTAATGGTGTAGTCATAGCCGCCAAGCTGTATGAAAGTCTGCCGGTTGTAGAGGCCGATGTAGTCAAAGGGATAGAGGGTCGGTCTTCCGTCGGAAATCGTAGATTCAGTTTCCACGTCCAGCATGGAGTCGGTCACCGAAGGTGTGAAGACAATGGGAAAGTTGGGAGCGGTGGGACAGATAAGGCGGGGTACCACGCAATAGGGCTTTTCGGCCAGCAGTTTTTCTGCCAGTCGCACCGTAAGGGCATCGGGAGCAAAGGAAACCCTGTCCCGCATGACAAGCACATATTCTGCGTCCACTTCGCTCATACCGATGTTTATCAGGTCACCGTCCGTAACAGGCTCCAGCGGAACGATGAATTTTACATAGGGAAAACGATGGGAAATATCTTCAAGATTATAGTTTTCTGATGTCCGCTCAAATGAAACGATGGACTGAAAGCCGCATTTTGAAAGATTTTCCAGCGTCTGAATGCGATAGTGGCTGCCCTCTGAATTCAAAAGCAATACGGCGATGTTCAGCGAGACGGAAGGCATGCGTTCTTTTCCGCCCAATACCGTGCGATTTATCTGCCTCTGATTAAAAATTAAAGGTATAGTATTCATCACATTCCTTGCACTTTGCAACAGGTGCCGCAGAAAAATCCTTTTTGAGATGGGCTGCCAAAGGTTCGGCAAAACGCTTCCATACGGCTTCTATGCCTTCCTCACAGACATTTCCAACAGAAGAAAGGAATGCCTGGCAGAGACAGAGGGGAACGCTTCCGTCGGCAAGAATAACCATGTCACGGCGGAGATGCCAGCAGGGATTCCGCACAAGCGGAGAAAGGTCTGCCGATTTTTCATCGGAAAGCCGACCGCAGAAATTGTTGTACTTCTGGATAATGAGTTGTCCGCCGCTTTCATGGCTTGCGTCCTTCCAGTAGCGGTAGAATGGCTCAAGCTGACTTTCGTTTGCCTTCATGCGGGTCATCTGCGGATAGACCTGGCGGGGAAATTTTTGCGCCAAAAGCCCCACCGCCGCCACTGCCCTGGCAAAATCGCTTTCTTGGCAGGAATGGAGTTTTGCATAGAGGCTGCTTTCCATTGCGTCCAAAAGCAGGCACCAGGTAATGCGCTTTGCGTCCACTTCTGAGAGCTGGGAAAGGATTTCCTGAGTAACAAGGGTACCGTCAGTTTCAATAAAGAGGGAAAGCCCCTGATAGGAAAGCACTTCCTTGACAAAGTCGGCAAAGTGAGGATGCAGGAGCGGTTCCCCAAAGGCTGACAGAGATATGACGGCCTTTTCTGAGAAAGCGGCTGCCTCTGAGATGATTTTCTGAAAGTCAGCAAGGCTCATGTCGGAAAGGGGCTGTTTTTCTGCAAGGGCGGCATAGGGAGTGTAGACCAGATTATGCTGGTACTTTCCTGCAATCTGTATGTTGTAAAAGGCAGGAAGCGTCTGCAGCACGGACACATCTTCTTCCGCAAGGTCTGCAAGGGAAGACGCATCAAAATCTGCCGAATCAAGGGCAACCTTTCCCTGCGCCGCGGCAAAGAGACTGGCACATGAAAGAAAATTGATTTTGTCGCCGCAGGAAAAGTCCAGACGGAGCATACGATAGTCCTTTGGCGCGATGACGGTCTCAATCTCAAAGGAATTGATGTCGCCGCTCATGATTGAAAAAAGCGCATCCCGCGAAACAGGCTTTTCTCCTGCTGCTTTCTGGAGACCTTCGCCCAATGTTGCTATGATTCCGGCGGCTCCAGCATCGATGACTTCTGGCGCAAGTCCATAGGGATAGCCGTCAGCAAAAGTGTATTCAGCAAGGTATTTGGCATGAGTCTGCATGAGTTCTCTGGTGAGCGGCAGGTTTAAGAAAGGACAGTCTGCCCAGGCAAAGACGGCATAATCCGCCTTATAAGCTGAGCAGGCGGCGGAGATTTCTTTTGCCAAAAGGGCACAGGTCCAGTCTGACCTTTGCACGAAGGAAACATGTTCTTTACTGTCTGCCGCCTTTTCTACGGAAGCCCTGTTTGCATCATCGGTAAAAACCAGCGTCTTTACTGAACCTGAAAGGCTTTCAGCCCACAAAAGCGCACGGTCAAAGGCTGACTTTCCGTCAAAAGAGGAGTCAAATGCATGGGACATTTTTGCGCCGGCAAACAAAAGGGTCAGAAACGTTTTCATATTGTATGAGTGTACACGATTTGCGGGGATTTGGGAATACATGGGCAAACTTACAGCAGGAGGACAATGTGGGCACCACCAGAGGAAGCATTTTCCGCGCGGATGTGACCGCCAAGGGCATGGGTAAGAGACTGGGCGATAGAAAGCCCCAGCCCTGCCCCGCCTACACTGCGGTCGTGGGAGGCATCGCCCTTGTAAAAACGCTCGAAGACATGGGGAAGCACATCCGGGGCAAAGCCTGGGCCTGAATCAGTTACGGAAAGTTCTGTTTTTGAGCCGAGTTTTCGTGCGGAGAGCACAAGGCTACAGGTCTCACCTGCAAATTTGACGCTGTTTGAAAGAATCACGGTGAAAATCTGATGCACTTTCTGCTCATCGCTCCTTACTTCAATGCAGTCGGGATCAGACAAGTCAAAATGCAGAGACGGATAGAGGGCAGAGAATTCATCTTTGAGGCGCAAAAAGAGATTTTTTACAAGAAATTCCCTGGGCTCAAGGGCAATCCTGCCATTTTCAAGGCGGCTCATGTCCAAAAGCGTGGTGACGATAGCAGACATGTGTCCGGTTTCCCGCAGAATCGCCTCAATGGATTTGGAAAGCTGCACAGGGTCATCTTTTCCCCAGCGTCGGAGCAGATTTGCGTGACCGTCAATGACAGCAATGGGCGTTTTGAGTTCATGGCTTACGTTGCTGGTAAAGGCTTTTTCCCGATTGTAGTCTGCCTGCAGGGTCTTGAATGCAGCAATCGTCCTGCGGGAAATGAGGAATGACAGGGCAAAGGAAAGCAGGAGCACGGGAAGCAGGAGAAAGAGCAGCATGGACGGAAGGGCAAAAATCATGCGGGAAGCAGAATCATTCGCAAGGTCAAGGGCACACTCCACCACAAAAGCCCCTTCGTCTGACTCAAATTTTCGGGTCAGGTAGCGGATATGCAAGTCGCTGTCGGTAAAATAGTCCTTTTCAAGATAGGTGCGGCAGATTTCCTCTGAATCCAAGAGGGGAAGCAGGCTGTCGTTACTGACAAGCACTTTTTTTGTCTCTGGCTTATAGACGGTATAGGTGATGTAATAGGGAAGCTCCAGAAAGACAATGGACTCGCTTTCTCCCCGCCGCACTACCTCGCCAATGCGGTCAACGCTCTGCCTCAAATCCTCGTCCTGCCGCCAGGTAACTGAAAACCTGAGAGACACCACAAGCAGCAGGGAAAGGGAAAGCATGGCCGCCGAAAGAAGCAGCATGTATTTGAGGGCAAGGGAAAAGGACACTGAGGCACGATGACTTTTCATTCGCCCTGCTCCTGCATGATGTAGCCCATGCCCCGCACCGTTTTTACAAGATCAGTGCCGAATTTGCTGCGGAGGTGGCGCACGTAGACATCCACGCTGTTTTCCTCGATGTAATACTCCTGCCCCCAGACGCTTTTGATGATGTCGTCACGGGAAAGGATTTTACCCGCATTTTCCAGAAAATATTTGAGCAGAAGGAATTCGTTTTTGGAAAGCTCCACAGGCTTTCCCTCACAGGTGACTCTCATTTCATCGGAAATCATGGAAACCTTTCCGTTTGTGAGCAGGGTGGACTTTGCCCCCGACTGACGGCTTCTGCGCAGGACGGCATGTATGCGGGCCAGGAGTTCCTCAATCCTGAAGGGCTTGGTGATGTAGTCATCGGCACCGCTGTTCAGTCCGTCAACCTTATCCACGGTCTCCCCCTTGCCGTAACCAAGATGACGGGAAGAAAGGGAGCAGTAGCGGCACGAAGTTTGCGAAGGACTTCAAGTCCGCTCATACGGGGAAGCATGACATCAAGCAGGATCAAGTCAGGAGATGCAGTTTCCGTCTTCTCCAAGGCTGTGCGCCCGTCTTCCGCCGTCACAACATCAAATCCTTCATGGGAAAGTTCCAGGGCCATGATGCTGGAAAGTTCTGAGTCATCTTCTACAATGAGGATTTTTAAGGATAAAGCGCACCATACGGCGGGATTTGTTGAACAGGAAAGGCATTTTTTCGGGGAGGGGCTTTCCGTTTATGAGCACGTGATTTCCCCGCACGGATTCCGGCTCCACCATGTCATTGAAATACACCGAACATGAGAGTACGCCTTCCTTTGCCCGCTCCACTTTCAGCCCCACTGCCATAAAGTGCTCTTGGGAAAAGAGATGAACTGCCGAGAGGAAAAAAATGGCAAAGGCCATGACCATAACGTGCTTTTGCATATCAGGAGTATAGCATAGAAAGACGGGATTTGACATTGGATTTTTCTGAAAATTCTTTCATCTTCTGCCGTTGCATAAAGAGGGCTTTCACTATACACTATTCCTATGGCAAGTCTTCCACCCTCAGCAGATAGTGTTTTTTCCGTTACCTCCCTCACGGCTTTTTTGCGTGAGATTCTGGAGGCGACTTTTTCCAACATCAGGCTGGAAGGCGAAATTTCAAACTACCGTCCCAACGCTTCGGGGCATCTCTACTTTACACTAAAAGATGAGGGCGCACAGATTAGCGCGGTCATGTTCAGGGGACGGGCGGCAGGACTGACTTTTGCCCCAAAAGACGGCATGAAGGTCCGCTGCAAGGGCTCCATTTCCGTGTATGCGCCGCGGGGAAACTATCAGATTATCATCACCTCCATGGAGATTGCCGGCGAAGGAAATATCCTGCAGATTCTGGAGCAGCGTAAGCGAAAACTCGCGGCAGAAGGGCTCTTTGCAAGCGAAAACAAAGTGCCCCTCCCCTTCTTTCCCCGCACCGTGGGAGTGGTGACCAGCCCGACGGGAGCCGCCCTGCGCGACATCCTGCAGATTACGCGGAGACGGAACAAATGCGTTTCCGTGGTGATTTTGCCCGCCCTTGTACAGGGAGACGGTGCGGCTGAGACAATCGCCCGCCAGATTCAGACGGCAAATGATTTTGACCTCTGCGACGTGCTGATTGTTGGTCGGGGCGGCGGCTCACTGGAAGACCTGCTGCCCTTTAGCGAAGAATGTGTGGTACGGGCCATTGCCGCCAGCGAGATTCCCGTGGTTAGCGCAGTGGGCCATGAGATTGACTGGGCGTTAAGCGATTATGCCGCCGACATGAGGGCACCCACCCCATCCGCCGCCGCAGAACTGGTTGTACCCATTCAGAGCGAAATTGTACAGGGAATCGGATCATGCAAGGCAGAAATGTACGATGCAATGACGGCAAAAATTGACCGCCTTAAACTGCTGGTAAAGTCATTCGACCCCTATCACATGGAAGTACGCTTCCGCACTATTGAGCAGCCCCTGCTATCTCGTCTGGACAGGGCAAAAGTCTCGCTTTTGGAAAACATGCAGCGAAAAGCAGAAGAAACAAAAGTCCGCATTGAGCAATGCGTGCAGATTCTGGAAAGTGCCAGTCCAAAGACCATTCTTGCCCGGGGCTACGCCATGGTACGAGACAGCGAGACCAAAAAGATTATCCGCAAGCCCGCCGACACCGCTCAGGGAAAGACCCTTGAAATCATTCCCGCAGAGGGCTCAATCCTCGCAACGGTTCGCTAATCAAGCAGAGCCTTTGCCGCTTGTGCATCCACATTTCTCACTGCCTGCCTGATTTTTTCAAAGCGGTCGGCAAAACCTTCCGGCATCTGATATGCATCCATCTGGGAAATAATGGCATCTGCCGTGGAAAAATCAAAGGCAGAAAGACTTTCCCTCAGGGCAGAAAGCGCGTCTTTGAGCTCAGTCTGGCTTATGGGTGGCTTTTCTGCCTTTGTCTCCTCATAGTCCTTGCCACACAAAAATGAAAGCCTTTTTTTATAGGCGCGGTAATCGGAAAGCAAGCGGGGCGTACGCTCCATAATTTCACGCACAGCATCTGAATCACCCTTTTGCGCCTTGTCGCCGCAGGCTTCCAGTTCTCTTGCCGCCCCGCTCAATGCCATGGCACCGATAAGCCTGGCCGATGACTTGAGCGCATGTACCTGCACCGTATAGTCTTTCCAGTCGTTTTGGGCAGCATAGTTTTCTATGGCGGCGGATTTTTGCTCAATGGCATCAACAAAATCGCCCACAGCCGCTACCAGCATGTCCTTGTCGCCGCAGTTTTTCAGGGCTTCTCCAATGCTTATGCCGAACAAGTCTCCAAAAAGCTCATCGGAGCCACCAGCCGAACGGCGGTCAATGCCATCCCAGTGCTTGGAGTCCTGCTGAACAAAGCCTGAATCGCCGGGCAAAAGCATCAGTTCTTTGGGAAGATACTGGGCAAGCAGGGCCTCCAGTTTTTTTGAGTCGATAGGCTTGGAAAGATAGTTGTCAAATCCGACAGAAAGATAATATTCCCTTGCACCGGAAACAGCATTTGCCGTCAGGGCAATCATGGGAGTATTTTTGTTGATGGAATTCGGGTCGGACCAGTTTTCCGCAATAAAGGCAAGGCCGTCCATTTTCGGCATCAAATGGTCAACAAAGATTACGTCGTATTCGTTCTTATGCACCAGTTCAAGAGCCGCAAATCCGCTGTCTGCCGTGTCCACCTGTATGCGCAGGGGCTTTAATAGTCCTCGGATGACCGTAAGGTTCATGGGCGTGTCGTCAATCACCAGAACATGGGCATTGGGAGCCTGAAAGGTTTCTGTGTATGAGCCGGCCTCCGCAGACAATGCGGCACGGGCTTCTTGGGCACTACCGATTTTTTCCCAGTCGCGCACCTCCTGCTCCAAGGCAAAAGAAAAGTCACTGCCCTTTCCGTAGACACTCCGCACCTCCAGTTTTGAGTGCATCTGCTGCAAGAGTCCGTTTACGATGCTCATGCCTAAGCCCGTGCCCTCAATGGAGCGGTTGCGGCTTTCCTCAATGCGCTCAAAGGGACGGAAAAGTTTGGGCAAGTCTTCTTCCTTCATGCCGATGCCTGTGTCGCTTACCGTAAAAATCACCGAGCCATGAGAGGAATCATTTTTCTGAAAGCGGACTTTGAGGGTAACAGAACCTTCGGGCGTATATTTGACAGCGTTTGTCAGGATATTGAGGGCACACTGCTTGATTCTGGTTTCGTCACCGTGGAACAGATGGGGCATGGATTCGTCCACATCCACTATAAAATCAAGCCCCTTGTTCCTTGCACGGGTTTCCACCATGTTTGCCAAGTCAGTAATGGTGGAGCGCAAGTCATAGTCGTCATTGATGATTTCCATTTTGCCCGCTTCAATTTTGGAAAAATCAAGGATATCGTTGATAATTGAAAGCAGGGATTTTCCGCTGGACTGAATGTCTCGGGCATAGCCCTTTATCGTCTGTTCGCTAGATTCCCGCAGAATCATTTCGTCCAGCCCCAGCACCGCATTGATTGGGGTGCGGATTTCGTGGCTCATGCTGCTCAGGAAGTTTGACTTTGCCTCGCTTGCCGCATTTGCCGCCTGAGTCATTTTTTTGAGTTCATCCGTAGTCGCTTCCAAAAAAGTTACCAGTCGCTCGGACAGGGGAATGGGAGTAAAAATGGGCTGTTGGAACATGGTGTGGGTAAGGGACACATCATTGATTGTATGCAGTCCGTCCCTGCGGGGAAGAGGCTGTTTTTTCTGAGGAGCGTCAAAGGTAATACCCATGAGGGCAAGCCTTTCATCGCTTACCGTAATCTGCGCGGAATCTCCTTCCCTGAGTCCCACGGTAACCAGCTGACTGTTGAAGACACCACCCTGCCCCTTGTAGCGATAGAGTTCCGAAAATCCGTGGGCATAGACCAGGGATGTATTGACGTTCAGATAGTAGCCGATTTCTTCTTTGGCCAAGTCCTTGAGGAAAATGGCACGGTTTGCGCACACGTAGAGAAAAATGGCCTGAGGAGCAAAGTCTGCCATGCGTTCACTGGCTTCCTCGCTTTTCTGCAGGATTTCATGGGTCTTGCCATAAGTAAAGCGTACTTTTTCTCCGTTGCGAATATCGCCCATGGTGGTAAGGTCGCCAGAGTCGCTGTAGCCGCAGGGAACACGGGCCATAAGATAGCCCTTCCGCTCCACAACGATGGGAAATTCGCAGACATTGGAGATAAAGTGCTCGTCAGGGTCTACGTCCAGATATTTCTTGTAGATTTCCGTGGCTGGCATACCGTCTATGGTCTTAATCAGCGTGTCGCCGATAGAACCGTCATTCCGCTGCAGGCAGGAGGTAACCTCCATCTCCTTTCCGATGGGCTTCCATGAAAAAAGACTTTCAGTGTAGAGGTTGAGGGAAGCGCCAGAAAAAATGACCGCCACAACGCCCTGCAGGACAAAGAAATCGCCAAAGGCATAAGGACTTTCACTTCCCACGTCCGATGTATTGATGTTGGCAAGGGCGCCAAAAAAGGGAATGTCATCATAGCCACGGGTAACGTCCTGCATAAATCGGGAGGCTGGAAAAGTCAGTCCACTTAAAAAAAGCAACACGCCTTTTGCATCTTTTTTTGCTGCCAGATGCTTGCGAATATCTTCCGCACTGTCAAAGGAAGTCATTTGTTCGGTATCGTAGACAAGAACCTGAGCCTCGGATTCCTCAAAAAAACAGAAATTGAAGCATATCGACTTTACTGGATTCAGTCCCACAAGGGGATCTCCGTAAAGAGACATTCCCGCAATCTTGATGTCAGGGGCAGCCTTTTTAAGTGAGTAGACAATTGTCTGAGCCTCCACCACATCAAAGCGGGAGAGGAAAACCTGGACAAAAGTCGTCCTTGCAGTCTGATAGGCAAGGTCAGACTTGAGCCAGTCGATGATATGAAGCAATTCTACTTCACTCGTGATAAGGTATGATTTCTGAATCATAGTATCAGTATAGCATGGAAAATAAATGATATGAAAAAAATCTTGTTGATTTGCATTTTTTCCCCCACAAATCAACAAGATTCCCCTGCCCTGCACTTGCTTACAGAGAATTCGTCAGAATCTTGACCAAATCATCCTCGGTAAGAGGTGCCCAGGCATTCTCCAGGCCTTCGTTGACGGCGATATGGTGGGCCATTTCCTTGATGCGGCTTTCGTCAATTCCCACTTCCTTTAAGTGCATGGGGATTCCAATAGACTTGAAGAAGCCGTAGGTTGCGTCGATTGCCCTGTTTGCTATCTCGAATTTTTCCAATTTTGGGTCGATTCCAAAGACATTCACGCCGTACTTTACAAAGCGGTCTACCGTTGTATCATTCAGGATAAAGCGCATCCAGCGGGGTGTGATGATTGCCAGTCCTTCGCCGTGGGTAATGTCGTAGTAGGCGCTCAAGGCGTGCTCGATGCCGTGGCAGGGCCAGCCAGAGGGACTGTTACCCAGGGCAAGAATGCCGTTACAGCCGTAAGTACAGCAAAGCATGAGTTCTGCGCGGGCACGATAGTCACTGGGATTTTCAAGGGCAATTTTTGTGTTTGCCATGAGGCTCTTTAGCATGGACTCGCAGAAGCCGTCGTTCAAGAGCGTGCTGTCAGCGCAAAAATACTGCTCGATAGTGTGGTTCATTGCGTCCGCACAGCCTGCCGCCGTCTGCTTTTTGGATACTGAGAATGTGTAGGTTGGGTCAAGGATTGAGCAGACCGGAAACAAAAGTGGATCCACGTAGCCGATTTTGTCATTTGTCTCAGTGCGGGAAATAACGCCGCCACAGTCGTATTCGCTGCCAGTTGCCGCAAGAGTAAGGATGTCAACGATGGGGAGCGCGGCTTTTGCCTTGACCTTGTAGGAAATCAAATCCCAGGGGTCGCCCTCGTATTTCGCACCAGCCGCGATTGCCTTGGAGCAGTCAAGGACGCTGCCTCCGCCCACGGCAAGGATGGCATCAATGCCTTTTTCCTTGCAGATTTTTACTCCGTCCAGCACAGAGGGGTCGTATTTGGGATTGGGCTGAATGCCAGAAAGCTCGTAAATCTCAAAATCATTGAGCAATTCCTTTACTTTATCGTAGAGACCGATCTTCTTGATGGAGCCGCCACCATAGGCCATAAGGATTTTCTTTCCAAGGGGAGCCATTACCTGGGGAAGATTCTTTACCACGCCTTGACCGAAAATAAGGCGGGTTGGTGTCATGTAGTCAAAATTCTGCATTGTCATTTCCTCCGTATGCATAATGCTAGGAATTGGAGCACCGCCGCAGGCAGACGGCAGCATCCGTATTTTTATTATAAGGGGGCACATGAAGATTGTACAATAATTTTTTTGCAAAGCACCATGCCTATAGCGCATACTGCTTGATTTTGCAAGCCCCACGCCTTTTCAAATTCCGTCTTCCAGGTGGCAAACTGAAGCAGCTGCTCATCGGTGCGGTGGTAGTAACGCTCCCCCCTTATCAAGCATTGCGATTTTTGCCATTTCGTCGGCGGTCAGCCCCAAGTCCATGATGGCAAGATTGCTCCAGAAATTTTAAGGAATTAAGCAGAATTTACAGGAAATGATTCCGAAACTAAATCATTTGTCCAATGAAAACCTTGAACTGATAGATTTGATTGCTGGACGGTTAAAATAAGACGGCTATGAAACTTTCGCAAGCGGTTTCATTACGCCACCCATTGTTTCAATTACTTGTAAAACTCCCTTGAAAAAGTGCATAAAATCCTTGAAAACTCCCTTGAAAAAGTGTATATTTTCAATAAAAGTCCCTTGAAAAAGTGCAACAAAGTAATGAAAACTCCCTAAAAAAATGCGGTTGGAGGCCTTTATGTTCAAAAGAAAAATCATCTCTGAATTTGAAGCATGGAAGAATACAGGAGGAAAAAAGAAAGCTCTTGTTGTAAAAGGCCTGCGGCAGATTGGTAAAACATACAGCGTCCGAGAATTTGCAAAGGCAAACTATAAAAACATTGTATATATAAATTTTAAGGAAAACGAAAGTGCAAGAAAGATTTTTGATTCTGACTTGAATGTAGACAGGATTATAATCGACCTTTCGGCAATTATTCCGGGCTCTCATTTTGAAGCCGGAAATACAGTAATTATTTTTGATGAGATGCAGGAATGTGCAAATGCCCGGTCAAGTATAAAGCCCTTTTGTGAAGACGGTCGTTTTGACATCATTGCTACAGGTTCGCTTCTTGGAATTAAAGGATATAACAAGAAAAAAAGTAAAGGCGTGCCAACCGGCTTTGAACGCATTGTTTACATGAAACCAATGGATTTTGAAGAGTTTCTTTGGGCAAAAGGAATTAGTGAAGATGTAATTAATTACCTTCATGAATGCTATGAAACAAAAACTCCTGTAAGCGAAGCAACCCATACTGCAATGCTCAGATATTTTAAGGAATACATCTGCGTTGGCGGACTCCCGTACATTGTTGACAGATTTATTTCTACAAATGACATGAACATCGTCTGGCAGGAGCAGCATGACATCATTGAAGAATACAGAGATGATTTTGGAAAACATCTTGATGAAAACGAAAACGAGGTAATTGACCTTGCTCTCCTTGGCAGAATAAACAGAGTTTTTGAATCAATTCCAGCCCAGCTTGCAAAGGAAAATAAGAAGTTTGTTTTTTCAGCCCTTGAAAAAAAAGGACGCTCAGAAAACTATCTTCCAGCAATCCAATGGCTCTGTGATTTTGGAATCATAAACCTGTGCTACAATCTTTCGAATATTTCTGACCCGCTTGAAGGAAACAAGATTGATAATGTATTTAAGATTTACATGCAGGATTCGGGACTCTTTATTTCCATGCTTGACCGCGACAGTGCAGCAAAAATTCTTTCAGGAGATTTAGGATTTTATAAAGGTGCAATCTTTGAAAATATCATTGCAGACTGTTTTTCTAAGCAGGACAGAAAGCTTTATTACTTCCATAAAGATTCCGGTCTTGAAATAGACTTTGTTTCAAAGGTAAAAAGTGAAATTTCTCTCATAGAAGTAAAAGCCACAACAGGAAACACAAAGTCTGCAAATGCGGTTCTGAAAAATCCACAATATGATGTAGATTTATGTTACAAGCTTTCTGAAAACAATGTAGGCTTTGCAGATAATAAAATTACGATTCCTTATTACATGAGTATGTTTTTATAGTAATTACATCTACTGTATATATATGTGATATTTTAATAGCAAAAATTTTCCCCCTGCCTCATTATTTGCGACACCCTCTGTGATTCTGCCCTCAACTGTAATGGGGAACTTTATAAAAAAATCAATGAGGAAGTCGAGAAAGACGGCAAGGTTCAGAAAATAATGACGGTGCCGGGAATCGGACCAATAACCGCACTTTCTTATGTCGCCTATGTCGGCGATGTGGGCAGGTTTGAGAACGCGCATCAGATAAGCAACTTCATAGGGTTCGTCCCGAAAGTTGACCGTTCCTGTACGATAAACAGGATGGGGCACATAACGAAACTTGGGAATTCACTTTTAAGGTCGCTTCTGGTTCAGGCTGCATGGTCATGCATACGGTCAAAAAACGGCGGGGCCTTGAAAGAAAAATATAAATATATGGCTGCAACCCGTAACATTGGAAAAGGAAAATCCATTGTCACGATAGCGAGGAAATTAGGAGAGCTTCTTTATACACTTCTGAAAAATAATCAGGTTTATGAACCTAAGAAATTCATAAATCCAGAGATTCAAATTTCAGAACTGGTGTCTATTACTATATGCTGCCCGACATATTTTTCAGCGTATGAAGTAAGAACGCGGGCGGTGTTGTCTGTTCCTGAGCCTGCCTTGTAGGCGACAATCATGGTGACGGTTCCGCTCGGCTTCCATTCGCCTGTTTCATTTGCCGGCGTGGCATTTGCAGCCTGCTTCTTGTTGCAGGCGGTAAGGGATGCCATGAGCGATACAGTGCAGACTGCCACTGCCAGAAGCATGTTAGTTTTTTTTCATATCTCCTCCTGAAGCTTTGCATTTTTGGGGCTGTGTGGGAAGTACTACCGCAGCTTCCCCTCACATCTTCCCGAATCGCTTGATAAATTCCTTTTTATCGTTAATCCCAGTTTTTTCGTAGATGCTTGAAATGTAGTTTTCTACTGCGCGCTGGCGGATGTTCAGCGTTTCTGAAATCTGAAGGTTCGAGCAGTTTTTAATGATGAGAGCCATAACCTGTTTTTCTCGTCTGGTAAGGGCATCGGTAAACGAGTTGAATTTTGAAAGATTTTCCTGCAAATCCTTTTGAATGAATGTTTTTCCACTAAATGCGTTTTCCATACACTCTAAAAGCTCGGTTGACGGTGCGTTTTTAGAAATGTAGCCTGTAGCGCCGTTTTCAAGGGCTGTCTGAACCATTCCGGCAGAAAAGAACATCGAATACACGATGATTTTTAAATCTGGATAAAGAGAGTGAAGTTTTGAAATAAAATCAAAGCCTGCGTCATCGCCTGAAAAATTGAGGTCAGAAATTACGAGGTCTGGAAGCGTGTTTCCAATAGATAAAAGCTCAAGGTCAGAAAGGGCTGCTTTTGGACTGTCAGCATTTCCTTTGCAAAGCCAGTCAGATTTTTTTTCGATGTAAGAAATTGTGCCGATGCGTAAAAGCTCGTGGTCGTCTGCGATGTAAAATGTTCTGCTCATTTTTCCCTAAATCTCCACCGTGATATGCGTGCCAAAGTCCGGTGCGGAAGAAAAGGTCAGTTTTCCATTCAAAAGCTTTGCCCGCTCGCACATGTTCCTGATTCCAAAATGCGATTCTTTTGTCTTTTCAAAAATGCCGGAATTTATTTCTTTTACAAGCTCCTCATCCATTCCCCGCCCGTCATCAGAAATGATGATTTTAAGGCGATAAGTGCTGTGTTTCTTAAAAAACACCGTAACCTCGCTTGCCTCCGCATGATTTTTGATGTTCTGCAAGGCTTCCTGCACGATGCGGTAGATGCTCAAAAGCTCCTCGCCGTTCCAGAAAGAAAAATCAATTCCGTCTTCGCAAACCAGACGGAATGAAAGGTCGTCCGTCAAAATCTTTTGGGAAAGCTTTTGCAGAAGGGAAAGCAGATTGTCTTTTGTAATGCCCGGCGGAGTCAGGTTGTAGCACAGGCTTCTGATGTCCTCAATATTCTGATTCTGCGTCTTAATGATTTTTTCTGCCGCCTCCCTGTCAGAGCTGTTTTCTGCAAGCAGCGACACATAGCGGAGGTTCTGCGCCACAGTGTCGTGAAGCTCGCGGCTGATTCTTTTCCGTTCGGCTTCCTGAATCAAAATTGAATGTTGCAAAAAGGCTTGGGAGCTGTAAATGATTTTGTCCTTTTTAAGCCCTTCCCTTATGTTCAGAATGACAAGAATTGCACCACCAATCAAAAGCGCAAGCGTAAAATAAATGAAGAATGTGTACAGATTTTTGTGCGTTTCTTCAAGACTTGCGTTTTTGCTTTTAAGAAAGCTCATAAAAATCCTATCGATTGTGTGGACGGTAACAAAAATCTCTTCCGTGTGAGCTTCTTTTTCCAAAATGAGCGGCTGTAAGTCTTCTGAGAGCGTAAGGCAGAGTGCAATCTGATTCTGTGCAGACTCCTTGAGTACCATGTCGTTTTTAAAGTTTTTTGTGTCAAAGCGCTTAAGCGTGTCGATAAAATGCGAAAGCGAGGGAGCGTCCTGCCTTGTGCAAAATTCATTCCAGGAATCGCAGATTACATCCGTGTCGTAGATTTTATCCGCATCTTTTTTCGTGCATGAAGCGAGAAGAATGATAAATGTAAGAAGCAAAAGAAACTTTTTCATATTTTCTATACAGAGTAAATGTCTGTTCACGCAGCATCCTGCCGTCGCTTTTTACCCCCCCCCGTACATAATTTTACTATACAGGCTGCTCACTCCAAAGCCTGCAAAGGTTGTAATCACTCTGTCCAAAATGGTAACGGGAATGCGGCCGATAATTGCAGAGACAAGGAAATCCAGATATTCGCCGCTGAAGGCAAAGATGATTTTATTAAAATCCCAGTTTTTTTGAATGAGGTTGCTAGAAAAATAATTAATGAAGCCCGAAACGACTGAACAGGCAAGTCCTGCAAGAACAGAAGCAGTCAGAATATAGAGGAAAGTGAGGTTCACGCCCTGATGAAGTTTTTCCTTGCGACGGACAAAAAGATGCGTCACAAGAATGATGGTGAGGGCTGAAAGCGTGTAAAGATAAACATGGTCAGTTTTCCCATAAAGAAAAATTAGCTTCACGCACACAAGGGATATAAAAATGACATATTCAAAAAGGGCCGCAACAGGACCGAAAGCAAAAAGAGCGGCAATCATGAAAATCGTGTCGAAAAAAAGCGGTGTGTGAAGGAGGTCCTGAAAGAATGTCATTGCACAGAAATCGAGAATGCTGAAAATGAGGATGGAGAGGATGACAGGTAATTTTTGTTTTGATTCTCGAAGCATATTTTGATTCATGATAGCACTATTTTACTGACAAGTGGAATAGATATGTTACAACTTTAAAAACGCATCGACTGCCTTATAGATTTGTTCAAGAATCGGGTCAGCAACCTTTGTTTTTACAATTGAATCAGGCTCTTCTTTAAGGTGGTCTGTCGTCAGGGGAACAGCCTTGTAATCCTGTGCGACGGCGAGAATCGCGTTGTAAACCTTGTCGTGCTTTCCCTCAACGCCCTTGCACGCGCAGATTATGATGTCGCATCCGTAAGAAACAAGTTTCTCAACTCTTTTTGCAGTTTCCTCCGCAAAATCGCCCGCCGTACAGATTCCGATTGTGATTTTGACACCCTTAAATTCTATGGTGATAACGCACATCAGTTCTCCGCATTTTACCGTACCCCAAAGCACTTCTATAGTTATCTTGAGTTTTGCGTAATGAACCGAAGAACACTGCTTCCTCATGTATGAAAGGACAATCTGGTCTGCGATGTAATTTACGGTGTGGGTCTTTCCGCTGTTGGAAACGCCGCGGACGACGATGATTTGTTTCTGCATAATATTGCTCCTGTGCTTAAAAATGTAAGTTTTAGGACTGGCAAGATAAATGCCAGCCCTTTAGCCGAGATTTGAATTAGTTGTCTGTGTCCAGATTCCAAACAAATGTAAATGGCTCTGTAGGGGCAGAATATGTATCACTATCAGCTTTTATGAAAGAGAACTCTCCCCCCATTTCCATTACATTTAAATCACTCCTATCAGCTTCATTTCCATCAGTGTTAATAAGTTTTAAAGCAGATTTTATCCATACATATACTGTTGTATCCTTAGCAGGAAGCTCATTTTTTTCGTAGGAGAAGCAAACTCTGTTTACAGAAGTCTTTGTAACTTGGCGTATAACTGCAGTGTTAATATCGTTTGTTGTACTTACATACCAAATCCAGTAATTACCATTGTTATTAATTTTATCAAAATTTACATAAGCAAGATAAGATTCAGTATTAGGATGTGTTTGATAGGCTTCAATGTTTTCAGGAACAGTCGGTGCAAAAAGCTTAGCCTGAAAATTTACTTTTGCAGAAATTGGGTCTGTATATATCTTACTCCTAGCCTCGTTTGACCATCCTTCTGCATATAAAGTAAATTCATACTCTCCGGAATCTAGTGCTATGCCGGATCCATTGCCTGAGCCTGCGTTTGTGAACCAATCTATTGTATATGAAGTTTCTCCGTTAAAGAATCCTTCCCACCAATTAAATCCACCAATATAGGTCAAGTAATAAGTAGAATCCGCTACAGTTCCTGCTTCCCATGTGAATTTGAGCTTGTTCTGCCCCTCAACCTGTTCAACCTTAAAGTTTTTTGGAGCGATTGTTTCTTTAGTTACAGCAGTAGTTGAGTTTCCGCCGTTTCCGCCGCCAGAACTTGGGCTTCCAGAGCCGTTGTTGTCATCGCCACTGTCTCCGCAAGAAACAAATCCAAATCCCAGTGCCGCTACTACTGCGAGCACTGCCAATGCTTTGAAAAGTTTTTTCATGTAAAACTCCTTAAAAATTTGATTTAAGGTTATTTTACTAGGGGGGGGTAAAAATCCAGTGCGTTTTACACACTGAAAATTTTTATCCCAAGAAAAATGTAATAATTATCTTTTAGCATCCCAAGAAAAATGTAATGTATGTCTTGAATTATCCCTAGAAAAGTGTAATAATAACAGTGTGAAACGAAGACTGTATAAAGACTTGCTTGCATGGAAAAATTCCTCAAACCGAAAGCCACTCATTTTAGAGGGGGCGCGTCAGGTTGGCAAAACATGGCTTTTAGACGAATTTGGCAAAAACGAATATGAGCATTACATAAAAATCAATTGCGACAATAATCCCGAAGTAAAAGACCTTTTTATTGACTATGATGTAAAGCGAATCTTGCGAATTGTCTCTGCAATTTCCCACATGCCTGCTATTCCCGAAAAGACGTTTATTTTTTTTGATGAAATTCAAGAACTTACCAAAGCATTAGGCTCATTAAAATATTTTTGTGAAAACGCACCTGAATTTCATATTGCGGCAGCAGGTTCTCTTTTGGGGCTGAAAACTCGTGAGGGAGAATCGTTCCCCGTTGGAAAAGTTGACACGCTTCATCTTTATCCGCTGAATTTTGAAGAATTTTTACTTGCTGTTGGAGAAGAGCAAAAAGCGCAGATTTTATCATCTTGTGAATGGAACGATATAGCGTCTTTAAAATCTTCGTTTATTGAACTTTTGCGACAGTATTATTTTACGGGCGGAATGCCTGCCTGCGTTAAAGAATATGCATCAAGCGGGGATGTGCTTGCAGTTCGGAAAATTCAAAAAGCGATTCTTCATGACTACGACGATGACATTGTAAAGCACGCTTCAAAATCTGACATAGCAAAAATTAGAATTGTTTGGTCTTCAATTCCAGCTCAGCTGGCAAAAGAAAATAAAAAATTTGTGTATGGCGCTATCAGGAAAGGCTCAAGGGCGGCAGAATATGAAAATGCAATTCAATGGCTTTGCGATGCAGGAATCGTTCATAAAATTACGAGAGTAAATAAAATCGCCATGCCTATAAAGTTTTACGAGGATTTTAATGCGTTTAAACTTTTTATGAATGACTGCGGACTTTTTGGTGCGTTCACTGACACTCCCATAAAAGACATTTTATTGGGAAATTCAGTTTTTGAAGAATACAAGGGAGCGTTCACAGAACAATATGTTGAACAGCAAATTGCATCTTGCCGAGAAGAAGCTATTTACTATTACACAAACGAAAATTCAACGAGCGAAATAGACTTTGTGCTTCAAAAGGATTCATCTGTAATTCCAATAGAAGTAAAGGCAGAAGAAAATCTTCATGCAAGAAGCTTAAAAGCAGTATTAGACAAAAATGAAAATTTGCGAGGTGTAAGAATTTCCATGTCAGACTACAGAGCAGAAAAACGCTTTGATAACCTGCCGCTTTATGCCGTATGCACATGGTTTTCAGAACATAGGGATTATAGCGAAAAATAAAAAAAATCCGCCCCGCAAAGCAAGACGGAAAACGATAGCTGATAAACTTTAGTGTTCTCTGATATTTTACAGCTTATACGCTACGCCGAGATTTATGCCCGGTGCTGTCTCAAAACCGAGTTTTTCTCCATCTGGTGTATTTTCTTTCCATGACCAAGCACCGAACAGACCTGCTTCAAGCTTAAATGATAGTCCTGAATCTTTATTTTTAAATCCTGGTTGCCAGCCGAATCTTAAATCAAGAGGAACGAATCCTACCTCGCTGTATTCTGTATTAATTCCCAGTCCAAGACCATAAGTCAAATAAATTGTTTTCCGTCCAATAGAGCCAAAAGCTAAAATGCTAATATTGTTACCACATATTATATTTGAAGAAAAATGAGTATCAAGACCTACGTTCCACCACCAGTTTTCGTTTATATCAAACTGATAAGAGCCTCGAACATCGAAACCAATTCCTAAAAGTACTAAAGGAACTGCTGCTTCGATTTTGATATTGTGATAATCAAAACCGCCTTTTTTAGAACTTGTTTCTGCCTCCTGAGCAAAAGCACCGCTTACCAACGCAACGCACATAGCAATTGCACACAACATTTTTTTCATGTAAAACTCCTTAAAAAATTGATTCTGCATACAGTTTAAGGAGTGAAAAAAACTGCTTCCAGTGCGTTTTACACACTGAAAAACTTTGGAGCCTACTGCTTCCGGATTGTGTAGTCAAAAATGGCGCGCGCTATTGCTTGCAGAGCTGAACCGCCAGCGCAAGATTTGCGCGGAAAATATTTCGATTCATCAGAACTTACTCGTTATGAAAAGGATGAGGCGGGACGGCTCGCAGAAAGGCTTGACCTCATCGAGAAACAGATAGGGGAACTTTATAAAAAAATCAATGAGGAAGTCGAGAAAGACGACAAGGTTCAGAAAATAATGACGGTGCCGGGAATCGGACCAATAACCGCACTTTCTTATGTCGCCTATGTCGGCGATGTGGGCAGGTTTGAGAACGCGCATCAGATAAGCAACTTCATAGGGTTCGTCCCGAAAGTTGACCGTTAGACATATATTTGCATTCCTCAGCATGGACTCGCATGGCAAACTATGCTTTCTGCTTCCTGCTCCAGCTTACAGTTATTCTCCAGCATGAACTGGATGACATCTTTATGTAATGGATTCTTATCAGCCAATTTGGAAAGCCTTTTCTTATCATTATCAGATAATCCTATCCAATTTTCTTTATTAGACAGCAAAGTTTCTACATCCATTTTATATGGAACGAAGTTTATCCCCGTCTTTGCTTTTAAATGCTCCAGAATATAAAATCCGCCGGCATCTATATCGCCATAGTGTTTAAATATTGTGTTAGGATTGCATCTAGAGGCAAGTTGAATGAAATCTCTTTTTACAGAATTGTGAAATCCACCAAGGTAGATTGCTAATTCGTTTTGAGGCTGATATTTATGAAAGCTTGTTAAATTTTCTATTGTTATGACAGAAGCTCCGTTGAGTTCAATGGACTTAAGCCCTTTTAGTGTTTTTGTAGAAAGCCCTATATCCCCGTCAATTTTTGATAAATCAATTTTCTGGCCACAGTCTAATATTCCTTTTCCCTTGACCATTACATAGGTAGGAGTTTTTATAATGTTGTGTTCTTCTAGTACTGTATCTTTCTCATCATATTCGCCATATGTATACAGAAGGGCTCGAACAGAAGATTCAATCGATTCAAGGTGTTTTGAATTGTTGAAGAGTTTTACAGACAACTCGCGGATAAAAATTTCTTCCTGATTTTCCAAGATTGACTTACATGCAAGCAAGATATCTTTATGCTGCTCAAAATCTCCTTCAAAGAATAGAATCTTCTTGTTTTCTTTAATATGTTGTTTCTGGTCAGATATATAAAGTAATAGCGGAGAATAATCTACTGCATTCAGATTTTCATATTTTTGCCAGATCTGAAATAAACGATTATTGGTATCGCTTTTTGCTTCTCTACTTATGTATGTGTAGATTTCAGGAATTGCTGGCTTTACAAGATAAACAGCTTTTATTTTTCCACTTCTTTCTGATTTGTAATCAATAAAGCCTTTTGCTTTGAGAGCAGAAAAGTTCGTGTTTATTTCTTTATAAAAACTATATTCAGAATCATCATCGTATTTTGGAAAGAGTTTTGAAGTCTGGATTTTAAATCTCTGCTCGTTAACATTATCACCTGTAAAAGTCTTGCTGTTCT
>CAKZZO010000039.1 GCA_937885175.1 uncultured Treponema sp. | reverse complement strand
TTCGCCTGTGCCCTTTTTGTCTTACTTGCGAATGGATTATAATGCGTTTGCCCTGGCGATTGCCCCGCTCATTGCCCAATTCCTTTTTTTCCGCTATGCTTATTGCTATGAGAATGTTCTCTGGTATTTTATATTTTTTTACGGCACTGCTTTCTGTCTTTTCTTTTTTCTCCTGCCATCGCTCCAATGTGGTTGCATCCGTAAATGAAAATCAGCTTTTTACGCTTGCTTATGGAAATTTTGAGGACCAGCTAAACCTCTTTAATCTGTCGCAGGCGGGTACCATCAACACCTACATGACCATGCGTGACGGATTTTTTTACATCGCAAACGGTGAGTCAAAGAAAATCATGGAACTGAACTCCTACGGCGATTTACTGAGCCTTTACTACAATGAGGATGTCACCAAAAATCCTACGCTTGCAGAGAACAATGCTGAAAACTCAACAAAAAAGGCCGTTGCCTATCCCTTTAATACGCTGGGGCCTGTTGCCGTGGATTCCCAGAAGCACCTGTATGCGGTGGACACGCTTCCCCCTGAGCGTCAGGAACGTGATGCGGAAAAACGGCTGCTCTTGAGCCATGCAGTGCTTCGCTTTGACAGCAACGGAACTTTTATCGATTACCTTGGTCAGCAGGGACCGGGAGGAACGCCTTTTCCCTTTATCAAAAACATGTATACCACTTCGGCAAACGAATTGGTAGTTGTATGCACGACAAATGAAGGTCCTGTGGTCTATTGGTTCGGTGAAAACGGATTTTTGCTCTATACCGTGCCCTTTACGGTGGATACAGTGCCAAATCCCTACAAAGAATCCGTGGAAGATTCAGTCTACATTTCCATAGAAAACGTAGTGCCTGATTTGGTAAGTCACAAACTGTACGTAAAGATTGATTATTTTGCCAATACCCTTGATCCGGCGCTTAAAGTACAGTCAGGGGTGGATTATCAGCACACGCTCTTGTGTCCGCTGGATGTAACAACAGGTCGCTATGACACTCCCCTTGAAATTCCTCCTTATGAAGCCGCAGTGGCAGAAGGACTGAGCAATGAAGTCTATCTTTTGCCCTATGATTTTCTTGGTGTAACGGAAAGCGGCTGGTTTTTCTTTTATACCCCCACGGACAAAGGCTATCAGGTGCAGATGGTACAGCCAAACGGTCAGCGTATCTTAAAGCGGGGATTGTCTGCCAAGCATGGGGATATTCTCTATTATGCAATCAGCCTTGACGAAGAGGGGATTATCAGCGCACTCTTTATCAAAAATGAAAGGGCAGAAGTGGACTGGTGGCGTACTGACAACCTGGTTGCTTCATTCATGAATAATTAGTTGTGGAGGGCGGAAAAAGTGGATTTCAGTCATGTTGATGAAGGACACACTGAAGGCGATGACGCAATGATTTTCCGCTACAATCGCGAGGAGCGGCTTTCCCATGCGCCAAAAATCGTTCAGGACTATTATGCTGGAAAAATGCAGATTGGAAGCAGGGGCATCTTTAAGTCTTTGGTGGCCACGCGGGGTAACCGCTTCATGCTTTTTTCGGTGATTGTATGTGCCGCTGCCATGACCTTCATGTGGTATTTTGGGCCGAGTAAAAGTGAAGATACGGTGCATCATGTACCCCTGCAACTTTCAGCCTTTTCTTTTGAAGACACCGTCTATGTTACGCTGGAACTGTCTGACCCCAACAAAAAATACCAAGCGGGCAGCGTCTTTCCTGTGGATGTGACATTTCAGTTTACCAATGTTGACGGTCAGCTCGCCCACGAAGAAAAAATTACGACAAAATATGCCGGAAAAAAAGAATTAGTGAGGACAACTTTTAAAGATTATGATATAATTACTGTGTCCGCTGTGCTGGTAATGGGCAACGAAGAAAGGACGCTTTCAAAGACAGTGCAGAGACAATAAAGTGGAGCGGAATTTTTATAGGAGAACAAAAAATGCTGCAGTTTTATTTTTTATCAGTCCTGCTTAATATCGTAGCGGGCTTGATTTTGGTGTATGCATCGGATTTTACCAAAGGAACTTCCCTTGCGGCTAGCGATGAGCAAGGCTCAGATGATTTTGACTTTGCCGGTGAAGACACGGATGCTTCTGAAACAGCAGAGTCCGCTTCTAGTGAAGGCGTAAAGATTTTTGCTGACGGCTCATTTATGAACGACAGTCTTTTCCGCCTGGTGGTTGGCGTACTGGGACTGCTTGCCGGTCTCTTGATTATTATTTCTCCTATTCAGACTGATACGCCTGTGATTGGAGACCTGGTTCCTGCCCTGGCGAATATTCTTGGCAGTGTAGCCTTGCTCTTGGAATTCTATGCCAACAAGTTGTCTACAGAAATCAATCTGCCCTTTTTCCTGCAGGGAATCTTTGTGACCGGCCGCCGCTATCTTGGTGTCTTCTGTATCATTGCAGGTCTCATGCACTTTATCTTTCCCCGCATACTGTTTTTATAGTTTTAGGAGTATGGTTTCTATGGCTCATATATCAATCGCTTGCATTGCTTTTGACGGAAAAAAAGTATTGATTGCCCATCGCAATCCTACTGGGCAGATGGGTGGACGCTGGGAATTTCCAGGCGGCAAGGTAGAAGAGGGCGAGAACGAAAAAGAAGGTCTTGTCCGTGAATTTCAGGAAGAATTCGGCGTAAAGGTTGGCGTGGGAGACTTGATTGCTACGGCTCAGTTCAAGCACAATGGCGACTTGCGGGATTTGCATGCCTATCAGATTTTTGTGCCCCACAACGGAATGGAAGAAAAATATGTGCTCACCGAGCATACTGAATACCGCTGGGCAGACATGGCTGAGATTCCCGAACTCAATTTTGTAGACAGCGACATGCTCATTTATCCTCAGGTAGTAAAATATCTTGCCAGCATACTTCCCGATGACGAGCCAAAGAAAAAATGAGATTTCTTTTTCCAGCCGCTGCCTTTTTTCTTGTTTTTTTTCTTGGGGGATGCGTCAGGCAGAATGTTCTCGTACAGTTTGACCACTCAGATCCCCTTGCCCTTGATGTAGAAATTCAATGGGCGGTGGTCACTGAGCCCTATGTTGCCTGCTATGAGGCTGCTGATTATGCATCCCGCGTGGTAACCCATTACAGAAAGAGTGAGATTCTTCAAGTTATCGGCGAAAGTACAGTGACAAGCGGCGGGGACAAGGAAAAATGGTACGCCTTTGAATCCGGCTGGCTTCCCGCAGCAAATGTGGCAGTGTATGCCAACAAAATGCGTGCCAAAACCGCCGTAAAGCAGTTAGGCACCAATTAAAACATTTTATTTTTCAGACAAAATCTTTTCCGCAGCCTCATCAATCGTGTAGCCCACAAACTGTTCGCGGGTGATAAGATTCTTAAGGGTAAGCTTGTCCAAAAGAGCCTCTTCCTTGCCGATGAGTATTCCCCATTTTACGCCTTTGGCTTCGGTAAGGGCATACTGCTGGCCGAGTTTTTTTGCATCTGGAAAGACTTCAACATATATGCCTTTTTCACGGAGACGGCTTGCCACTCCCTGATAATGAATGGCTAGGTTTGCGTCCGTACAGAGAATTTCCGCATCCAGGTAACTGCCTTTTTTTGTTGTCGTGCCCAGTTGTTCCAGGCCGGCAATCAGGCGGTCAAGGCCAATGGATGCTCCCACTCCGGGCACTTTGTTCTTCATGTAGAGACCTGCAAGGTTGTCGTAGCGGCCGCCGGAACAAACTGAACCGATGGAAGGGAGATCATTCAAAAATGTTTCGTATACAATGCCAGTGTAGTAATCAAGACCTCGGGTAATGGAAGGATCGAGCACATAACTGGCTTCAATGCCGGCTGCCTTCATCATTTCGCGGATGTCGCGCATGCGCTGGGTGTCTTCGGCGGCTCCTCCTGCCATTTTTTCGAGCATTGCAAGGGTGTCGTCATAATCTTTTCCGCCTGCAATGTAGGTGAGGATTTCTGCAGCAGCGGCTTCGCTTCCAGTGCAGGCAAGCAGTTCTTTCTGTACTTCCTCTTTTCCTACCTTGGCAAGTTTGTCCACAGAGCGGAGAATGTCTTCGCTTTTTTCGCTAACTCCCAGTCTTGCAAGAAAACGGTTGAAAATACCGCGGTGATTTACGTGAATCGTGACATTTTTTACGCCGACAGCGTTTAGGGCGCATTTCATCACGTTGAGAATTTCAAAGTCTGAGGCTGCACTGTCGCTGCCTACGGTATCTATGTCGCACTGTACGAATTCGCGATAGCGCCCAGCCTGGGGTTTTTCGCCTCGCCAGACTTTTGCCATGTGATAGCGCTTGAAGGGAAAATACAGTTCGCTTTCATGTTCTGCCGTAAAGCGGGCAAAGGGAACGGTAAGGTCAAAACGCATTGCCACGTCACGGCCGCCATTGTCTTCAAAACGGAACACTTGCTTTTCTGTCTCGCCGTTTGATTTGCGAAGCAGGATTTCCGTATATTCCAAAACAGGCGTATCAATGGGAACAAAACCGAATGAACGGTATACCTCTGTAATCTTTTCCATTAAATCCGCACGGTTAATTTCTGCCGTCGGCAAAAAATCTCTAAATCCTTTTAATACTCTTGGTTGAATGAGTTGTGCCATAGCTATATAATAGCAGAAACAGAGGATTTAGACAATGTTGCTTGCAATAGATATTGGAAATACCAACGTGGTTGTCGCGCTCTTTGAAGAAAATGGTGACGTAAACAAGCGGGCAAGAATGCTCAAGGAATGGCGTATCAGTACAGATTCCCGCCGCACGGGAGATGAGTATTTTTCTTTTCTGTCACTCTTGTTTCATTCAGAAAATATTGCAGACTCCGACATTACCGATGCGGTGGTCAGTTCCGTAGTGCCAGCCCTTGTGGGAACCTTTGTTACTGTTGCCCGTCACTTTACCGGAAAAAAACCGCTTTTGATTAACAAAGACATATATGCATTTCTTCCCATAACGCTGCCTCCGCCAGTTGAGCATGAAGTGGGAACTGATTTGCTTTGCAATGCCCTGGAAGCCTGGTGCCGCTACAAAAAGGCCACGATTGTGGTTGATTTTGGTACGGCTCTTACCTTTACTACTGTTGACCAGCATGGCGTTCTGCAAGGAGTCGCCATTGCACCTGGTCTGGGAACGGCGATAAAATCCCTCTCAAGCAATACCGCTCAGCTTCCCCTTGTTGAACTCAAGGCCCCTGCCACCAGCCTTGGCTCAAACACTATAGAATGTATTCAGGCAGGCGTGATTCTCGGCTACAAGGGACTGGTGGAGTACATGATAGAAAGGACAAAATCAGACCTTGCTGACCGCACGGGAGTGGCAAAGGAAGATGTGCATGTGGTGGCCACAGGCGGATTGAACAGTGTCTTGCAGCCACTTGTAGATTGCTTTGAGGATTTTGACCGTGAATTTACCTTGCAGGGCTTGAGAAGGGCTGCTTTATTTATTCGAGGCGCAAAGTGAAATTTAAGTCAATAGAGAAAATCCTTCAGGGAAAATTCATCACCCGATATGACATTCAGTATGAGACGGCCAGCGGAAAAACAAAGAATTATGAGATGGTCAGCCGTAACAAGAACATTGATTCCTTTGCCAGCCTGCATGACGGCCGGGTGGATGCGGTTGTAATGATTATGCATGATGAAAAAAACGAGCAGATTCTTCTGAGCCGTGAATTCAGAATGGCGCCGGGGGAGTGGGTCTACAATTTTCCTGCCGGGCTGATTGACAAAGGGGAGGATGCTGCTTCTGCCGCTGCTCGCGAACTTCGTGAAGAAACGGGGCTGCACCTTGACCATATTGACGACATCTGGATGGAAAGTTATTCAGCGGTGGGCTTTTCCAACGAAAAAAACATCGTCATCGTTGGAAAAGCCTCTGGTGAGATTCTTCCCAGCGACAATGAACTGGAAGAAATTGAAGCCTTTTGGTACTCAAAGGCAGAAATCCGTGCATTGCTGCGTGCCGCCCGCTTTGCCGCCCGCACGCAGGCCTATTGTGCCCTGTGGAGCCGCAGCGGGTCTTAGGGCGGCAGCCCTAGGCGAGAGGGTAGCGTAAGCCGCTTGTCTGCCGAGGGGGCAGGCAGGCGGGCTGGAGCGAGGGGGAGACTTCCCCCAAAAAAACTTCTGAAATTTCCTATTATCATCTCTGTCTTCTATTGAATACACCGCTTTTTTTCTTTATACTAAATAAAATTATCATCTAGGTATTTTTTTCCTTGGAGGAACTATGACAATAGCTGAAATGCTTAACCAGAGTATCGTTCTGACTCTGTTGGGTATGGGTGTTGTCTTCAGTTTCTTGATTATTCTGATTGGTTTCATGAACATTCTTCGTCTTGTTGTTCATGCTGCCGGCTGGGATAAACAAGAACCCAAAGCTGAGGCAACTAGTTCTGCGGCACCCGCCGTTGACCAGAAGGCAATCGTTGCTGCAATTGCAACTGCCTTGCACGAAAAGAATTAAGGAGTTAGAAAGAAAATGGCTAAGAAAGTAAACATTTCTGAACTGGTTTTGCGTGATGCAACTCAGTCTTTGCACGCAACTCGTATGACACTGGCAGACATGCTGCCTATTGCCCCCCAGCTGGACAAAATCGGTTACTGGGCAGCAGAAGCATGGGGTGGAGCAACCTATGACTCATGTATCCGCTTCCTGAATGAAGATCCTTGGGAACGCCTGCGCAAACTGCATGCAGCGATGCCCAATACAAAAATCATGATGCTGCTCCGCGGTCAGAACCTCCTGGGCTACCGCCACTATGCTGATGATGTTGTAGACAAGTTCGTTGAATATGCTGCAAAGAATGGTGTTGACATATTCCGTATCTTTGATGCATGTAACGATCCCCGTAACCTGGAACGTGCTACAAAGGCTGCAAAGAAGACTGGTAAGCATGTTCAGATGGCTATCTCTTATGCAACCACTCCCTATCACACAAAGGAAATCTATGCTGACTTGGCAAAGACCTATGCAGACTTCGGTGCAGATTCAATCTGTATCAAGGATATGTCTGGTCTTCTGAAGCCTTTTGAGGCTTATGACCTGGTAAAGGCAATCAAGGCTAAGTGTGACCTGCCGGTGGAAATCCACTCACACGCTACAACAGGCCTTTCAGTTGCAACACTGCTGAAGGCTGCCGAGGCTGGCGCAGATGTTCTGGACACTGCCATTTCTGCAATGGCTATGGGTACATCACATTCTCCTACAGAAACTGTTGTTGAAATGCTCAAGGGCACTGAATACGATACTGGTCTTGACATCTCTGCATTGCTTGAGATTGCCGCATACTTCCGCGACATCCGCAAGCACTATGCTTCTCTGGAATCAAAATTCCTGGGTGCTGATACCCGTATTCTGAAGTCACAGGTTCCCGGCGGTATGCTTTCTAACCTGGAAAGCCAGCTCAAGCAGCAGGGGGCTTCAGATAAAATTGACCAGGTTCTGGCAGAACTGCCCCTTGTTCAGAAAGATGTGGGATACGTTCCTCTGGTTACCCCGACTTCACAGATTGTCGGTACGCAGGCAGTATTCAACGTACTCTTTGGCCGCTACGAGCGCATGACAGGTGAATTCTGCGACCTCTTGACGGGTAAATACGGCAAGGTTCCTGCAGAACCCAATGCAGACTTGGTTAAGAAGGCTCTTGCACAGAACAAGATGGAAGAAGCAATCACTTGCCGTCCGGCTGACAAGATTGAACCGGAATGGGACAAGATGGTTGAAGAAGCAAAGGCAAACGGCGGAAACGGTTCTGTTGAAGATGTTCTGACCTATGCAATGTTCCCCAAGGTAGCAACAAAGTTCTTCTCAGAACGCGCAAAGGGACCGGTAGATGCAGAAAAGACTTTTGGCCTCAAGGAAACACCCAAGGCTGCTTCTGCAAACGGTTCTTACACTGTTACAGTCAATGGAACTTCATACAATGTACAGGCTAACGGCGATAACATCACTGTTGACGGTACTACTTACAATGTTGCTTTTGGTGCAGCAAGTGTCGCTCCTGCTCAGACAGCAGCAACGGTTACTGGCGGAGAAGACGTTAAGGCTCCGGTTGCTGGTACATTGCTCAAGCAGTGCTTCTCAAACGGTACAAAAGTTACAAAGGGACAGACTGTCATCATCATCGAATCAATGAAGATGGAACTGGAAGTGAAGTCTCCTGCAGACGGAACGATTACCTATGCTGTTCCCACTGGAACTCAGATTACCGCAGGTCAGACACTGGCTTCTATCGGTGGCGTCGTAAAGGCCGCTCCTGCTGCTGCAGCACCCGCAGCAAGTCCTGCTCCCGCAGCAGCATCAGCACCTACAGGCGGAAAATCAGTGAATGCACCGGTTGCTGGTACACTGCTTAAATATGCAGTCGCAGAAGGCGCATCGGTAAACGCTGATACAACTGTAATCATCATCGAATCAATGAAGATGGAACTTGAAATCAAGGCTGGTTCAGCTGGTAAAGTTCACTTCCTTGCGGCAACTGGCTCTCAGGTATCTGCTGGTCAGGCTGTCGCAGAAATCAAATAAGGATAGATAGACCATGATTGACACACAGAAAGACTTTAGAAAAAAGGTTTTCGGCACAACGCTCGCAATCATGGCTATTGCCATGGTTCTGAGCATGGGAACAAAAGTTCTCGCGCAGACAAAAGAAGTTTCCGTTGAATCAATGTATCTGAACGAAACCCCTGCAGCAACTGCTCCAGCAGAAAGCGGCTCGGGCTTGGAAAGAGTGATTAAGGGAACAGAAAACTGGGGCGATGAGCACAACATTTCTGTTTCCCGCTTTATTCAGAACATCGGTAAGTCAACGGGTATTTACCAGATTATTACCCAGAAGAAGGTTGACCCCAGCATTACTGGCGTAAAGCCCGAAATTAAGGAGGCTCCGGAAAAAGACTGGGGTACTGCTCCCGGCTGGCAGTCATTGATTATGATTGCAATCGGTTTCCTTATCGTGTATCTGGCGGTTGGAAAAGGATTTGAACCCCTTCTTCTGATTCCGATTGGATTCGGTACGATTCTTGTGAACATCGTTGGTGCTGGCATGGGCGACCTGCCGGACGGTATGCTGGCAATTATCTACCATGCAGGTGTTGGCAATGAATTCTTCCCCATGCTGATTTTTATGGGCATTGGTGCAATGACGGACTTTGGTCCGCTTATCGCTAACCCCAAGACGGCAATTCTAGGTGGTGCCGCCCAGTTCGGCGTATTCTTTACGCTTTTTGGTGTTGCCGTTATGAACCTCTTTGGCTTGAACTACAACATCATGCAGGCTTGTGCCATCGGTATTATTGGTGGTGCAGACGGTCCGACTTCAATCTATGTTTCCGGTAAACTTGCTCCGGAATTGATGGGTGTTATCGCTGTTGCGGCATACTCATATATGGCTTTGGTTCCGATGATTCAGCCGCCGATTATGAAATTGCTGACAACCAAGAAGGAACGTCTTATCCGCATGCCCAACCCGCGTGCGGTTCCCAAGATGGAAAAGGTCCTCTTCCCCCTTATGCTCCTGCTTTTGACCATTCTTTTGTTGCCGCCGGCCGCTCCGCTTATCGGTATGCTGGCATTCGGTAACTTCGTTAAGGAAAGCGGTGCAGCCACTCGTCTTTCAAAGACCATGGAAAATGAACTGATGAACATTGTTTCTATCCTGCTGTCTTTGGGCGTTGGCTCTCAGATGACTCCGGAAAAGATTATCAAGGCAGAATCTCTCGGTATCATCGTTCTGGGGCTGGTGGCATTCGCAGTTGCTACGGCCGGTGGTCTGCTCATGGCTAAGTTGATGAACGTCTTCCTGCCTAAAGACAAGAAGATTAACCCCCTCATTGGTTCTGCCGGTGTTTCTGCTGTTCCGATGGCAGCCCGTGTTGCAAACAAAGTGGGTCAGTCAGAAGATCCGATGAACTTCCTCCTGATGAATGCAATGGGACCGAACGTCGCTGGCGTTATCGGTACTGCAATGGCAGCGGGCGTCTTCATCGCGACATACGGTGGCTTGCGCTAGCAAACAGAAATCCTATTAGCAAAAAGGGGCTGTCCAAAAAGTGAAGGGCAGTCCCTTTTTATGAGCAGTAGAAAAAGACAATGGCTGTGGCATTGGTTCTTACGAAAATGTCGATATTCAGACGCATGACGATTCGCTATAGATTTGCAGCACGACTCGTGGTTTCGCTTGTCTTGATGATTGCGGGAATCTATACTCCCTGCGTCACTTTGCATGCATTTTCAGTCGATACCCCCTTGTCTCGAAATATTGCTACTGCGGTGACACAGCATGATATGATCATCGCACCTAATGGCGAAAATGTAATCCGCCTGACTGCCAGACGATCCCTTCGTCAGCAGTTAAAGGCTTTTTACGGCCTTCTGATTGCAGTAGTTCAGCAGCGATATGCATCGTTTGTGGAACGTATATTTATCACTTCTGTCTCCCTGGAAAAAAATAACAAGAATAAATTTCTGACGGTTTTACAGTTTTTGCAGACCTTATTCTAACATCGCCCCAAACAAAAATATTTCTTACAATACATATTCTCATTTAAAAGCACGTTGTGCATGGAGCATATATGATTATTTTCTTTTGTATACTCGGCTTTGTCGCACTTGTAG
Organism: uncultured Treponema sp.; assembly: GCA_937885175.1. Classification (GTDB taxonomy): domain Bacteria; phylum Spirochaetota; class Spirochaetia; order Treponematales; family Treponemataceae; genus Treponema_D. The sequence continues at coordinate 15,396 of CAKZZO010000039.1, read as the reverse complement.
TTGCGGCGCTTTTCTTGGGCTGAGATGGAGCGAATATGGTTTTAGGAATTGTTAGTGTAGTGTTGATTGTCGTTGGAAGCACCCTGTTTGCGGCTTTAGCCGTTGTATTGGACAATCTCAGCGATAAAATCGTCGCTTCAATGAAATAGCCCTTTGACTCCAGCCAAAAAAAAGGCTGGAGTTTTTTGTGCCCTCTTGATTAAAGCCCCATTTTCCAGTAAACTGTCATATATACGGGATGTAGCGCAGCTGGTAGCGCGCTTGGTTTGGGACCAAGATGTCGCAGGTTCAAATCCTGTCATCCCGATTTTGTAATAATCTTTCCTTATGCAAAAACATTGAAAGGCATGAGGAAAGATTTTTTTTGAAGTACGAAGCAGGATTTGAAACGGAGCGCGATTCCGAGCAGGTGCGAGGAAGACAATCGCGCGTAGGCGGGCTGAAAGCCAAATCCTGTCATCCCGAATAGAAATAATCTTTTCTTATGCAAAAACATTGAAAGGCATGAGGAAAGATTTTTTTATGTATTCGGGGTTCGTTCATTCTGCAATTGATTTTTCCGCCGCTTACTGATGAGCGGAAGAATGGTCTTGAAGCAAGAGGGCTGTTTTATATAGTGAAAAACCACGGGTTTATGGGCAGTGAGAGACTCGAACTCCCGACAACCTGGGTGTAAACCAGGGGCTCTACCAACTGAGCTAACTGCCCGTAACTATTTTATAATATCAGATTCATTGTTTTGTGTCAAGAGTAGTGTTCCGTAAAACACAAAAAAACATATTTTTTATTTCACGGGCAGTTCATAAGAGTATTTTAAGGGCAGGTTAAGCCCGTACTGTTCCAGTTGCGTAAAACTGATTCCGCTGTCCAGAACAAAATTGGGATTTTCTGCGGTGCCCTTAATCAATTGCACGATATATGCGGCTGCAGTGGTTGTTCTTAATGTTGCAGACATTGGAATTGTTCCGCTTGCTGAGTCTATGGTACTCGCTTCATTCGTAGGTGTGACATCGGCAAGATTGAAATTTGTAGAGTCTTTTAAGCTACAGTCCTTTAGGGCAAATTTCCATGGTGCACTGCCTTCATTTGCAACATTCAAATTAAAATTCATGCTGACTGGAATATCAACTTGTTTCAGAAGATTTTCACTAAAACCCTCTGATGCAAACAGTGCTCCTGCTGTAATAAGATTCATTCCGCCTTTTACAAGGGCACTTATCATTTCGTCGCTTGTTGGATATTTAATATTAACATCACTTACGCTAAAACTTGGCTTGAACACCGGCACGTCAAAACTCTTTTCAAACGGAATTACCAGCTGGCGGTCATTGGTCAGAGTGTCAAGGACTGTTCCTAGCGTTTCATTTGTGATGGAGCTTAAATCCAATGTGATGTCTCCTTTAAGGGCAAAGGGAAGTGACGTTTTTTCCGAAAGGCTTTGTACGACATGTACGAGCTGTAGAATTGTATTGTAGGGAACTTCAAAATCCATTTCGTTCTGTGAAGTAGAGTTTGCGTTGACGGTCAGTCCATCTGCCGTTTTTACGGTAAATGAAGGAGGATTTTCTATTTCATCAGTTCCATTGTAAACAACGTTTGCCGTGATTCCTGCTACGGAAAAGGCAACGGGGTAAGGATTTGAAATAGAATAGTCACAGTTAAAGGTCATTTTCTCCATGTCCAGGGAGTCAATGCCAACCGATTCTGTCTTGAGTTCTGGCTTGCTGGTTAATCCCAATGCATTTGCCAAATTTTCACAGGAAAAGGTGAGTGCACTCATAATGAGGGGCAGCGACAGAGCAATAATTGTGGTCCTTTTCATGGCATTTCCTATAGATTCATTTCCATGGGATTTTCAATGTCCGCACGGAACATGATTAAATCCTTTATTTTGAGCGTAAAAATTGAATTCAATTCGGTGCGCATGGTTGATTCGCTGACAACGGGCACTTCAAAGGTGTAGGTAACGTCTGTATAATCGGGAGCAGAAAGTTCTACGGTAAAGGTAAAACGCTCGTTCAATCCTTCTTTTTTTGCAGGAATTGGTTTTGCCCAGAAAGAATAGGATCCCTGAGTGCTCTTGAATGTCTTGACAGGATTAGCCCAGGTACCGTCAATCATCTGTGCGGGCTTTCCGTCCTGGATTAGCGTTACGGTTACTCCTGTAAGCGGCTCAAAAGTGGTGCCGTCAAGCACTGTTCCCATAAAAGTAGGAAGATTATATACGGGAGAAGGAGTGGAATCCACAACATCCTTTTTTGCAACTTGATGATAAGGTCTCTTTGTCGAGCTGACAATGCGAATGCCTTCCAGTCCCAGAGCGTCAATGTCTGCACGAACCTGTGTGTCTTCCAGCGTGGGAATGGCATGGGTTGCACCGCGTCCTGATACGACATATTTTGGAGAAATGCGGTTCAGTACATAACTTACGGTGTCAATGCGGCAGTTTTCGCAATCACAGCTGAGCCAAGACGGATTACTCTTCTTTACCTGATCATACAGCCCGTTTATGCGTTGAATAACGATTTCTTCCATGATGTTATGTACGTGCATAGCAATTACTCCAAAAATAATATGTTTAATTTTATCACAGGTTATTGCAATTCGCAAGTCTGCTGCCTGTTGGAAAGAAGCGGCTTGCGTCTGCAACTTTTAGTTTCCGCCTTTTCGCGTATATGCGGCAAGGCCGCCAGCCAAAAGAATGTCCCGACTCCGTTTTGCAAGGTCATTTACGCCTTCTACCGTAAACTCGCCGTTTTTGCCCTTGACGGTAATTTTAAAGGGCGTGCCGTCAGTGAGGGATTTGGTGATGTTTGAAAGAGTAAGGGTGTCGCCAAGGCTGATTTTATCGTAGTCGGCGGGATTTGCAAAGGTAATCGGAATGATGTTGTAGTTAATCAGATTTGCCTTGTGAATGCGGGCAAAACTCTTTACGATGACCGCGCGTACCCCCAGATACATCGGTCCCAGGGCAGCATGTTCACGGCTGGAACCCTGACCGAAATTTTCCGCTCCGATGACAAAGCAACCGCCAAATTTCGTTTCTTCGGCGCGCTTGTAGAAGCCTGCATCAATGCGCTCATAGGTGAACTTGCTGATTTCAGGAACATTTGAGCGGAAGGGAAGCACCTTTGTTCCTGCCGGCATGATGTCATCGGTAGAAACATTGTCACCTGCTTTAAGCAGCACCGGAAAGGTGAGTGTATCGGCTGCCTCGCGGCAGGGCGGACAGGGCTTGATGTTCGGTCCGCGCAAAATCTTCACCTGAGCGGCATCTTTTTCTGAAAGGGGCGGAATGAGCATGCCGCTGTCGGTGGCAAAGCCCTGTACCTGTGCCAATGAAAGACGCTTGTCGCCACCGTTCAGCAGACTTAAACGAACGCCTGTGCTGTATGCCGGATCATCGTACTGCAGCGTGGTTGCATCAGTAAATACTCCGCTTATTGCGGAAGCCGCAGCGGTTTCCGGAGAGACAAGGTAGACGTTTGCATCTGCCGTACCGCTTCTTCCCTTAAAGTTTCTGTTGAAGGTGCGCAGGGAAACGCCCTCAGAGTTTGGCGCAAATCCCATGCCGATACAGGGACCGCATGCGCTTTCCAGAATGCGGAACCCTGCTTCAATCAAGTCGCCGAGAATTCCGGCCTTGTTTGCCATCAAAAGAGTGGCGCGGCTTCCAGGAGCAATGCCAGCCTCAAGACCGGGAGCAATGTGCTTTCCTTTGACGATTGCCGCAACGCTTTCCAAATCGTCCAGAGATGAGTTTGTGCATGAGCCGATAACAACCTGGGTTACGGGCTTTCCCGCAAGCTCTGAAATTGCCTTAACGGCGTCAGGAGAGTGGGGGCAGGCCGCAAGAGGCTTTAATTCGCTTAAATTGATTTTGATTACCTTGTCGTAGACGGCGCCTTGGTCGGCCTTTTGTTCCGTCCAGTCTGCACCTCGTCCCATTGATTCCAAAAAGCGCTTTGTCGATTCGTCTGAGGGGAAAATTGATGTGGTTGCACCCAGTTCTGCCCCCATGTTGGTGACGGTGGCCCGCTGGGGCACGGTAAGCGTGGCAACCCCTTCACCAAAGTATTCGTAGATTGCACCCACACCGCCTTTGACGCTTTCACGCCTCAGCACTTCGAGTATAATATCCTTTGCGGAAACACCTTTTTTAAGCTGTCCGGTCAATTCCACGCCAAAAATCCTGGGCATGGGAGTGTGGAATGCGCCGCCACCCATGGCTACAGCAACATCAAGCCCGCCCGCACCAATGGCAATCATGCCGATACCGCCGCCAGTAGGCGTGTGGCTGTCTGAACCCAGCAATGTCTTACCGGGTTTGCCAAAGCGTTCCAGATGAGCCTGATGGCAGATGCCGTTTCCTGCACGGCTAAAATAGAGTCCGTATTTTGCAGCGATTGACTGCAGGTAGCGGTGGTCATCCATGTTCTTAAAGTCAGTCTGCAGGGTATTGTGGTCGATGTATGACACGCTTACTTCCGTCTTTACCCGCGGAATGCCGATTGTCTCAAACTGCAAATAAGCCATCGTTCCCGTAGCGTCCTGGGTGAGCGTCTGGTCGATTTTGATTGCAATGTCGGAACCGCGCGCAATGGGAGTTCCTTTTTTGAATGCTGTTTCTGAACATGCCTCTGGAACGATATGTTCCTGCAAGATTTTTTCGGCGAGCGTTAATGCCATACTAGTTTCCTCTAATCAGTGTAAAATGATGCTTTCAGTATATCTTTTTTTTTCAAAATGTACTATACTATTTAGGCTTTATGCAAAAAAAATCTTTTGACCGACTGCAGTTCCTTTTTTCTCTTTTTTTCATTTCCTGCATGTTTTTTTCCTGTTCTAATATTCAGCAGGAAAAAAGGCTTGATGATGATTCTTTGTCTCTGCGTGAACTGACTGCAGAAATGGCAAAGAATATACCTTGGACGGGAGAACTGGAAGGAAACCGCTTAACGGCTGAAATCGGAACCCAGGCAGGCATTTCCCGCTCGGTCAACCTGTCTCCCCTGGTCATGCTTGTGGGTGGAGGAGACCGCGATATGCTCCCAGTCTATCCATTCCTAAAAGATTTTGGCTCGCTGGATACTTCCTTGCTTTCTGAAGACGTCAGTAAGGTGCTGGATGATTTTTGCAGGGCTGTCAGCCATGGTCAGAGCGCAGATTCCTTTATGGCGGTAGGCTGTCTCTATCAGCTTGCACTCTTTATACGCGACATGCAATTGGACTTGCCTGAAAAGCCGGCAGAAAACGCTTCTGAAAATACGTCTGAAAAAAAATCTGATACAGAAGCCAAGGAGACGGTGAGTTTTTTTGATTCCTTTTTCTATGGTCAGCCCTATGCAACAGGAAGCATGTATGAAGTGCCAGTACGTTTTTCCGGCAGAGAACGTTCCGCCGATGTGCTGATTTTTCTGTCAAAGGAAAACGGTTCCTGGAAAGTAGACGAACTGCAAATCTTACAGTCGGAGCAAAAAAATGGCGGCAAGTGAACTTTCCGGCATAGAGCGGCAGCTTGTCTTGCAGTACCTGATTGACGGTAATACGCCGATAACCGTAATGCCTGAAGACAAGTCTGATTCCAGTCAGATTTTTCCTTTAGCCCTGCGTGCCGAACAGTTGACCGTACTTGACCAGGGAATCATTCTGCTTAAAAATCCGCCGGAAAGCATCAAGGCTTTTGAAGGAAAGAATGTGCGGGTGCAGTTCTACTTCAATAAAATCGGACTGTATTTCATTACGCAAATGAAAAAAGTTTCTTCTGGTCCTGCAATCGTTATACCGGCTGCCATACAGCGTGTAACGGAAACAATCGAAGTAAAACAGCATCCCTTTTCCGCAGTGCTTTATTATGCATTGCAAAAAGACGGTGGCGACCTGCACATTACCTGCCAGTTTGATGACTCCTACGCACTTTTTTCTGAAAAAGATAAAAACAACGCCATTATCCGCTACCTTGCAGACAGTCCTCAGAAAGATGCCGCCCTGCAGGGAAAAATCATTCCGCCAACCGTGCTTTACATTGATTCTGAATCTATTGTGTTTGGTACGGAAAAAAAGACAATTTCATTTTCAGAAGGGGCAGAATATGCGCTTAAAATGGGCTTTCCCCTTCCAAAACCGCTCAAAGAAAGGGAGGTTTACGTTACCTGCATGGTGACAAAAACTTTTACCGATGATTCAGATACAAAATGCTGTGCAGTCTGCCGCTATACGTCAATTAAGGAAGAGGATGTGCGGTATCTTTCGGAGTGTATAAAAAAATCATAAGAGGCTCTTGATGAAGCGTATATAAAAACTGATTATGGAAAACTGCAGAAGAAATCTTTTGAAATTACACTAAAAAAATATTGTCTTTTTAAATTTAAGAATCTTAGAGATGATTTAGACGAATATTGGTATATGGATGATGATATTGTTTCTGATTTTAATAATACTTATGCCGGAATTGAAAAAACTGCCCAATTAGCTTTGACAGATCGACAATGGGCAGAATTCTGTCTTGGTGACAAAAAGTATTTTTGTGTGGAAAGGGGCGAGTCAGGCGTCTATTTAAAAGATCTTGGTGCAGGTGATACTCCTTATATCAGTACTCAAACAGATAATAATGGAATTACAGGGTATAAAGATGTCTGCAATAGATCAGAAAATCTTATTTCTCTCGCTAATTAGTTTTATCTTTCGGAGTGCCGCCGCTCGTTTTCTCTGTAGCCGCTTCTTTTTCTTCTTTGGGCTTGCCGCCGATGAGAATGGCAATGGGTTTGAGGTATGAAATGTTTTCGCAGATAATCTTGATGATTACCATGATGGGAACGGCAATGAGCATGCCCACAAATCCCCACATCCAGCCCCAGAGGGACAGGCTTACCAGAATGATGAAGGGAGATATGCCAAGGTTTTGCCCCTGAACACGAGGTTCTATAATGCTTCCGATAATCATGTTAATAGCAAGCATTAAAACCGCAACATAGATGATTATACCCCATGAGGGATAGAATTGCACCAATGCGAAGAGAACGGTTAAAACGCCGGAAATGATAGAGCCAAAGGTTGGAATGAAATTAAGCAGAAATGCCAAAAATCCCCACACCAAGGGAAACTTTAGATGTACAATCAGGCATCCAAGGGTTACCAGTGTACCGGTTGCCGCCGACATGATGAACTTGATGAAAATGTAGCGGGTAACGTCAGTAACGATATTACGGGCAATCTCCTTTACTTTTTCCGATTCAGTGCCTTCTTCTTCAAAGGCCTTACGGATTTTTTCCTTGGTGGCATTCATTTCTGCGAGCAAAAAGACGGAGAAAAGCACAACCAAAAGCAGATTGCGGGAAAAGTTGTAAATGATGTTGGTAAAACTCAGCGCATATTTACCTATGGTGTTTCGGATTGAAATATGACTCCACATGTTTTCTACAAAGGTCATATCCGTATTTACCTCAACCTTAAATTCTTCGGCAATGCGGGCATAAATCGTGTTCAGTCGTTCTTCATAGGCAGGAAGGGATTCCATAATTGAGCTGAATCCCGTTGTGAGGATGTTTGCCAGGGAAACAATAAGTCCAAAAAAAACGATAAAGACTACGAGAATGGCAAACCACCAGGAAAAATGCAGCTTTTCATTGAGTTTTTTGATAATAGGATAAAACACAAGAGAAAGCAGCACGGACACAACAACCGGCAGTACAACTGATGCCGTTAGTTTTAAGATTGCACCTACTGCAATTGCGCTCAGAAAGAGGAGAAGCAGAAATATACCGCGGGTTGAAGTGTTTTTTTCTGGCATTTACTTTTTCACCGTGTGATAAACCGGGTCAGCAATTTCCTTCTTTGGGCCGATTTTATCAAATCCGCAGAAGGGAACCAGTGCCGGCGGAACAGTGATTGAACCATCTTCGTTCTGGTAGTTTTCAAAAATTGCAAGCATGGCACGACCAACAGCAACGGCCGTTCCGTTCAGCATATGCACATACTTGTTCTTTCCATCATCATCGTGATACTTGACGTTCAGGCGGCGAGCCTGGTAGTCAGTACAGTTTGACGTTGAGGTTACTTCGCCATAGTCTCCGTCAGGACTTTCCGCAGTTGCGCGACCGGGCATCCATGCTTCCAAATCCCACTTGCGGTAGGCAGGAGCACCAAGGTCTCCAGTGCAGGTATCAACAACACGGAAGGGCAGTCCCAGTCCGCTGAAAATTTCTTCTTCAATCAGACGCAGTTTTTCGTGAATCCTGTCGCTGTCTTCTGGAAGACAGTATACGAACATTTCCACCTTGTCAAACTGATGGACGCGGTACAATCCCTTGCTAAAGTGACCTGCTGCACCTGCTTCGCGGCGGAAACAGTGCGAAAGTCCGCAGTAGAAGAGCGGCAGGCTTTCTTTTTTGAGGATTTCATCTGAATGAAAGCCGCCCAGCGTGATTTCTGCTGTCGCAACGAGACAAGTGCCTTCTTCCTCGATTGCATAGACATTGCTTTCGTTTCCGCGGGGGTTAAAGCCGATGCCTTTAAGGATTTCTTCCCTGGCGACATCCGGCGTGATGAAGGTGGTAAAGCCATGCTTACGCAGGATGTTCAGGGCATACATAATCAGGGCTTCTTCCAGAAATACCGCTTCGTTTTTGAGATAGTAGAATTTCTGTCCAGAAACCTTTGTTCCTCGGTCAAAGTCAATCAAATCAAGGCTTTCGCCCAGTTCTACGTGGTCTTTGGGCTTAAAGGCGAACTTGCGGGGAGTGCCAACTTTCTTGACTTCCAGATTTTCGGTATCAACTTTTCCAACGGGAACGTCAGGATGAGCCATGTTGGGAATCTGGCGGCCGGCTTCGTCAAGTTTTACTTCTACTTCGGCAAGATGTTTTTCCATGTCGGCAATCTTGTCTTTGAGAGCCTTTCCCTCTGCGATGTATTTCTGACGGGTGTCATTGTCCAGTTTTTGCTTCATTGCGGCAGCATTTTCATTGCGCTTCTGCTGCAAGGTCTGTAATTCCGTTGTAAGTGCAGTTCGCTCATCATAGAGTTTTACCACGAGGTCTGCATCTGCCTGCATATTGCGGTTTACGATATTCTGCTTTACCGCATCCAGATTTTCTTTGATAAATTTGTAGTCAAGCATTTCTTTTGTCCTTTAATCTATCTTACTGTTTTCTCTCTTTTATTTCAATTCAAATGTTGCATCCACCGTAACGGTAAAATTGACTTTGCCGCTCTGCACCGGTGTATTTGAGTCTCCTGCTGCAGCGGATTCAAACATGGCGTTTCCGTAGGTTTTTGCAAGGGGTGCATTGTACGAATCCTTTACTTCTTCAATTTTGAGCACCTTGCCCAGTTCCGAACCCGTTGTGCCTGCAATCAGTTTTGCCGCTTCCTGTGCGTTCTGTACTGCTGCCGTTCTTGCCTGCTTGATTGCCAGTTCTGGATTTGAGACAGAGAAGGTGAGGGAAGAAAGGGAATTTGCTCCCGCCTTGATTGCCGCGTCGATAATGGTGCTGGCAAGTTTTTTGTCTTTGAGGTAAATCTTAATTTCGTTTGAAACACGGTAGTCACCCGCAACGCGACGGTCTTTTACATAGTCGTATTCCTGAAAAATCGTATAGTTTTCGGTGGAAATGGAATCCCGTGAACCGCCTGCCGCAATGACTGCGTCCTGTACTTTGTTCATCTTGTCTGCATTCTGGCTTGCTGCTGTTCCCGCATCTTTTGCCGTTGTAATCACGGAAAGGACAATAATGGCCCGGTCTGCATCCACTGGAATGGAACCTGTGCCACGAACGCTGACAGTGCGTTTTCCCGCTGGATACTGGCGCACGATACATGATGTAGAAAGAAGTGCGAATAGTGCTGTTGCAAGCACGAAAAATGATTTTGTTTTCATAAAAATCTCCCATAAAAAGTCCGCGTGAGCGGTCGTTAGGTTTTCCGCATACCGCAGTCAACCTATCTAATTTCTATATAAAACCGCTTCAAATAAATGATTCGGTTGTTTGCCTTTCCCCAGAGTGAACTCATGGGATAATTTTTTGTGAGCGACTCATAGGAGTCGATTGCCGAGCGAATGTTCTTGACACTGGATTCTGCTTCCCATATCTGACCTTGCAAAAAGAGTGCCTCGTCAATTTTGCTGCTCGCATCCTGCAAGTATCGCTGCACTTGATCCAGAGCCGTTTCGTACTGCTGGGCGGCATAAGAACGTTTTGCCTGTTCCAGCAAATCCAAATTGCTTTCATCCTCACTTGTCGGTGAGGCAGTTGCAGAAGAAGTGTCTGATGTGTTCTGAGTACCGCCGTAGGAGGGTGCCGTAGAGATTGTCTTTGAGTCACCTGCAGGAGATGATTCCGTTGTCTGTATGACCGTTTTTACCCCCTTGTCTTCAGGAGCGGGAGTGGGGGAAGTTGAAGAAGACGCAGTTTTTTGTCTGCTGTCTGCCTCTGCCTTTTGTCCAACCTGCGCAGTCTCTGTGTTTTCATTTCCTGTTGCAGCCTGATTTGCGCTTTCCCCTGCGGCAGCCATTGGAGTGGAAACGATGTTTTCATAGGACTGTCGAGTTTGTCGGGTCGGCTTTGGCGGGACGACTTCTGCATAGGCTGGGGCAGAGGCACGGACTCCTGCCTTGGCACTTTCATTTTCGATGGTTACGGCAAGATAGTCGTCAATGTATTGACCGGTGAGCGCATCGTTTTTGTAAAAGTGCAGGAGCGTTGTGCCACTCTTACGGGAACGCAGGGTAAAGGTGGTGTCAGCAGTACCCAGTTTTCGTCCAAAATAACTGAAAATCGGCTGCTTTTTCTGGTCACGGTTTTCTTCTGCCTCACCCAGATAGACCCAGCCGCTTCCAGGATAGACAATATCCAGATACTGATTGTTCTTTATGGTTACGGAGCGTGAAGGCACTGCCTTTTGTGCTGCAAGGGGAATTACTGCGGCTTCTGCTTCGCTTGATGCACTGTCGTCCTCAGCGGAAGCGGCGGTAACTGCACTCGCATTTGGGGGAGACATGCTTTCTGCTTCGGCAGTCTGCGTGTTTTGCGGTGAAAGCGGCTGACTTGATGGCCTTGGGGCAGTCGTCTCATTTGTTTTGAGCGTTTCCGCCGCGCTTGCATGGGGAGACCGTGGAGATGGCTGGCTTCCCCCTGACTGGGCAGGAGTTTCTGGCTGCGGTGTCAGGTCATTGTTTGTCACCATGCTGCCAGATGCCTGTACATCGGTGCTTTCTGCCGCTGCTTGCTGGACTTGTCCGTTGGTATTCCTCTTCAGGGTCTGCTCGTTGCTGCCTGCCTGCGTCACCCCATTGCCACTTGTCTGCTGCACGGGTGAGGTTCCCTGGGCTTCTGCTTCGTTTTCTGCCAAGGCATGATTGGTGCTGGTATCGTATTCTACCGCAGGAGCGTCCAATACTTCCGGCTCATTTACGTGACTTGAATCTGTCATTTCGTCATCTTCCACAGGTTTTGCCTGAATCACGTCTTCCTGGGCTACCATTTCAAGACTTTCTTCTGCATTCTGTTCGCTTTCGGCTTTGTCGCTCTGTGTTGAAACGGTATTTGTGTCCTGCTCCTGACCGTTTTTGTCAGACTGTGCGGGAGAGTCGGGCGTATTCGTCTGTGGCGAACTGTCAGCAAGCGCTACCGTATCTGCCGCCGCGCTTTTTGTTGTTCCACATCCCGCCAGCACAAGCAAGCATGTGACCGACATCATAAAACAAAATTTTTTCATCACGGTGCGGCTCCTATAATGTCAGAAACAATAGCATCGTTTGCCTTTTCCAGATTTTTCAGCGTTTCTTCATCGGGCTTGGTAAACCAAGGCTCTACATCTTCTTCTGTCCATGCGTTTTTTATTCTGCGGGAAGGATAGTAGTCTTTTTCACCTTCGGGTGCAGCGGGAATCAAGAGTTTTGCATCAGCAGAGAAAGGCTCTGTGCGGAATGTCTGGGCGGAAGCCGCAGGCTTTGAGGTCTGAATCATGAGGATTACCATTGCCGCAAAAAAAAGCAGGACGAATATGCCAATCATTGCGGAAATCAGCGGCTTTTCATGTATGAAATCTCGGACTGTATCACCCAGAGTATCAAAATCCATCAGACTATGCCTCGGTTACTCCTGCAGAATTTTCACTTTCCTGGGCAGCCTCAGCAGTGTCTGTTTCATTTTGGGCGGCAGCGGCTTCCATTGCTTTTTTGTCTTCAGCGGTTGCGGCTTTTTCCAGTTCCTCTGCTTTTTTGTCGGCTTCCAGCTTAGCCTTGGCATCTGCCTTTGCTTTCTTTGCGGCAAGTTTACGCAATTCAATCTCGGGGTCAGTTATAGTGCCGTCCGGATTGTGAATGCGTTTTGCCGGCCGTGGAGGAATGTACACGTCGGTTTCCGGCTCCACGTCTTCCTCTATAAATTCTTCGCTTTCCTCAAAGTCGTCTTTTATCGGCTCCTGATCGAGGCGCATGGTAATGATTTTGCTTACGCCGCTTTCTTCCATTGTAACGCCCAGCATGGTTCGTGCACCCATAACAGTCTTTTTGTTGTGGGTAATCACAATATACTGAGACAGCTTTGCAAATGAGCGCAGGGCCTGTACAAAACTGGAAACATTCTTGTCGTCCAAAGCAGCATCAATCTCGTCCAAAAGACAGAAGGGTGAGGGACGTACCTGATAGGTTGCAAAAAGCAGGGCAACGGCGGTCATGGTTTTTTCGCCGCCGGAAAGCAGGGCGATATTCTCCATCTTTTTTCCCGGTGGCTGTGCCAGAATATCAATACCGGTTGTAAGCACGTTCTGCGGGTCAACCAGACGTAATTCTGCCCGTCCACCCACAAAGAGGCGGCGGAACATATTGTGGAAATTCTTCTTGATTTTATTGTAGGTGTCCAAAAACATTTCGGTTGATTTGGACTTGATTTCCTCGGAAACGCGGATAAGATTTTCCAGAGACTTGTTGGTGTCGTCAAAACTTGCCTGTAACTTTTCGTAGCGTTCCTTCTGCTCGCCAAATTCTTCGGGAGCCATCAAGTTTACCTGACCCAGTGATTTCAGTTCCTCTCTGGCTCCGTTCAGTTTTTCCCTGATAAGTACAGCAGGTGTGTTGATTTTATACATGCGTTCCTCAAATTCCATGAGGTCGCGGGAGTGGGTGTCGATAAAGTTCTGCTTGATGTTCTTGATGTCGTTGTCGCTGGTAACCAGATCAAGGGTGAGTCTTTCATACTGGCTCTGATACTTTGACTGTTCTTCCTGTTTTTTGCGGAGGGCATTCTGTTTTCCGCTTACGCTTGAATTGCACCTGTCGATTTCATCATTCAGGTCGCTGATGTTTTTAACGCATTCCCGTCCCCGTTCCTCAATTTGTGCAAGGGCAGTCTGAATCTCATAAATCTGGTCGTCAAATTCTTCCTGACGCTTCTGTTCTGCATACAAATCATCTTCGGTCTGACGAAGGGTGCTCTGTTCGCTGGCCAGGGAACGGCGGAGAATGTCTGCCTGCTGTTTTGCCGCATCAATCTGGGCCCGCATGGTGCCTTCATTTACGCGGAGTTTTGCCAGCGTTTCTTTGTATTCGTCAATTTTTCCCGCCAAATCGGTGTTTTGATTGCGGTAATCGGTGATGCGTTCCTGAATCGTCACGATTTTCTGGGCATTTTGACTGATTTTGTTGTCAATTTCCCGCTTTTTGGTGATGATGCCTTCAGGAGAAAGGAATTCGTCAATAAAAGCCGGCATGGTGGCGGCATAGTTTTCTACTGCATCTTCAATGTTCTTGATAAGGGAGGCGATTTCTTCCAGTGCGCTTACGGCATCGGAGGCAAATTGAGTACATTCGCTTTCCGAGTGTCCCTTGATTGCCGCAAAATCGGAGAAAATGTTCTTGCGACCGTCGGCATAAATGCGGAGTTTTCCGATAGCGGCGGTAAGTTGCTCCTTTGCCTTGCTGCTTTCTGCTGAGGAAAAGCCTGAGTCTCGGAGTTTTGCATCCAGTTCGGTTACGATGTCTTCCGTAATTGCCGTGAGTTCTTTTTGAAAGTCTGCGCGTTCATCGTTGAGTTTTTCAATTTCCAGCGCGCTTTCATCGGCACGACGGCGGTTTTCGTCAATCTGACTGGAGGCCGTGGTGATGTTTTCCTGAAAAGAATTGATGTTTTTCTGCACGTCATCCAATTGCTTGGTCTTTGCATGCAAGTCTGCTTCCTGCTCATCAATTTCTTCGTTCAGGTCATCAATGCGGTCTTGAATAGCCTTTTTGTGGACTTCCAGCTGACCGATTTTTTCCTTGATGACGCCAACCTGCAAATTGAGTTGCTTTGCCATGTCCAGCTTGCCGGTTTTATCGGTCTGAATCTTTACCAGTTCCTGCTGCAGCTCAGTCATCTTGTTCTGCAGGTCTTTGATTTTATCGTTGTTTTCTGTAAGCGTGTCCAGAATCTGCTGAATTTCTTCCTGCACGGCATTGCGCTTTTCTTCCGTTTCCTTGAGCGCGTTTTCGTGGCGGGCCTTGTTCTGGGTAAAGTCCTTGAGCTTTAGGAGCTGGATGTCCAGTTCGTAGTTGAAGATGTCTTCCTTAAGCTTGCGGTATTTTATCGTTTTTTCGCTCTGGACTTTGAGCGTTTCATAACTGCGCTTGTTCTCTACCAAAGCCACTTCTATCTGGGCAAGATTTTGCCGGGTGCGCTCCAGTTCTCGTTCTGCCTCAGCACATTCCGCCTTGGAACGACTGATACCGGCTGCCTCCTCAAAAAGATAGCGGCGGTCTTCAGGCTTGCTGGAAAGAATCTGGTCGATTTTTCCCTGCTCCATAACGGAGTAGGCCGCTTTACCAACACCAGTGTCCATAAAGAGTCGGCGGATTTCTGTAGGTCCTACCTGGCGGTTGTTGATGAAGTATTCGTTTGTTCCGTCTCTGAATAGGCGGCGTTTTATGGCGATTTCTGAGTCTTCCAGCGGAAGCAGGCCGTTTTCGTTGGAGATTGTGAGGGTTACTTCGGCGATGTTAAGGGGAGGACGGCTTTCGGTTCCGTTAAAGATAACGTCCTCCATGGAACCTGCGCGCAGATTTTTTGCTTTATTTTCTGCCAGAACCCATTTTACCGCATCCACGACATTGCTTTTGCCGCAGCCGTTTGGACCGAGCAAGGCTGTAATGCCGTCTGCAAATTCAACATGGGTTTTGTCGGCAAATGACTTAAAACCGTGTATGTCAAGACTTTTTAAGAACACTCACATATCCTCGTAAACAACTTTATATCTTTATCATTATAACGAGAATCTCTTTTGATTTCAATATATATGCCCTTTTGTTCACAGGGCAAACGCATTATAGATATCGTGCTTGCATATCGGCTGGACAAATGAAATGCATGTGCAGCAAAAAGGCTACCGTTGCAGCGTGTCAAGCAAGCCCCGCGGTTGAGC
>CAKZZO010000038.1 GCA_937885175.1 uncultured Treponema sp. | reverse complement strand
TTCGCCTGTGCCCTTTTTGTCTTACTTGTGAATGGATTATAATGCGTTTGCCCTGAGCTGCGGAGGCAGGGCTGTTTGACATTCGCGCATGATTTTTGTACAATAGTTTACCGTCAGTTCGAAATTCCATCCTGACGTAAAACAAAACTAGGAGCGTTCTATGCCTTTTCAAAATGAGTTGCTGCAACTCGCGTCGGTGTTCGTCTTTTTTGGCGGACTAGTGGCTTTTTTCAGAATTTTCGGGAAAAATGGGATTTTTGCGTGGACGGTGATTTGCACGATTGCGGCGAACATCGAAGTGCTGATTTTGGTGCGGGCGTTCGGGCTGGAAACCACGCTGGGGAATGTCCTGTTTGCGTCATCGTTCCTTGCGACCGACATCATGAGCGAAATCTACGGCAAAAAAGAGGCGAACCGCTGCGTCAAAATTGGGATTGCGGCGAATGTCACGTTTATTTTAATCAGTCAGAGTTGGTTTTTGTATGCGCCGAGCGAAAACGACGTGATGAGCGGGGCAATCCGCACGGTGTTTGCTAATACGCCGCGTGTCATGCTTGCGAGCCTGTTTGCCTACGCGGTCTGCGAACTCTACGACGTGTGGGCGTACCACTTTTTGTGGGCGTGGACGGAGCGCAGATTCGGTGACAGACGACGGTTTTTGTGGCTGCGAAACAATGGCTCTACGCTGGTGAGTCAGTTGATTAACACGGTCGTTTTCAATCTGCTTGCCTTTGCGGGCGTGTACAGTGCGGGCGTTATCGTGCAGATTCTCATTTTTGGCTACGGGATTTTTATTGTGACGAGTTTGCTTGATACGCCCTTTTTGTACTGGGCGCGACGGATTGCGGAAAAGCATACGGAAGTGACGGCATGATGCAACAAATTGCGGAACAGCCTGCGTATTTGCTCGCGGACTGCGAACGCTCTTTTTGCCTGGCAGTTGTTTTTGTTGGCAAAATATGCTACAGTAAATGAACGATTGGTTAAAAGGAGGCCTGTTATGGCAAAAAAAGGACTGAAAGGTTTGGACTGGATTGTAAAAATCATTCTGGTTATCATTTATGACATCTACGGAATTCTTCGCCGTCTGACAAGTGGTAGCGTTGCTGGAATCCTCGTTGGAATCATTCAGATTTTCACGTTCAATATCTTCGGCATCATGTGGCTTATTGACTTGATTACCGTTCTGCTCAAAAAAGAAGTTACGGTGCTTGCCTAAGCGGATTGGGGTCTTAGGGGCTTTGCCCCTAGGCGAAAGGGGTGCGGGTGAAAGCATCGCTTGAACCCCAGGGGGAAGGCTTTCCCCCATCCTAAAAATGTTATGAAAATCCGTGAATCTGCGGATACTTACCTTGACCAAAATCTTCCAATAGTTTATGATGTTTTCCTAGTCTACACTGGTAGTACTATGCTTATTTGCAAATTTGAGGGCTGAAATCAGTCCTATGGAGGAATATCGTGGTCAAAATCAGACTCAAGAAATTCGGTACTAAGAAGCGTCCCTTCTACCGTATCGTTGTTCAGGATGTCCGCAAGCCGCGCGATGGCACGACTATCGAAGAAATCGGTACATACGCACCTATTTCTGAGGAAGGACAGCAGGTTTCTTTTAACGAGGAACGTGCAAAGTATTGGATTGGTGTTGGCGCTCAGCCGACGGAGACCGTCAAGAAGCTTTTTGGCAAGAAAGGCATTACCAAATAAGTTACAGGGAGTAGCGGGGAATGGAAAAAGACCTGATTGAATACATTGCAAAATCATTGGTCGATGATCCCAGTGCAGTCTCGGTAAACGAAACCGAAGGGGAGCGCGGTCCTGTTCTGGAGTTGCGTGTTGCCCAGGGTGATATTGGTAAGGTTATCGGCAAATACGGCCGTATTGCAAAAGCATTGCGCACCGTTCTGGCCGCTTCGGCAAACAGAGAAGGAAGGCATTACAGCCTTGACATTCTGGACTAAGCGGTATTCAGTTTACTGATGAACGAACGGTTTGTGGTTGGCATTGTCCGTGGCTCTCATGGAGTGACGGGTAATTTTAAAGTGGAAAGCACTTCCGGTGAGTATGGGCATTTTGCTGATATGCTTGAAGTGACTTTGAGGAATGGCAAAACTGGTTCTGAAAAACGCTGCAAAGTTGAGGGTGTGGAACTGAGCGGTCAGACCTTGCTGATGAAGCTTGCAGGAATTGATTCCCCCGAAGAAGTCAAAAAAATCAACGGGTGTGAGATAGTCGTTCCCCGCGAGGATGCGTGCCCTTTGGAAGAAAACGAATGGTACGCAGAGGATCTTAAACAATGTGCTCTTGTCTATCCAAAAGATGGATGGGGCAAAGACGGATTGGAAGCAAAGGCTTCTCCTGCTGATTTTGTTGCAGTGGGAAGGGTCACAGACGTATTGGAAGGCGGTACAGGAAATCTCTTAGAGATTAAACTTGCCGAGGACTGTCATTTGCTTGCAGACAGCGTGAAGTTCACTGCAAACGGAAAGGCGCGCACGGTTTTGGTGCCGTTTAAGAATGAGTTTATCGGTGAAATTGACGTGGAAAACAAGACGATGCAGTTGATGCACCTCTGGATTCTGGAGTAAGTCCATGAAATTTACCGTGCTGACCTTATTTCCTGAAATTCCGCGCGCTTTTTTTGAAGCCTCAATCATGGCGAAAGCGGTTGAACGGGGAATTATTGCCTACGATTTAGTGAATATCAGGGATTTTGCCTTTGATAAGCACAGGACATGTGACGACAAGCCGTATGGCGGCGGGGCTGGACAGTTGTTGTTGCCTGAGCCGCTCGGACGCGCGCTTGACAGCGTTAAGGCCTACAAGAAGCACGTGATTTACGTCACGCCATCAGGAAAGCCTTTTACGCAGAAGAAGGCGCAGGAATTGAGTCAGAAAGACGAAATTGTCCTTGTCTGCGGAAGATACGAAGGTATTGACCAGCGGATTATTGACGAGTACGTGGACGACGAAATCTCCATCGGGGATTACGTTATGTCAAGCGGCGAAGTGGCGGCAGCGGTCATCATTGATGCGGTGTATCGCTTGGTGGATGACGTTATCACCCACGAGTCATTGGATGAAGAAAGTTATTCTGACGGACTTTTGGAATACCCTCAGTACACTCGTCCGGCTGTGTACAAGGGCATGGCAGTTCCCGAGGTTTTGACCAACGGAAACCATGAGCATATTCGGAAGTGGCGGCTGAAAAAGCGGCTGCAGAAGACCCTGGCAAACAGACCTGATTTGATTGCCACGGCTCGCATGCAGGGAACGCTCACTACAGAAGCCGAAAAAATGATTGAGGAACTTACGGAACAGTGTTTTGTAAAGCACATGGACCGAAAGAAACGCCGCCGTGCAAGGGGTAGGCCTGCACAAGAAGCGACAACAGGAGAAAACAATGGACTTGATTAAGACCATAGAAGAACAGCAGAAGAAAGAGGGAAGCCTCAACTTCAGCGTTGGTGACACCGTAAAGGTTCACTTTGAAATTATCGAAGGCAAGACAAAGCGTATTCAGATTTACGAAGGCGTTGTCATTGCGATTAAGAACACAGGCGTTCGCAAGACATTTACTGTCCGCAAGATTTCTTACGGCGTAGGCGTTGAGCGTGTATTCCCTGTCTACAGCCCCCGCGTTGTTCGCGTTGAGGTTGTTCGTGTTGGTAAAGTGCGCCGCTCTAAGCTCTACTACATCCGCGACAAGGTTGGTAAGGGTGCAAAAGTTAAGGAACTTATCGGTGCACAGGCTACCGCTTATCTGGAGCGCTCACGTGCTGCTTCTCAGGCAAAGATTGCCGCAGAGCAGGCCCTCAAGGCTGAGGTAAAGGCAGAAGAAGCCGCAGAACACACAGGAGCCGCTGAGTAAGCGATTCTGCTTTTACGGTTTTCCGTGTGGTATATGCCCCGATGCGTTTTGCTCGGGGTATTTTTTTTGTCTTTTTTCTTTTGCCATAGCAGAAAGGGGAAAAATTGTGCTATACTGGCGGCAATGACATCGGTTCACATTGTGCAGCAGACAGCACGGACTCCTCAAGGCGGTCGTCCGGGATTACAGGCGGGAAGCCTGGTGACCGCCCGTGTGCTCCAGTCCCTGGGGGGAGGAAACTATAGCGTTTCTCTGGGCGGTCAGGTTATTTCAGTGCGGTCTCAAGTCTCCTTGCAGCCGGGAAGGGTATTCAGCGCAAAAATCGGCCTGAGCGGAAATCAGGTGCTGCTTTCGCTTGTTGGAAACGAAAAGTCCGCACCCCTTGTCACTCAGTTTACTTCCACATCGCTGGAGCAGGGCATGAGTCCGCAACTTTCCCAGTTGCTGGCTTCCCTGGGGCTCCCTGCGGATGCGGAAAGCTTTCGCCTCTTGCAGTTTGCTCAGGGCATGGGCATGAAGCTAGAACCCCGTCAGCTGAGAAAGGCCTTGACTGCGGCAAAAGCGGGCGGCGAGGAAACTGCCCAGACCGCTTTGGTGATGGACGAGAAAGGCATGAACGCGGACGCTGTGCAGTCGGTGAGTGACGGCATGGGAAGCGGTTGCGGAGGCAAGGGCGGACAGGGCAGGGGTGGCGAGAAGCGGAAAGACTCTCCTGATGAAAGACAGGTGCAGGCTGATGCGCGCGGATTGGACGGAAATGAGGAACTTGCGGTGGCGGAAGAAGACGCTCTTTCGCTGGTGCGCAATTATCTTTCCTCCGTGGCTGAGGCGGCGGGGAAAAACAAAATCGGTGCCCTTACGCTTTTTAATTCCCTGCGGGGTGAAAAAAAGGCTTCTTGTGCTTCCGACTGGATTATGCTTCCCTTTGAATGGGTGAATGGCTATCGCGGACTTATCAGGATTCTTACGGAAAAAGAGCAGAAAAAGCTGGGGGAAATCATAATAAATGCAAAAAATCTACACACAAGCTGGAATTTTGTGGTATACTGTAGGCAGGGAAAAATCGACAGGGTATGTTTTTCGCGCTTTCCCTTGACTGGAAACGGCGAGGAACTTGCCTTGGAACTGCAAAAAATGCTTCTTCCGGCATTTCCATCCCTCAAGTCCGTGCGGTATGTGGCTGAACTTGACGGATGGTGTGCGCAGGATTTGCCTGTTGGCAGGGTAGGAGGACTGGTCTGATGAAAAAGGCTGTGGCCCTCACCTATCCGAAAGAAGCGGATGCACCCTATATCAGTGCGATTGCAAAAGGTCATCTGGCTGAGCGTCTTTTGGAAATTGCACGGGAACATGATGTGCCGCTTGTGCAGGATGAAGCGCTTGCAAATGTGCTTTCTCTCCAGCAGGTGGGTGATGTCATTCCTGAGGAAACTTACGAAGTGCTTGCAAAGGTCTTTGCCTTTGTTGCAAGAATTGATGCAAAGGAGCAGGAGTTCAGGCGGCAATGAATTTTAAGAAAATCAGTTGTGACGACATTGCAATCGGCGTACGCTTTTCTGCTCCAGTCTTTTTTGATGACGGTGTAAACATGTTTCTGGCGGAAGGAAAATCGGCTAAGGCCTATCACCTTGCCACAATCAAACGCTGGAAAGTACCGTATTTGTTGAGCTATGGTCACATCATTCAGGATTTTGATGCCAATGGCGTGAATAAGGTTGAGGATGAGGACGTAGAAGAACTGGAAGACTTGGAAGAATTGGATTCAGTTGACTGATACTTCAACAAAACAGGTTGGGGATGCGGGTGAGGAAAAAGCCTGTCTCTGGCTGCAAAAAAATGGCTATGAAATTGTCGCGCGGAATTGGAGAACGAGGCGCGGTGAGATAGATATAATTGCGGAAAAAGAAAATCTGATGGTCTTCGGAGAAGTCAAGACGCTTCCCAGCGGAGACGTGGATACGCTTTCCCACGAGCTTGATGAAAGAAAACAGAAAAGAATTGTAGAAACTGCTAAATTGTTTCTGTTAAATCATCGAAAATATAGTAACGTTGCAATCAGGTTTGATGTTTTAGTGGTGAATATGCCTGGTTTCAGCGATGTGTACCATATTGAGGATGCCTTTTCGGAGCTTGTATGATTGCGAATGTTGACGTTGCTACAACAACCTTTTCTCCCCGCGTGATGGAGTTGCGCCAAAAAATCCATGATGAAGAGTGGGTGGATTTTGCAGTACAGCGTATTGCGCAGGTGTTGAGCCGCAGGCTTGTTGACGGAGACGAGCAGGTTTTTACACGCAAAACATTAGAATTGGTGGAAAGCCTGTAAGACGCTTGCTTTTCCGCCGGTTTATGGAGTGCATATGAGCCGAAATGACCGCCGACGCGGACGAAATAACAGTTGGAACAATCAGAAAAAAAATAATCAGAAAGAAACTGCAAGTCAGAAGCAAAAAGAACAGAAACAGTATCCGACACACAAAATCTCAGCACAGGAAATTGCAGAAAGCGAAAGTGCCATCCGTGAATTCAAGGCACGCACTTCCCTGTGTGAAATCTGCAATCAGCCTATTCTGGAACTGGCATCGGCAATGGCAAATAAAGGCAGCGGAAATCCCGTTCATTTTGACTGCATCGTAAAAAAACTTTCGGAGAATGAACGCCTGAGCGAAAAAGACCGCATGACCTATATCGGAAACGGAAAATTTGCCGTGCTTCATTTTGAAAATCCCCACGACATGCGTCATTTTTCAATCGTCAAGGAAATTGAATGGGAACGCAACGAGGAAAACCGCTCTCCCTGGCGTGAGGAAATGGCCGGCCTCTACAGTCAGGTAAAATAGCTTTCCGCATCGCCTGAAATCGCCTCGTACATCGCCATTGTCATTCAGGGCATATTTCATTACAATAGAAAAAAGTTATTTTTTTGTGAGGAAGTATGCTTACACTTAAATTTGGCGGCACTTCAATGGGAGATGCCAGCAGAATTCTTGATTCCGTTGAAATTATGATTGGCCGTGCAAAGACTGACCGCGTGAGCGTGATTGTGTCGGCGGTTGCAGGTGTGTCAAATGCCCTGCAGGCTGCAATTGACGGCTGTGTTGCGGGAACAGGAAAACCTGCTGACTATGTGGGTGCAATCCGTAAGACTCACGAAGAAATCTGCGATGAACTTCATGCGAATGTAAAGGACTTTATCGCAGCGGACGTACTTAAAAAAATCGAGCCGAATTTTGAAGAACTTGAAAAACTTTTGAATGGCGTTGCAACCTTTGGCGAGTGTCCGATTTCCATTCACTGCCGCATCATGGGCATGGGAGAACTCTGCTGCGTGCCGATGGTGAATGCTGTCCTTGTTGCAAAAAAACAGCGGGTGCTTCTGCTGGACAGCCGCAAATTTATCTTTACTACTGGCGATCAGAAAGAGGGAGAACCGGATTATACCCGTACAAGTGAGGCTTTGGGAAAGTACCGTGACGGAGCGGAAAGTGACCAGCCTCAGATTCTCTTGTTCCCGGGGTTTGTCTGTTCTTGGCGTGCCCATACGGACGACAAGGATGTGATGGGCTTGCTGGGACGCAATGGTTCTGACTTTAGCGCGGCAATTATCGGGGCAGGTCTTGGCGCAGAGAAAGTGGAATTCTGGACGGACGTAGACGGCATTTACACCGCAGACCCGCGCATTGTTCCCGATGCCATTCTGGTGCAGGACATGACCTATGAGGAAGCCATGGAACTTTCTTTCTTCGGAAGCAAGGTTCTGCATCCAAAAACGCTGGCACCGCTTGCCGCAAAGGGCATTGAGGCCTGGAGCCTGAACAGCCACAATCCTTCTGCCCGCGGTACAAGAATCGGCAAGGGACCATATGTAGAAAACGAAAAGACGCCAAATGCGGTGCGGGGTATTTCCAGCCTAAAAAACGTGGCGATGGTCAGCGTGAGCGGAAGCGGCATGAAGGGGCGGACGGGAACGGCAAGCCGTATTTTTGCCGCCGTCAGCCGCGCAGGTGCTTCCCTTTTGCTCATTACCCAGTCTTCATCTGAATATACGATTACTTTTTGCGTCCGCGCAAGCCAGGCGGTGCTCGTTAAGGATGTGCTTTCTGCTGAATTTGATTTGGAGATTCGTGACGGCGTAATCAACCCCATTGAGGTGCGTGAAAACTGCGCGATTGTTTCTATCGTTGGCGACGGCATGAAGAAAAACCGTGGTGTGGCGGGAAAATTCTTTGACGCACTTGCAAGCCGCGACATCAATATTCTTGCCATTGCCCAGGGCTCAAGCGAACGCTCCATTTCCGCAGTCGTGCGCGGCGAGTGGGGGGATTTGGCGGTAAAGGCTGCCCATATCTTCTTCTTTAACACTGCCCAGCCTGTGGAAGTCTTTGCCTTTGGCGCAGGAACTATTGGCGGCGCATTGCTTGACCAGATTCGTGACCAGCAGAAAAAACTGCGCGCGCAGAACGTGGACATCAAGGTTCTGGCAATCTCAACGCTGGACGGCATGCTGCTGGACGGTAACGGACTTGACCTGACCAACTGGCGGGAGGATTCAAAGAAGGCAACGAAAAAAGCAAACGTGGATGAAATCCTTGCATTCGTAAAGGAAAACAAGCCCCTGAATCCTATTTTCGTTGATTGTACCGCAAGTTATGACCTTCCCGAACGCTACCTTGATATTCTTGCGGCGGGCATGCACATTGCTACGCCAAACAAGCGGGCAAATTCCATGAGCATGGAATTCTACCACAAACTGCGTCAGGTGGCGAACAAGGCAAACCGCCGCTTCCTCTATGAGACAAATGTTGGTGCGGGGCTTCCCATTATCGATACCTTGCAGAATCTCTTTAAGTCAGGCGACTCCCTCACGGGCTTTAACGGCATTATGTCCGGCTCCCTTTCTTACATTTTTGGAAAACTGGACGAAGGCAAAAAGTTCAGCGAGGCGGTGCTTGAGGCAAAGGAGTTGCGCTATACTGAGCCAGATCCCCGGGATGACCTTAAAGGTACTGATGTTGCTCGCAAGGCACTGATTATCGCCCGTGAAGCCGGCATGAGCATCGAACTTTCCGACATCAAGATGAATTCAATCTTCCCGGAAGGCTTTGACATTGAAGGCACGACGGAAGAATTCTTGACCCGCCTTCCGCAAGTGGATGACTACTTTGACAAGAAAATGGCGGAACTCAAAAAGCAGGGCAAGGTGCTTCGCATGGGAGCCTCTATCCGCAACGGCAAGGTAAGCGTAGGCATGCTGGAAGTAGGAGCGGATGACCCGCTTTATGGCGTACGCGGTGGCGAAAACGCATTTGTCTTTGAGACTGCCCGCTACACACCGATTCCGCTGACTGTCCGCGGTTACGGTGCGGGTGCTGGTGTTACGGCGGCAGGCGTGTTTGGCGACATTCTTCGTACGGTCAGTTTTAACCCGGAGCGATAAAGGAACGAGAACATGATTATTGTACTTAAAAATGACATTACTGAAAAAGAAAAGGACAATATAAAGAGCCTGCTTTCCAAGAATAAGTTCAAGCTTAATGAAGTAAAGGGCGAGGAAAGCACGATTCTTGCGGCTGTGGGAAAACTTGCCATGGATATCCGTGAAGTGGAAGTGCTCCCTGGCGTGGCAAACGTCATCCCCATTTCCAAGCCCTACAAGATGGCAAGCCGCGAGTTCAAGCCAGAAAATACAATTGTTGAAGTGCCAAACAACTGGGGGCAGATTATCCGCGTAGGCGGAAGTCGTGTCGTTTCCATTGCAGGACCCTGTGCCGTAGAAAGCCGTCAGCAGATGATGGACGCAGCAGCGGCAGTTGCAAAGAGCGGGGCGGTCATGCTCCGTGGTGGTGCTTACAAGCCCCGTACCTCTCCCTATTCTTTTCAGGGTTTGGGGGAAGAAGGATTAAAATATCTTAAAGAAGCGGGCGAGCGCTATGGACTTCCTGTAGTAACTGAAATCGTTGCGGCGGAAAATATCCCCGTGATGAAAGACTATGTGGACGTGTATCAGGTTGGTGCCCGCAACATGCAGAACTTTGAGCTGCTCAAAAAACTGGGCGCACTGGGTAAGCCGGTTATCTTAAAGCGTGGTCTTTCTGCAACGATTGAAGAACTTTTGATGGCAGCCGAATATCTGCTGTCTTCAGGCACCGACAAGGTGATTCTCTGTGAGCGGGGCATCCGCACCTATGAAAAGGCAACACGCAATACGCTGGATTTGAGTGCCATTCCCATTCTGCGGAGCATGACCCACCTTCCCATAATTGTTGACCCCAGCCATGCCGTGGGTATTCGTGACAAGATTCCCCCCATGGGATTGGCAGCGATTGCAAGCGGTGCGGACGGCATTATCGTTGAGGTGCACTGCCATCCCGAAAAGGCCTTGAGTGATGCGGCTCAGGCCCTGTATCCAGAACAGTTTGACAAACTCATGCGCGATATTGAAGCCCTTGCTCCTGTAGTTGGAAAGTCCGTTGCCCATATCCGTGCACCAAAAAAATCTACAAAAACGCCTGTCGCGGAAAAAACGACTGGTACAAAAAAAGAAAAGATTTCCTGTGCCTTCAGCGGCAAAAAAGGTGCCTATGCGGAACAGGCTATTGACCGCTATTTTGACGGCAGCGTAAAGGCAGAACCCATGGATTCTTTCCGCGACTTGTTTCAGGCTGTGGTGGACGGACGTGCTGACTACGGCATGGTTCCCATCGAAAACAGTCTTGCCGGTTCAGTCTATCAGAACTATGACAACCTTACTGCATTTGAGGATGTGTCGATTGTTGGTTCGATTACATTGCGCATTCAGCATTCGCTTTTGGCCTGCAAGGGCGCAACTTTAGACACCGTAAAAACAGTCTACTCTCACCCTCAGGCTTTGAGTCAGTGCCACAACTTTCTTTTTGAGCACAAGGACTGGACGCAGATTGAGGCGGTATCCACGGCGACGGCGGCAAAACTGGTGAGCGAAAAAAATACTCCCGAGAATGCTGCCATTGCAAGTGCGGTGAATGCCAAACTCTACAAACTGGAAGTGCTCAAGGAAGGCATCGAGGACGATCCCCGAAACTATACCCGCTTTGTGATAATCGCTCCTAACCATTTGACATGCGATGCGGAAGAACAGGCCTTTCGTCAGCAACTGGGTGAAGGTTCATCCCCCAACATGGCTTCCTTTATGTTCAGCACCAACAACGAGCCGGGTGCCTTGTACGAATGTCTGGGAATTTTCCAGGAAGCCCATCTGAATCTGAGCCGCTTGGAAAGCCGTCCAATTGCAGGCAAACCCTGGCGCTACTGGTTCTATGCCGATGCCGTACTTGACGAAACGGTAAAAGATAAGGAAAAATATGTACGCAAAGTCCTGAACGCACTCAAAGCAAAAGCCGAAGACGTGCGTCTGCTGGGCGTATACAGAGGAGTGTGAGATAAAAACCGTCTGAAATAGCGTCAGTTTTTATCTTCTCAAAGTTTGCGTCGCAAACTTTATATCAAGTGCCCTTCCTCATTGCATTGCGGAAGGGCGTAAAAAGTCAATCGAAAACTGAAGTTTTCTTCTTGACTTTTTACGGGAGTGTAGCATGTCTAAATATGTTCTTTCAGTTTTAGTAGAAAACCACGCAGGCGTTCTGAGCCGGGTCTCAGGGCTGTTCAGCCGCCGTGGATTCAATATCGACAGTCTGACCGTTTGTGAAACCCATAATCCCGGTCAGTCCCGCATGACGATTGTGGTTGACGGCGATGAATATACGCTCGATCAGATTCGCAAGCAACTGGCAAAGCTGGTGGAAGTTATTTCTATCGCCCACTTCCATTCCTCAGAGTCCTGCCGCCGCGAAATGGCACTGATAAAAGTAAAGGCAAAAGGCACCGACCGCGCTGTTATCATTGAAACCTGTGACATCTTCCGTGCCCATATCGTTGACGTTTCCCAGGAATCCGTCATCGTAGAAGCCACCGGCAGCGAAGACAAAATTGCAAGCCTGATTCGCCTGCTTGAACCCTACGGCATTATCGAACTGGTCAAGACTGGACTGACCGCAATGCAGCGTGGCAGCGAGGTGATGAAGTAAGGCGTGGCAGCGGAAGAGCATATTTCAAACGTTGGCTGCTTCATTGCTTCCGGGAATTTTCTTGAGCAGCGATGTTTTTCAGAAGATGCTGAACTGCCGCACCCAATTATATGCGATGATGGCTGCCCGGCTGACTGGGCAGAAAGGATTGAGGGGAATTGAGAATGCAATTGAAAGTGACAATGACCTCTATCATGCAGGAATAAAGTCAATACCCGGTTTGATTACGAAACGGAATGCGCTGACTATCCTTTTATTACGAAGGCCCAGAAGCATGAGAACTCGACACTGAAAGACATGAAACTATCAAAAGACGACATCGGGGTTTTTGACAGGGGTTACTTCAACAAAAAGCAGTTCCTTGACCTTTGTGATTCCGGAATTTCTTTTGTTACAAGGAATAAGAAGCATATTGACTATACAACTATTGATTCCAAGACAGAGGAAAAAAGAAATGGGAAGTTGAACTGTTCTTTAAGATGATAACTTCCCTCATAAAAGTGTAAATATATTTACAGGTTCGCTCATAAAAGTGTAAAAAATTATTGAAAGTTCCCTCATAAAAGTGTAGAATAAACCGCTAGTAGGGGAAATTACACTTATGGAAAGAAACGCATATCAAGATTTGCTTGCATGGAAAAACAGGAAAGATAGAAAACCTCTCATTCTGAACGGGGCGCGTCAGGTCGGAAAAACCTGGCTGCTCAAGGAATTTGGTGCAAGGGAATACGAAAATCTTGCCTACATAAACTGCGACGACACACCCGAAATCAAGAATTCTTTTTCTGATTTTGACACAGACCGCCTTATAAGAGTTTTTTCTGCCCTGAGCGGGGTGGAAATTAAGCCCCAAAAAACGCTGATTGTTCTGGATGAAATTCAGCAGGTTC
>CAKZZO010000037.1 GCA_937885175.1 uncultured Treponema sp. | reverse complement strand
GACACGGACTTCACGGTGGGAAGTGAAACACCTGCGCAGGGGGGCGAAGGCGGAGGTGAAGAATCTACAAGTGTCACCTATGCCTTTGACGAATTGACTTCAACACCCACAACACAAGTCGGAGACAACAGCATTCTTGATGGAAATGTTGTCTATTGGGTAGCCGAGGGAAAAACGGGTAATGCCAAAGTAACCGAAAACAGCGACGGAACTCATCACTATCTGCAGGTAAGCGCAGGCGGTGCAATTGCAGCAGACCTTACAACTATTGACCTGTCTACTCAAACAACTTATCTGAAACTAAAGGCTGCTAAGGCTGGTAAAGAAAAAATCACCTTTACCTTTACGACCGTAAAAGGCGGTTCAGACAGCCAGAACAGAATCCTCATCGTAGATCCTGCAGACGGCAAAATTCTTGGACAGACCGCAGAAGTTGCCTGTGGTACGGCAGATGACAATACGGAAAAAACACTTTCTGTAGAAGCCACTGTACCGGAAACTTTCTATGTTGTATTTGCCCGATCTAACGGAAAAGGCGGATTCAAATTCACAAAAATTGAACAGACTTATTCTGATGTTGCTGCAAAAAACCTTTCATCAATCGCAATTACAACAGAACCTACGGCAAAAACCTACGCAATCGGCGATTCACTGAACACTCAAGGTCTTGTTGTTACCGCAACATACTCAGACAACTCTACGGCAGTTGTTACAGATGACTGTTCTTTCTCTGATTTGGATTCAACAAGCGCAGGTGAAAAGACGATTACCGTTACCTACAGTGAGGGTGGCGTAACAAAAACAGCAAGCTTTACCGTAACTGTTGACGCTGCGGCCGCTACCGTAACAGGCATTGCTGTCAAGACTGCTCCCGAAACAGGTTACAAGGCAGGCGATAAGTTTGACCCCACCGGTCTTGTCATCACCGTAACAAAGAGCGACGGTTCTTCAAGTGACATAGCCTACAACGAAGAAACAAAGAGCGGATTCTCATTCAGCCCTGACTTGGATACAGCCCTTGCCGCCACCGACACAAAAGTAACCGTGACCTACAGCACAAAGGCTGTTGATGTGGCGATTACGGTGGTACAGGTGTACTCAAAGACATGGACGTTCACTGATTTTGAATCGTTAGCTTGGACTTCTAATATTAGAAATACAAATACACCAAAATATGTAACTGGAGTGAATTATTATTACAGTAAAGGTTTGTATATTGCATCAGGCGAATCTTCGAAAGCATATGTGAATACAAGTCAGTCAAACAGTGAAGGAGGAAGTAATGCAAAAGGCTTGCTCCAAGCGGCGGGTGCTGGAGGAGTATTCTATGTTCATGTTGATGGACCGACAACTTTTGCTGTAAAAGTTTCTGATACCGGTAGTTCTGGTACACGCCCTAATCGCACAGCTACATTTGTTCAAAATACAGATTTGACTGCGTTGTTTACCGATGCGTCAAAGGTAAGTGATGAAGGTGCATCTGTTGCATCAAACAATACTACGTTAAAAACCGCAACCTATACCTATACTGCGAGTACACCTGCTTATGTAGGTCTCGTGGTTGATAATGGTATGCGTATTTATTCTTTACAAGTCACTGATTCCGTTACCAATTTTGACGCAATCGAAGACGATGCCAATGTTCTTGCATTTGCAAAGGCAGACTGGGCTGCAATTACCGCCGACACGAGCACATACAAAACGCTCAATACTTACGACTATGTTGACGCAAGTGCCCTTACTACAGCACTGGCTGCATCTGTTTCTGGCGAAGAATATGCTCCATACCTTACTGCAGCAAAAGCCGTCTATGACGCATACGCGGCTCTTGTTAAGTATGTCGCTCCTACGGCAATCACCGTTTCTTATGGCGACGCGGATATAGTTCCTGCAACAGGTCTGACCATAAACTACAATCTGCTTGATTCTACAGAGCCTGCAATTGCGCTTACTGCCGCCCTGACTGATGGCGCAACGGCAAGCCCGCTTGCATGGGAGATTACTGGTGGCACAGGCGGACTTTCAGCTGCGACAATCGATACAGATGGCAAAATCACTGGCATAACGGGCGAAGCGGGAAGTGCAACCGTAAAGGTAAGCACAAGTGTTCGTAAGAGTGAGACTGTTGGCGAAGAGACCCATTACACTTCTGAGACAGAAACGCTTTCTGCTTCATTCACGCTCACGCTGGAAAAGGTAGATGTGAATCTTCTTTCAACAGACACCGTAACGGTAACAGCAACTGCAAGCGGCCTGAAGGTAACTCTTGGAGCAGTCATTAAGCATGATGGTTCAGATATTGCAGCAACCGACATTACCGAAGACTTGACCTATACTTGGTACGATGGCGAAACTGACATTACTTATAACGTAACAGACGGCGTGTACACGACTGAATCTGGAGCTCATAGTTTCACAGTCAAGGTAACAAGTGCAAGCTACTCCGAAGGAATTACATCTGAAGCAGTGGCGATAACGACAAGTGCGGCAGAACCACCTGTTACATGCACGTTCAATGAAAAAAAAGTATCGAACACAGACTTTACAGTTAATGGTTTTGGAAACGCGGTTGGTACTATGAATATTGACGATGGTGTGTTGAAAGGTGAGTATAGTGTATATGCAAAACTGAATTCGTCAGGTAATGTTTCCTTTAGCACTAAAAAAGAGAAAACTTTGGTAATGTATTTCAAGGTTTCTGATGTATCAAAAGCTTATGTCGCAATTGATTCTGTTGATGCTGAATTGAAATGTATCGGTAGTACTCCTGCCGTCGGTAGTGCTGCCAACACAAATGGAGATAATGAGTATTTTAAATACTCTGGAACTTTGGCTGTAGGTGAACATGTTATTGCGAGAAGTTCAAAAAAATCAGAAGTTCAGCTTT
The DNA here is from genome assembly GCA_937885175.1 of uncultured Treponema sp. Classification (GTDB taxonomy): domain Bacteria; phylum Spirochaetota; class Spirochaetia; order Treponematales; family Treponemataceae; genus Treponema_D. The sequence goes on along the minus strand of CAKZZO010000037.1, from coordinate 428 downwards.
TTGCAATAGAGTTGATTGACGAATAGAATCCCACTTCTCCGCCGTGTGGAAGTAACAACACGGCACCCCCAAAATCTGTGCCAACTGTGCCATCTGTGGTTTCTCCACTCTCGCAGTTGGCAGACTCCGTCATACGGAATTCCATCGAGGGCGTTAGCCCGCAAAGCGTTAGCGAACCATCCGTGTGACAAAAAAAAGAATAAACCCCGCCCCTCGCACTCCTTACATCGCGTGGAGCGGGTTAGGGGACAGGAGAAATGGGGCAGACTGCTACCCCGTGCGCTCTCCTGTCCCTGTTTATTTGTGTGAAAATAGTATAGCTTATTGAGATACATCCTGCTGCAACTGCCGGACTTCTTCAACGGAAAGACCGGTATACTTTGCAGCAAGTTCCACCGACAGGTTGTCCTGCAGCATCCGCCGTGCGT
>CAKZZO010000036.1 GCA_937885175.1 uncultured Treponema sp. | reverse complement strand
GATTATTCCCCATTTTTACACCTCCGTGGGTGTCCTAATTTATGGGGTCAGTTCAAACTGGGCAGCCCCGGGAAGAAACCGTAGGTTGTGGCGAATGAAGCGCGGTTAGCGCGTAATCACGGAAAGCCCGACCTGCCGTAGGCGGGGAGTGCCTGTCTTCTCCTTAAAAAATCCCCCATACCCACTATAAATCTTCTCCGAAATCTGCTACAATAGTTCCATGTCATTGGTGACTCAATCTGAACTGAATGAGCTTATCTCAAAAATTACGGAAACAGTTTTTGCTGATGAGATTATTTTGTTTGGGTCGTTTGCATATGGAACGCCGAACGAGGATAGCGACATTGATTTTGTATGTGATTGTCGCCGACTGGGCATGAGATTAAGAAAACGCATGACGTCCGCTTTTTATGCAATGAATGTGCCGTCATTGATACTGACTTCACGCATATCGAATCGGCTTGTTCGGGGGTAACAGTTTACGGCAGTCAGAGTCGCTATCCGTATGCGCTGGAAATTGAAATCGGTGACATGAAACTTGCGCTTGCTGATTCTGAAAAAATATATGACTTTTTGAGCGAAGAAAATCAATTTGCTTGGAAAGTCCGCAAAAAAGGAAGATGTACAGGAGAAAAAGGCTAAAATGGCTGGAAAAATTGATAAATATGAAATCGTAATTGGCTGTGAAATTCACACACAGCTTTTGACTAAAACCAAGGCTTTCTGTGCCTGCGAAAACCGTTATGGCGGCATGCCTAACACCCGAGTCTGCCCTGTCTGTCTGGGCCTTCCCGGTGCAATGCCCCGCATTTCCAAGGGCTATGTGGAGCTGGGGGCGGTGGCTGGTCTGGCTTTAAACTGCAATATCGCTCACTTTACCAAATTTGACCGAAAACACTATTTTTACCCTGATCTTACAAAGGGCTATCAGATTACCCAGTACGACATTCCTCTCTGTACGGACGGTCATGTGGACTTGCCCCTTTCTCACTTCCCGAAAGACGAGCAGGTTGGTGGCGCAAAACACCGGCCTGTAAACTTTAAGGGGGAAAACTGCATCATCGACGGAAAATACCGCCGTGTCAGAATCGAGCGAATCCACCTTGAGGAAGACGTAGGTAAGTCTCTCCACCTGCAGGGTGCCCACTCTTACATCGACTACAACCGAAGCGGCACTCCATTGATTGAGATTGTCACCAAGCCGGATATGTCTAGCCCTGACGAAGCCGCTCTTTTCATGCAGACGGTTCAGGAAATCCTGCGTTATGTCCGCGTTACAAACGGAAACCTTGAAGAAGGAAACATGCGCTGTGACGCAAATATCAACCTCAATGTCTGGGAAGACGGCAAGCTTTACCATACGCCGATTTCTGAAATCAAGAACCTGAACTCTTTCAAGGCAATCCGCGAGGCCTGCACTTACGAGGCAAAGCGGCAGCTTGAAGAATTTCAGAATGACCGTCAGGAATTCAACGCCGGATTCAAAGTGACTATGGGCTGGGACGAGGCAAAAGGTCAGACTGTGGTTCAGCGAACAAAGAACTCTTTCGTGGATTACCGCTTCGTCGTGGAGCCGGACATCAAGCCTTTCAGCGTAAGCGATGAACTGATTAACCGCGCCGGTTCAAAAGTAGGTGAGCTTCCTGAGGCAAAACGCACCCGCTTAAAGAAGGATTACGGTCTTTCTGATTTTGATGTTGAGACTCTGACCAGCACCCGCGAGCTTTCCCTCTGGTTTGAGGAAGCGGCCAAGGGGGCAAAAGATGTCAAAAAGGTCGCAAACTGGATTCTTGCGGAGCTTCTTGCAGTCCTTAACGAAAAGAACATTACCATTGGCGAAGTGAACATAAAGCCTGCCCACATCACGGAGCTGGTAAACGCCATCGCCGACAAAAAAATCACTTCGGCACAGGGAAAGACTGTCTTTGCCAAAATGCTTGAAAGCGCAAAGATGCCTGCCCAAATCATCAAAGAGGAGGGCATGGAAAGCGTTTCTGACTCTGACGAAATCGAAAAAATCGTCGATCAGGTAATCGCCGACAATCCAAAGGCTGTGGCCGACTTTAAGGGCGGAAAAACCAATGTGGTGGGCTGGCTTATGGGTCAGGTAATGAAGGCTTCCAAAGGAAAGGCAAACCCTGGCGTTGCAACAAAACTGCTGAACGAAAAAATGGCAAAACTCTAGCCATGCGCAAGGGCGTGGAGCGGTGGCGGCTGAGCCGCCAGTGCGGAGCGAAGTGGAGCACCGCGCGCAGCAAGCCGCGAAAGACCCGCCCCCCTGCGCCGCAGGGGGATGCGCCCAAAAATAGCATGGAAATCTGCCGTGTATTTTGAAAAATTTATGTTTCTTCGCTGAAAATGTCTTCGATTGTATTGTTGAGTTGGATAAGGATTATCTGCTTTAATTTTGATTTGCACTCTGAAAAAGAAGCCTGTTCTTTCGATAGTGCCGATGTAATTGGTTGACGTTCCGACGAGTGTAGCGAGCTGTTTGAGATTTTTTTTCCCCCCCCCCTCCATCGGGGCGGGGCGTTTATTTCTTTTCTTTAAGTTTTTCGTCCAGTTTTTCTCGGGTGGAATTCTGGTTGTAGTCAAAAACTGAGTAGCCCAAAGTGTTGATTTTTTTAATAAAGGCGATATAGCGGGTTTTTGGAAGGATTTTTTCCGCTTCGTCCAAAAGGCGGGCGGCTTCTTCCTTGTTTTTATCCTCAAAGTGTATCTGTGACAGATTGATTGCCCCGTAGTAGCGTTCGTAGTCATTTGCGGCGTATTTGTGTGCGTCAGAGAAAAACTGGCGGGCTTTCTTTTTGCTTCCGCCGCCAATGCCGGGGGCGTAGTAGTACCAGTAGCCTGAGAGCATGTGGGCAAAGGCCATTTTTGGATATTTGTCGATGACGGCGGCGTAGTCTTTCTTTTCCTGCAGACCAAGATTGATGGCTTCTTTTTGCTTGAGGAACTGCATCATGGAATTGGTGATGTCCGCACTGGTGAGCGTAAACCAGGGGTTTTGTTCAGAGACAGGGTGTTTTGCAGCGTAAGCAGTAAGGCGTTCGTATTGAGGGCGCAAGATGTTTTCCATTTCTGGCGCATGCATGTTTTTTGCGTAAAATGCGTTGTATTCTGCCGTGGCTAGCATGTTCAGGCAGACAATCTGCGCTTCTTCGCTGAGGGCGGAGATTGTTTTTTCTTGTTCGTCGCGGTATTTTTGGACGGCTTTAATGGCCTGGTCGTCTGTAGCAAGGGCTCGGAGGGTCAGGCGGAATGCAAGGATGTCCTGTAGGACTTGGTCTTCTTTGGCAGTGAATTCTGCGGCGGGTAAGGTAGTGGTGGCAAAAAGCGTCATGGCGCAGGCGACAAAAAGCGATTTGATTTTCATAGCAAAAGCATACAAAAAAATGCAGTTAGCCGCAAGGGGAAGTGCCGTTGCAAGCAGGGCAAACGCATTATAGATATCGTGCCTGAATATCGGCTGGACAAATGAAATGTATGAGCAGCAAAAAGGCTACCCTTGCAGCGTGTCAAGCAAGCCCCGCGGTTGAGCATAATAGGTATGTAACTCACTTCGTTCGCCCTGTGTTCCCGTGCTTAAAACCACGGAAATCAATTTTTGAAAAACAGGGCTGTTTAAAATCTAAAATCTATGCTA
>CAKZZO010000035.1 GCA_937885175.1 uncultured Treponema sp. | reverse complement strand
TACCTGTGCCCTTTTTGTCTTACTTGTGAATGGATTATAATGCGTTTGCCCTGGCCACACCCTTAGCTTTTCTTTGCCAGTCATGCCTAAAAGATATTTCCTGACATAAGAACAAAGTATTGGAAATATCTCCCCACCTGCGCTAGAATTAGGGCATGGAAAAGATGAATCATTTGTTTTTTATGCTAAGCACGATTTTTTGCTTGGCCACAGCCTGTGCGAGCGGCTCTGCCGATGACATTGCCACGGCAAGTGACCAAGAAACTACCAGCCAGGGAGACGCTATGAACATTACGATAAAAATCACCAGCGACAGCGGGGAGCACACGCTGAATGCTACTCTTGCAGAGAACAAGTCCGCCCTTGCCTTTGCGGAACTGCTTAAAAAAGGCCCTGTCACCGTAAACATGAGCGACTACGGCTCTTTTGAAAAGGTCGGCTCTCTGGGAACGAGCCTTCCCCGCACAGACACGCAGATTACCACCGAGGCAGGAGACATCATTCTCTATCAGGGAAAGCAGATTACGATTTACTACGACACCAACAGCTGGAATTTTACCCGCCTGGGAAAAGTCACCGGCGTGAATCAGGCTGAATTAAAGGCAATGCTTGGAAAAGGTGACGTGACGGCGGTCTTCGCCCTTGCAGAATCTTCTCGTGCTGTCAAACTCAACTCTGGCTACAATATGCCAGTGCTTGGGCTGGGAACTTGGACTCTTACCGGCAGCACTTGTGAAAATGCCGTTTACGCAGCCATTAAAAACGGTTACCGCCTGATTGACACGGCAAAATACTACGGAAACGAAAAAGAAGTGGGAAATGCCCTCCATCGTGCGGTCGCAGAGGGCATCTGCAAGCGGGAAGAAATCTTTATTACCACAAAACTCCTTCCCTGGTCAGGCAATCCCGATTCAGACATTGAGGATTCTTTGCAAAAACTGGGCGTCAGCTACATCGACCTCTGCCTGCTTCATCAGCATGGCTCAGACTCCGAGGACGATGCGGTTTACAAAGCCATGATTCGTGCCGTCAAGGCGGGAAAAATCCGCTCAATCGGCATCTCAAATTTCTACACGGAAAAAACGGTGGCTCACTTCGTCAAGGATTTTGACCTTGCTCCCGCCGTAATCCAGAACGAAAATCATCTAGTCTATCAAAACAATGCACTTCGGGCCTGGTGCGCTCAGAAAAACATTTTTATCGAGAGCTACTATCCCTTTGGAGGACGGGGGCACACAAAAGAGCATTTGCAGAATCAGACCGTTCTGGAAATTGCCCGCGCCCACAATAAGACTGCCGCACAAATCATCCTTCGCTGGCACTTACAGGCAGGCTGTATAGCCATTCCGGGAAGCAGCAATCCCGACCATATCGCGGAAAATTTCGCCGTCTGGGATTTTTCCCTCACGGACAGCGAGATGAAAAAACTTGCCGCTTTGGACACTGGCCGACGATACGAAAACTGGTAGGGAATAGGAAAGGTAATTTGCTAGCCTATGGCACAAAAAAATTGCCGAATCCGCATGTATTTTAGTATATTTAATGCAATATGAATTTTGAACAGAACTTTGAGTATCAGACTTTTGACGGAGAGCGCGCCCTTTACGGCATAAAAAATGCGCTGGTAAAGAATTGCTCTTTTGACGGCCCTGCTGACGGCGAATCAGCCTTAAAGGAAGCAAGCAGCATTGAAGTAAAAGACTGCTTTATGAACCTGCGCTATCCTTTCTGGCATGTGACGGACGCAAAAATCAGCGGAAGCGAACTGACGGAAAAGTGCCGGGCTGCCCTCTGGTACGACAAAAATGTAGAGATTGATTCCTGCAAGCTTAACGGAATCAAGGCTTTGCGGGAATGTGACGGCATCACGCTCAAAAACAGCAGCGTCTCTTCGCCAGAATTCATCTGGAAGTGCAAGAATCTGACGGTTGAACACACAATAATCAGCGAGTCGGAATATCCTTTCTTTGAGGTGGAAAATGCAAAAATCACCGGCCTAAAAATGAAGGGAAAATATTCTTTTCAGTACGGCAAGAACATCGAAATCTGCGACTCGGACTTGGACACAAAGGACGCATTCTGGCACACAAAAGATGTGACCGTTCGGAACAGCACGGTCAAAAGCGAATATTTGGGCTGGTATTCAGAAAACCTTACCCTCATAAACTGCCACATCATCGGAACCCAGCCCTTCTGCTACTGCAAGAATCTTGTTTTGAAAAATTGCACCATGGAAGGCTGCGACCTTTCCTTTGAGCGAAGTTCAGTTCAGGCGGACGTAAAGGGAAAAATCGACAGTGTAAAGAACCTGCTTTCAGGCAGCGTGACGGCAGACGAAATTGGTGCTATCATTATGGAAGAATCTATTGTGGACGCGTCAAAAAGCACTATAAAAACATGTCGATAAAGCGTACAAAAAAGATTTTCCTCATTCTCTCTTGCGCTCTCGGTCTTTGTCTTTTTTTTCTTCTGCTCCTGCGTTTTTCGCCTTATACGGCTCTTTCTGACTTTCGGAAGCAGGCGGTTTCTACGCGGATTTATGATGTCCATGGAGAATTGATTCAGATTCTGCCTCTGGAGGAGGGCTTGCGGCGGGAGTGGATACCTCTGGAAGCGATACCGCCTTTTGTGCAGCATGTTTTTTTGCAGGCGGAAGATCACCGCTTTTTTCAGCACCATGGCATTGACCTGGGGGCGATTCTCCGCGCCACTTTTCAGAACGCCAGCGAGGGGAGGACGGTAAGCGGTGCTTCTACCGTTACCATGCAGCTTGCCCGTATCATCAAGCCTAATAGTCGGCGGACACTTTTTGCCAAACTGCTGGAAGCCTGTGATGCGCTCAGGTTGGAAATGCGGCTTAGCAAAAGCGAAATCCTGGAACTGTATCTGAACAGTCTGCCTTTTGGCTTTAAGGCAGAAGGAATTGCCAGTGCAGCCCGTACATTTTTTGGGCACTCTGTAAAAAATCTGACGCTGGAAGAGGCTTTTTGCCTAGCCGTTATTCCCCGCCGACCTGCACTTTACAATCCTTTGACGCAGCCCGACTATTGCGCAAAAGCCGCATTTGATTTGTACAGGACAAGTCTTTCGGAGAATGCTGTGCTCATAGGTCTGTTACCCGCAAATCTTCCTCAGGAGGAATTCCTTTCCGCTGCCAAAAAGGCCAAAGCCTTTTCCTATCCTTTTGAGGCTCCGCATTTTGTCCGCTGGCTTGCCGCTTACTCCCTTGCGGAACTCGGTCGCAAGGCGGACGTGCATACAACGCTTGATTTGGAACTGCAACATGTGGCGGAAAATCAGCTTGCTCGGGCGGTGGAGCGGTATGCGGGTAATCGTCTGACTAACGGTGCGGTTTTACTCTGCGACAGTCAGAGCGGTGCAATCCGTGTCTGGGTAGGGAGCGCGGACTTTTTTAACGAGGCCCACAGCGGTCAGGTGGACGGCGTGCTTGCCTTACGGCAGCCAGGTTCCAGCATGAAGCCGTTTTTGTATGCCCTTTCTCTGGAGCGTGGCTATAGTCCCTCATCGGTGCTGCCCGATATTCCCTTGGAATTTGGTTTTGACCGCCTCTATGTGCCCCAGAATTTCAACAACCGCTTTAACGGGCCTGTCCGCCTGCGGGTGGCATTGGCAAGCAGTCTGAATGTGCCAGCCGTCTATCTTTTAAATCAAATCGGCATGGAGCAGTATCTGCAAAAACTTTCTGACTTGCATTTTGAGTCGCTGAAAAATGCTGACCCTGGACTGGGACTTGCCCTGGGGAATGCAGAAGTGTCGGTCTTTGAACTTGTACAGGCTTTTTCAGTTTTCCCGCGGGATGGTCTTTTTCTGCCCCTGCATGCTCTTGCAGATACTGGCGGAATTGCACCAGAGCCCAGCCGTGTCTATGACGAAAATACCGCCCGCCTTATCTGCGACATGCTTTCTGACGCAGAAGCCCGCGCCATGGGCTTTGGCTTTTCACCCACATTCCGTACGCCTTTTTCTGCCATGTTCAAGACGGGAACGGCTAATCAATATCAGAACATCACGGCACTTGCCGCAAGCCCTCACTATACCGTGGGCGTGTGGATGGGAAATTTTTCTGGAGAAACCGTAATCGGAAAAACAGGCAGTTCCATTCCGGCCAAAATTGCGCGGGATTTGCTTGTGCAAGTGCAGGGGAGGAGCGGCAGGGATTTTCCCAAACCCGCCCAGTTCAGAAAAGAAAGGATTTGTGCGCTTTCTGGTATGCATGCCACTGCCCGCTGCCCAGATACGGTAAGCGAATACGTGGCCGCAGGCCTTTCCCCTGCCGACTGTAGCTGGCACACAGCCGGCGGTACCGCTTATCCTGCAGAATATGCCCCATGGTTCAGAATCAAAAACAGAAGCGGGGAAGTGGACGAGGCAGGAAAAAAACTGCTCATTACTTCTCCCCGTAGCGGAAGTCTCTTCTATTATGATGATTCAATTCCTCCTTCTCGCCAGAAACTTCTGGTGGAGGCCAGTGGCGGTACAGATGAAAAGGCAGTCTTTTTGCTGGACGGCAGTCTGCTTGTGGAAACAGTCCGCCCTTTTACGGCACAGGTTCCGATTGTGCGTGGAAAGCATCATGTGACCGTACAGTGTGGCGGCGAAAGCGCATCAATTGACTTTGAGGTAAAGTAGCAGTCCTTGCGGAGAACTTTTTCAAAATTGGCTTTTGCCTAGTCTCGATACTCGTACATGACTTTTACCAAGTCAGGGAAGCAACGGATAAAGGCTTCTGTTACTTCCGGCGCAAACTGAGTGCCCCGGTTCTTTACGATTTCTTCATAGGCATCCTGCTCATTCCATGCGTCCTTGTAGCTGCGCTTGCTGGTGAGTGCGTCAAATACATCTGCCACGGCGACAATGCGGCTTGAAAGGGCAATTTCTTCCCCTGCAAGGTGGCGCAGGTAGCCGTGACCATCCCAGCGTTCGTGATGCTGTGTGGCGACCAGCAGGGCTTCATGCATAATGTCTCCTGGAACATCCTTGAGCATAAGTTCGCCAAAATAAACATGCTGCTTCATGGTATTGTATTCTGCTTCAGAAAGCCGTGCAGGTTTTTCCAGAATCTCATTGGGAATCATCAGTTTTCCGCAGTCATGCATCATGGCGGCGATTTTTATGCGGTGCACGGTTTCTTCATCAAGACCCATTTCTTTTGCAAGCAGGGCAGAGTATTCCGACACGCGCTTAACGTGATTTCCCGACTGGCCTGACTTTCCTTCCAGAATCTCTGAAAAGGACTGAATCAGTTTGTCCTGAGTCTCCAGCATTTCTTTGTTCAGTCTGGTGATTTTTTTCAGGTTTTCTTCCGCTGTAAAACGTCCGCGAATCCCCTGTGCAATGGTTTTGGTGAGCAAAAACTGCATGCAGACAAAAATGAAGGCGATGACACAGGTCCATGCATAGGTCTGATTCATCATTGCATCGGAAGCCTTTGCCTGAGTGATACTGGAGAGGGTGTAGACTTCTGTCATTGAGCCGATAATCAGCAGATAGAAAATAATCGAAACGATGACAAAGGGCTGGTAAGAAATGGATGCGTCATGTTTGGTCAGAAAAGAAAATTCCCGTGCGGCAATCAGGCTGAAAAAGACTGTCAGCAAACAAGACGTACACAGCATAGCCAGCCCCGGCATATTTATGGAGCTTGCCGCAATTACAAGGGCACTTCCGTAAATAAGGGCGGCCAGTCCGCGGGTAGAGGCGATAATGCGCTGATAGGAAACGATTCCCCCTACCAGGGCAAGCACGGAAAGCATGGTTGTACCTCCGATTTGCAGCAGGATAAGGGTTGCCTCCTGATGGAATTGCCTTGTTGCAATGGTGAGCGCCGTAATCAAAAGACGGATGCCAAAGACATAGGTGAGTGGAGAGACAAGAACTACAAGCAGAACTCCTGCGATTTTCTTTTGAGTTGCTTTCGTCCTAAAAAAGAATGTATAACTGACTCCTATCAGCATGAGCGAAGGAATCAGTGCTGAAAAAAATTGCAAACTGGAAAAAAGAGAGACATTATGCATATCCTCATCATAGCATGAAAAATAAAAGAAAGCAAAGCGGATTGAAAATGCTCAAAAAAATTGAAGGGTGTATCGTTATTTGCAACAGATGTGTGCTATACTGATGTTATGAATATGCCAGTAATGAAGAGTCGTGTCTATGCGGCAATCGACTTAAAGTCCTTTTATGCCAGCGTGGAGTGCAGGGAGCGGAATCTTGACCCGCTGACTACACGGCTTGTTGTGGCCGATAAAAGCCGCACCTCCAAGACCATTTGTCTCGCCGTCACGCCCGCCCTCAAAGCCTATGGACTTTCTGGCAGAAGCCGTCTTTTTGAAGTGGAGGAAAAGGCTCGCGAAATCAAGCGGCGCACGGGAAAAGAACTGGACTACATTGTGGCTCCTCCCCGCATGGCTCTCTACGTGGAATATTCAAAGCGTATCTATCAGATTTATCTGCGGTTTTTTAGCGAGGAAGACATTCATGTCTATTCAATTGATGAAGTCTTTATTGACCTTACAAGTTATCTTCCGTTATATAAGCAGACGGCCCATGCATTGACCCGCACGGTTATCAAGGCAATTCTGGAGGAAACGGGCATCACCGCTACAGCGGGAATCGCGCCAAACCTCTATCTGTGCAAAATCGCCATGGATATTGTAGCCAAGCATATTCCCGCTGACAAGGACGGTGTGCGCATTGCAGAACTGGACGAAATGAAGTACCGTCGGCAGCTCTGGACGCATCGTCCCCTTACGGATTTCTGGCGGATTGGAAAAGGCATTTCCGCCCGGCTGGAAAAATACCGCATCTTTACCATGGGAGACATTGCCCGACAGGTCCTAAAAAATGACCGTCTTCTATACCGTGAGTTTGGCATTGATGCGGAAATCCTTATTGACCACGCATTCGGTTACGAGCCCTGCACTATGAAGCACATAAAATCCTACAGGAGCCAGCAAAAATGCCTGAGTTCAGGCCAGGTGCTTCATCATCCCTATAATTTTGAAAAAGGACGGATTATCATTCGGGAAATGGCAGAGGCTCTCGCCCTTGATTTGTTCCAAAAAAAGCAGGCGACAACTTCCCTTACGTTGATGGTCGGCTATGACAAGGAGGGATTGGAAAACTTTACAGGTGAACTTGTCCGCGACTATATTGGCCGCCTCATGCCAAAGCCTGCCCATGGTACAGTGTCTTTTGGTCAGGCGACAAACTCCAGCCACACCCTTGTGGAAGTGGCTCTTGCCATTTATGAAGCCACCGTCCTAAAAGACTTGATGATTCGTCGCGTAAACATTGCGGCGGGCGGACTTCAGGACACTGAGGACGTGCAACTGGACTTGTTTGGCGAGCCTCTTTCCGAGCAGAAGGAAAGCAGCCTGCAGGAAACCCGCCTTTCCATTTCCCGCCGGTACGGAAAAAATGCTCTTTTAAAGGCTATGGACTTGCAGGAAGGTGCCACAACTCGCGACCGAAACAATCAGATTGGAGGACATCGGGCATGATGAATGAAGCAGAAAAAGAATGTCTGGAGCGGTATGGAGATATCCTCGAAACTTCATGGCCACAAGCCTCCAGCCGAGAATCCATGCCTCTGGAAAAACGGGCGAAAATTTTTCTTCCCTTTGCGGCGGTGGGCGGAAAAGATTTTATGACGGAAGCCGGAGTGTGGAAGTCATAAGACAGTTCCAGACCGATGTTACCCTTTGCATAAATCCGTGTTTTACTTTATAGTAGTTTAAAGAAAACGCAAGTGTTCTTGCTGACTTGTATGGAGTAAAAAAGTGAAAAAACGCTTCCTTCTGATTTCTATGCTGACCCTGACCATTCTTGCCCTTACGGGATGCACGAGTTCCCGCTATCGGGCAGAAAAATATGTGTCTGCGGTATTTTTTGCAAATGACAAGTTGCCGTTTGCGGATGCAACTGCCGAAAGTCTTTTGGACACCCTGTGGATTTTCTTTTCGGATGCATCCTTTGAGCAGTATGCCATCTATCCCGATGGAGGGGTAAGGCGTTTCCTCGCAGGAACGTACAAACTTATCGGAGAAGCCGCTCCCGACTCAGACTTCTCTGCTGACCGCCAGATTGAACTGACTGTAGCAGAAGAACCCCGTACCTTTTTGATTTCAGAACAGTTCGGGTCAAAACTCTTTGAAAAAACAGGCGGAACAAAACATGTGCTCTCACTTTTTGTGGGTGACAACCGTCAGCCTTATCCTGCAGATGACGGTAGCGAGCAGTATTTGGACACGGTCTGGCTCTATTATTCTGATACAACCTTTGACCAGTATGCCATTCTGCCGGACGGTAAGGTTGCCTATTTCAGCACAGGACTGTACAAACTTTCAGACAAAAAAGAAAGGGTTGTCCTGCCCGGAAAAGAGTTCACCTTGCACCGTACCAAAAAATACCAGAAGGGTGAGGGACTGGTTTCCTATCATTCAACCCATGTGTATCAAAAAGAGTTGGATGATTTTGTCTTGGTGTATGCCATGCCCACCGTTAAGGTTGCATCATCATCCGTGCGCTGAGTTTTGCTGCACCTGGAACAGTAATTCTTTTCTATAGTCAAACCATTCTGGCACTTTTACCTTTTTTGGAATACGGCGGGACTTTCTTTCAGCACCATCTGCTAAAGCCTCCGCCGCTTTTTTTGCCTCGCTGCGCTCAAGCCATCTTTTAAAGAGTTTTTTTATTTGCTCACGGAAGACGAATTCGCTTGCATAGGGTGTGTAGATTTTGATGGCATCGCTGAGGGAAAGGTCGGTCTCTTTTGCAAGTTTTTCTGCGGTCTTCATCGTAAACCATGCGTCTGAGCGGCTGTCGTGAAAAGTCATTCCCTCCGTTTCAATGCCCAGTTTTTCCACAAAGGCACTCAAGCTCCCCTGCAGGCAGTAGTGTTTTTCAAGAATGGTGTGCATGTCCTGGCAGTAAAAGATGATTTGCGGAAGGTTGTAGCGCAGACATTCGGTGGTAATGGTTGCCACGTCATTCTTGCAGCCAAAGCCAAAAATCAGCCTGTCCTTTGCGGAAAGCAAGGCCTGTATCTTGGAATAATACTGGGGAAATTTCGGCTGCCTCTGGTATTCATTCCTGCTGTGGGTGAGCCGGCATTTTGACCCCTTCTTAAAAAGATACCAGTCAAAGGGCGCGTCGGGATTTATCAGAATGTCGTCCGTTTCGATTATAGAAAAATCAGCATTGCAGAGCACGTAGCCAAAGGAGCAGATTTTTCCAAAACCGCCAAAGGAATTTGCGTTTTCGATGTCAAAAAAAAGATAGGTCATAAGGCAGTATAGCGGAAAAAAAGTTTTCACGATAGTACTTTTTTTTACTTGACAAAATAAAGTGGGGGGGGGTAAAATGTATAGTATATTTTTCTTGTGAAGGAGTTTACAACTATGAAGAAAGCGATGAAGTCTTTTTGCCTGCTGATGGCAATGGTCTTGCTCTGTGCATTTTCCGCCTGTAGCAATAATGATGATGACAGTCCAGCCCCTGCGCCAACGGATGACGTGACGAAAATTTCCAGCGGCGACAGTTTTGAACTGGACGGTGAAACCTACGTTGTGCTTACCAATACCTACAACACCAGTCAGAGCCAAAGCATGGTCCGTTCTGCCCGTGCGGCAACAGTTGAACTGTCTGCTGCCCAGAAAAACCTGATTGACAAATACAAGGAATGGGTCAACGTAAAGCAGATGCTCGCCCAAATCGGCGTGACGGAATACCTTTCGCTTGTGTCGGAGGATTCGCTCAACGCGGGAAAAATCTCTGCGGACTCAGACAAGGCAAGCAGACTGCCTGTTCAGAATACAACAGGTGTTATATCGCTAGGGGATTCCATTTATTTTTACAATAAGGATAAGGTTAAAATCGCTGAATTCCAGATGAATTGGGAATCCAGCAAAATGTATGCCGCGCTTACTGGTGTCGGTAGTGAGGTAAAAGACCTGCCTGCAATCCAGTGGATGGAAAAAGCACTGGGGGTGAGCGAGGCTCAAAAGACTGAAAGTCTTCCCTTTGTCCGCAAAACATACACGGTGGATTCTGACGCATACGCGACTTTCCGCGCATCCTATGAGCCGAATGCTTTTGTGGTGATATCTTTCCCCGAAAATCTGAATGCAGCCGACTTGTATAAAAAGCAGTCTCTGCAATATACATTCAAATACGCAAAAATCCCCGAGGACGCAACTTCAATGGATGATGTAACAGGCTTGACCATCAAACTGGATTCAACGCTGACAGAAGATCAATTCAAGGAACGAATCAAGACCTATTTTAACCGCCTGTATTATGTAAAAATCGGAGATGTGGTAAAGAGTACCTATTGCGAGTATCCTGAGCAGAAGTCAGGGGATGAAACTTATTCGTTTAATACATTCGCACTTTGTGAGTATCTCACTAACATGTTCTATCAGGCGCAAAAACGGGTATATCCCTCTGGTGAAAAACGCGTACAGCTTCAGGCAACTGGAAAAGGCGAGGTGAAGGGAGATATAACAGAAGCAGTTTATAAAAATCAACTGACGGTTTACACCAACAGGGGTGCCGACAGCGATGTGATTCGCCTTGTCCAGGATATAACGGGAACGGCGGCAGCTGACATTGCGAATCCTGCGCTAACCATTCGTCTGAAAAAAAATAACTATGATTCTGAAAAAACGCTTCTCAATCAGACGGTAGCAGTTTTCCTCAATGCAACTGCTTCTGGAACCGCTGCAGAAACCTGTACTCTTTCCGAAGCGATTGCGAAATATCTGCCCCATGCCATTGCCTTCAGCACGGATACAGCAAAAATCAACGGATACACACTACCCAAGACGATGTATGCCCGCGCAAAATTCCCCGAAAAAGGACACAACAAAGACTATACGGTGGTCGCGCTTACGGCAACGGCTGCGGGAACAGACGGATTTACCTATGATTTGGAGACGCCAAAGACGCTGCAAAGCCTTGAAGAGCACGCTGTTCCAGAGTTTGTCTACACCTTTGCCACTCATCAGAATGCAATCTTTGGCACAATGGATTACACTGGCGAAGAGACGGTCTTTACGGCAATCGACAATGCTGCTGACCTTCCTGATCAGGACGCTACATCAGTCAATTTTGCCGAAAAAGTGATTGGAGACTTTACGGTTGCGACGGGCGCAACGCTTACAAAACAGATGAAGGATGTAGAAGGCGTTTCTACCTATCAGGATTATTATGTTCTTGTGGGAAAGGCGACGGTCAATAACGTAGAAATATACGGAAAAAGCGGTACGTCTATGCGCCTGAAAGTTCCTGGCGAAGCGAACACTGGGGTAAAGTATGTGAATTTCAACGGTGGCTCACTGGATGCCTTTAATGAAACGACCAAAAAATCTGCCGGTGTGGCAATTCCCGCTGTTGGCGCGAGCGTGACGCTTTCTTCGGTAAACTCTTACGTCAAAGTGCCCTGTACATCAAGCAAGAAACTCACATTCAATGCCTTCACCACTGCAAAAATATCGCAAACACAAAATCATGGAACATTTATTGTCACTGATGCCGATGGTGCTGTGCTCCTTTCTGAAAAGGCGGTGGCAATTTCAGAAGATGTCGCAAAAATGGAAGATACGACAGTCGGTGCAAAAGACTACACGCTGGACATTACCGGCACGGTCTACATTTTGTATTGCCGGCCTGAAGGCATTTCTACTGGCGGTGGCAGTATCAACAGCATCACGCTAGAGTAGGCGGTCTTTTCCCAGACTCATTTTTCTGCAAAAGTCCGTCGTGCAATTGCCGTGCGGCGGACTTTTTTGCTATACTTAGCCCATGGACGAAACTGAACACAAAAATATCGCCGTGCTGATTGATGCTGATAATACGCCCGGAAAAAAACTGCGGGCAATCTTGCAAGAAATAGCGGTGCACGGACACATCATAACCAAACGGGCCTACGGCGATTTTTCATTACCCACGCTTAAAAACTGGAAGACAGAACTGAATGACAATGCCGTTATCCCCGTACAGCAGTTTGCCTACACCCAGGGAAAAAATTCCAGTGACAGCGCGATGATTATTGACGCAATGGATTTGCTCTACACGGATAAGTATGACGCGATTGCCCTGGTTACCAGTGACAGTGATTTTACCAAACTTGCCACCCGCCTCAGGGAAAGTCAGCTCTACGTGTTCGGCGTGGGGCAGAAGAAAACGCCCCAATCATTTATCAGTGCCTGTGATGACTTCATTTATATAGAAAATTTGGTTACCGAGGAAGAAGAGACCCCTGAGGAAGACGCAGCCTTTGCCGAGCAGAAGCGCAAGAGCCACAAGGCGGCCGACAAGCCTAAGAAAAATCTGCTGGGCTTGCTGCGAAAGAATAAGGACGGCGAGGTTGCCATGAGTGACCGCCAGTTCAGAAAGATTTTCAAGTTGCTCAATACCGCCTACGACAAATATGCCGATGAGACGGGGTGGGCAGACGTGAGCGCAGCCGGTTCTTTTTTCAAGCGTCAGGATCCCGGTTTTGATACGGTTGACTACGGCTTTCGCAAGTTGACTGACTTAATCGAATACTTTGACGATGACTTTGAGATGAAAAAGGAAAATATGGGAAACCGCCGGCACGTAACGTTCTTTTATCGGCCGCTGGAAAAATAGAGGGTGAAATCTGCGGAAAATTCCTTTTCTCCCATTGACTAAGAGACGGATTTTTTGATAACATATCATACTATATCATAGTCTGCGGAGAACCCGTTACCCTTCGCGGCGATTTTTAGAGGTTTTAAGATGTACGCACTTTTTGAATATAAGGGCAAGCAGTACAAGGCTGAAAAAGACGCACTGATTCAGGTTGACAAGATTGACGCTGAAAAGGGCGCAAAGATTGACATTGATTCTGTTCTTTTGGTGAGCGATGGCGACAATGTAAGCGTCGGTGCACCGTATGTAAAGGGCGCAAAGATTGAAGTGGAAGTAGAAGATGCTGTCCGCGACAAGAAGGTGCTTGTTTTCAAGTACAAGAGCAAGAAGGACTATCACCGCTTCATTGGTCACCGTCAGGAATACACCAATGTGCGCGTAAAGAATATTGTCGTTGCGTAAGTGACGGAGGTTGTCTGCTGTGACAACACTGACGCTTGTTTGCGGCAAAAACGGTGTCCTTAGGTCTTGTAAGGCCAGCGGACATGCGGATTATGCGGCAAAAGGATACGATATTGTCTGTGCGGCGGTAACGGTTTTAATGCGTACTGCCATGCAGACGCTTTCGGAGACTGATGGCGTCGATTTTCATGCAGATGTCAAGGAGCGCGGTTTTCTTGCGTTTGACGTGGCGGCTGCTTCCGAAGATAAGCGGGAATGGCTCATCTGCATGGCGGACTTTTTGGAGCGTGGTTTCAGTTCCTTGCAGTCCGAATATCCGCAGTTTGTAAAACTGCAAAAACAAATATTGGAATGAGAGCCGCAAGTGCGGCAGAGCGGAGGCAAATATGGGACGCAGTAAGGGCGGTAGCGGTGCAAAAAACGGACGCGATTCAAACCCGAAACACTTGGGTGTAAAGAAATACGGCGGTGAAGTAATTACAGCCGGGTCAATCATCATCAAGCAGCGTGGTACAAAAATCCACCCTGGTGATAATGTAAAGCGTGCTGGAGATGACAGCCTGTTTGCTTTGGTAGACGGCAAGGTTGTGTTTGGCGAACGCAAGAACAAGAAAATTGTGTCTGTCGTAAAGGCATAAGTTCTTATCAGATGATTGTAGGTACCCGAGTTCACGCGCTGAATTCGGGTATTTTTTTGCCGTGTACAAGCGGGGTTGATTTTTACAGGTGACCTATGAATTTATTTGCAGACGAAGCGATAATCGAAGTGCAGTCAGGTAAGGGCGGCAACGGCTGTATTGCCTTCCGTCGGGAAAAGTATGTTCCCATGGGCGGCCCCAATGGCGGTGACGGCGGCAAGGGCGGAGACGTGATTTTCTGTGTGCGCCGTAATGTAAAGACCCTTGCCAATATCCGCTACAAGCGTTTTTTCCGTGCAAAAAATGGCGGTGACGGGCAGAGCTGGAACCGCTACGGGCGCGACGGAGAGGACGTGACGATTGCCGTTCCTCCGGGAACAACGATTCGTGATGCAGAAACCAACGAGCTTATCCATGACTTTGCCACTGACAGTGAAGACGCACAGTTTACTTTTTTGACGGGCGGCAAAGGCGGCTGGGGAAACGTACATTTTAAGACTTCCACCAATCAGGCGCCCCGCCGTGCAAATGCTGGGCAGGATGGCGAATACCGTAAACTCCGTCTGGAACTTTCAATCATGGCGGACATCGGTCTGGTGGGCTTTCCCAATGCGGGCAAATCCTCGCTTTTGGATGCCTTTACCAACGCACGGCCAAAAATCGCTCCCTATCCCTTTACCACAAAGATTCCCAATCTTGGCGTACTCCGCGCTGACGATGAAACGGATGTGATTATTGCGGATATTCCGGGCATTATTGAAGGTGCGAGCGAAGGCGCGGGCTTAGGCATTCAGTTCCTCAGGCACATTTCCCGCACGGCAGGACTTATCTTTATGATTGACGTAAGCGAGGATGCCTGTCTGGGAGCCTTTAAAACCTTGCGGGGAGAATTGGAGGGCTATTCAAAGGAACTCCTTTCCAAGCCCCATATCGTCCTCTGCAATAAAATCGACGAGGAAGGTGCAAAGGAGCGGGCAGAAAAAGTCGCTGCGGAAGTCAAGGCACTGGAGCCGAATACCCAGGTCTTCAACGTGTCTGTTATCCTGCATGACGGTCTGAATGATGTGCGTCTTGCCATTTTGGACATTATGCGCACGCTGGAAAAATCTGGAGCCGATGTGGCTGTGTCCGGCAAGACGGAAAAATCTTCCTTTTTGCAAAGTCGCTCCGTTGATGATACAATGGAAGAACAGTTTCCAGGGCAAGAACAGTGAAAATCGCAATCTTAGGGGGAAGTTTTAATCCTCCTCACATAGGACATCTCATTCTGGCGGATACGGTCTGCACCCAGCTTGGCTACGACAGGGTGCTTTTTGCTCCTGTTTTTAATCCACCCCACAAAGAACTGCGCCATGCGGCCTCTCCTGAGCATAGGCTTTCTATGGTAAAAAAAATGGCGGAGGAAGACAGTCGTTTTGCGGCCGAATCATGCGAAATTGACCGCAAGGGAATTTCCTACACCTATGATACCGTTTGCTTTCTGGAAGAAAAATACAGGGATGTCCTCACTGATAAAATCGGCGTGATTATGGGGCAGGATTTGGCGGCCGATTTTGGCAAGTGGGAAAATGCCGCAAAACTTGCGGAAAAGGCCCGGCTTATTTTGGCTTTGCGCCCCACGGAAATCAGAAACAGGGCATTTGAAAACAAGGCAAAAGGAGCCTACGCCCATCACGAAAGTGAATTCAGCATAGAAAACTATCCTCATGTAGTGCTGACTAATCCAGAGGTTGCCATTTCTTCCACGGATATCCGCGCCCGGGTGGTACATGGAGATGCCTGGCAGTATCTTGTGAGCCGTGGCGTATACAACTATATCCGTGAGCAAAAACTCTATGGCTATGGACTTTTGGAACGGATTCAGACCTTTGCAAAAGAAAATCTGTCGGAAAAACGCTATGAACATTCGGTGCGTGTCGGCGAGACTGCCGCAAAAATGTGTGCGCTCTATGGCGAAGACCCCTTTAAGGGAAAACTTGCCGGCATAGCCCACGACATTTGCAAGGAAATCAAGGGCGAGGATATGCTGGCTCTTGCAGAGCAGGACGGAAGACCCATAACTGATTTGGAAAGGGACAAACTTTCCCTGCTCCACGGTCGCGCGGCGGCAGTCAGATTGCACAGGGATTTTGGCATAAGCGATGAAGACCTGCTGGAGGCGGTGGCAAATCACACCTTTGGCGGTGAAAATCTCTGTAACCTTGCAAAGATTGTCTTTGTGGCAGATAAAATCGAGCCGGGGCGGCCTCAGTCTACTGACGAATACCGCGCCAATCTCTTTTCTATGCCCCTTACTGCCATGACGCTTTCTGTGGTACAGGAAAATATTGACTATCTGCACAATAAAGGCAAGGCTGTCGCCGATGTTTCGCTTAGATTCTGCGAGGAACTTAAAAAAGCGGCGGAAGAGACAGGCATGAAGGGGGAGGCCTAATGAAACTGCGAAAAACGACTGGGCATAAGGGTGCCGTATTCCTTTTTCTGATTCTGGTGATTTTGGTGAGCGCGACGGTCTTTATTGCCCTGTCACTCAAAACCAATGCCGTTGACGAAAACCTCAAGAATGACCAGGTTATCAAGACCCTGTTTGTCATGGAAGACCGTAATCAGGTGCTTTTTACCGATGTTTTCATCTATTATCCAGTGTCTCAGCGCGGTGCCTTGATAAACATTTTGGGAAATACCGGTGCAATCTTCCAGAGTATCGGACGCGTTGACCGTATTGACGCGATTTACACCGAGCGTGGCATTTCAACCTACAAGGCGGAAGTTGAAAAACTCATCGACATGACCATTCCCTTTTACGTGGTGATGAATCTGGATAAGTTTGACGAACTGACTGACTTGCTGGGCGGCATGAAGGTTTTTGTGCCCTCTCCCGTGGACGTAAAGACCAGTGAGGATGAACGCTGGCTGCTTCCCAGTGGCGTGGTTACTCTGGACGGCGACAAAATCAAGACCTATCTGACCTACCGTGAGCCAGACGAAAACGATGATGCGCTGGAAGACCGCCGCCAGAATGTGATGATTGCCCTGCTTGCGGCCTTTAAGCAGAATGCTTCGGTCATGCTGCAGAAAGATAATTTTGAAAACTATGCAAAGCGTCTGGAGTCAAACATCAGCGGTGACAATCTGCGGCGGCTTATCAGCGAATTTTCCAAGGTTGATGCGGACAAACTGGTACCCCGCGCCCATGAAATTACTGGCTCAAAACGCTATGTTGACGGCAAGGAACTTTTGTTCCCTTACTACGACGGTCAGCTGATTAAGGATGTTGCCCGCCAGGCCACCAACGCATTGATTTCTCTGGATGAAACGGGTACCAACCGAATCTACGTACTGGAAATTCAGAACGGTACGACGGTGCAGGGCTTGGCGCGAAATACATCGGCATTGCTGCAGAGTGCAGGCTATGACGTGCTCAGTACCCTGAATGCGGATAAAAATGACTATGAAAAAACCGTGATTATCAATCACATCGGAAACGCCGAGGTGGCAAAAAGCCTTGGTGATTTTATTCACTGCGAGAATATACTGGAAGAGGAAATCCAGTCTGAAGCGGCAGGACTGGATTCCAGTTCAAGCGTGGACTTTACGATTATTCTCGGAAAAGATTTTGACGGACGCTACGTCCGCTAGGAGGCATGAAAAAATGGCAAAATCAATACAGGAAGAAGCCTTGGAAATCGCACGGCTTTTGGAAGACGGCAAGGCAGAAAAAGTGACCGTCATCGACGTGTCTGAACTGAACAGTTGGACGGATTTTTTTGTAATCGGCACCATCCGCAGCAGAATGCAGGTGCAGGGCTTGCAGAAACAGGTGAAAGACTATGTAAAGGAACATGACATGCAGATTCACCTGACTAACCGCAAGCAGCCTGACGGAGACGAATGGAATCTGATTGACATTGGTCCTGTTGTAGTGCACTTGATGTCGCCGGAGGCCCGTGACTTTTACGAGTTGGAAAAACTGTGGCACGCAGGCAAAGTGCTTACATAAAAAATGGGGGTTCTTTGCAGAAAATGATTTTTGCAAGGAACCCCATTTTTTTTGTATATTACTCCTGAATAGGTGCTATGCGCCGTTAGAAGTCTTCGTCAGACTCGTCTTCAAAGTCTTCGTCCACTTCATCGTTGAATCCGTCTTCTGAATCGCTGTAGTTTTCGTAGTCGTCTTCAAATTCTTCATCGAATTCATCATCGTACAGCGTCTCATCGTCAAAGTCATCGTATTCACTGTAGTCATTTTCTTCGTAGAACTCGTCTTCCTTGTCTGAATCGGAAATATCGTCATCATCATATTCGTCATCGTAAGAAAAACTCATGGCTGCTGCAGACATAAAAATTGATGAATCATCAGAATTGAGCTTCATGTGACCTCTCAAATAATATAAAGCGATGTTTAAACTGTAGATGAGAGTAGCCCTTTAGTCAATGGAATTTTAGTGAATTTAACAGAAATTTACAGAAAATATCGCATTGTATAAATCAGCAAAATATCCTACAATCATATTACTTTGGAAGACTGTTACAAGATTCTGGGCGTGCGGCCGAATGCAACCCTTGCTGAAATCCGGCGTGCCTATCGCGAAAAAGCAAAAAAACTGCACCCCGATGCATCAGGAAAAGTTGAGACTACCAAACAGTTTCAGCTGCTGGTAAAGGCCTACGAAACCCTTTCCGATGCCAAGCAGCGTTCTCTTTTTGACGAAGCCTTTTTCATGCGCCATCAGGCAAAGACCTTCCGTTCCACCAATTCCTTTGACTACCGCACCTGGCTCCTTGCGCGGACAGATGAAGAAAGCCGTTCAAAACTCATTTTTTTTGACCTCATGCATGGTCATGAAGATGACGCAGTGGCAGAGTTTAAGCGCATGAGCATGAATCACGCAGGTTTCCGCCTTGCCAAGTGGTTTACCCGGGAAGACTTTATGGATTACGGCTTTATCCTTGCCGAAGAATTGATTTTGCGGGATGAGTACTACGATGCCTTTGTCCTTCTTGAGCAGATTATCCGCATGGAATATTCCTACGCCTATTTCCGCATTTTTTTCCCCGAAGTGATGGATCTTGCCCGCACTGTCTTAAAATATCGTCTGGAAGGCAGGGTAAACGATGAGCTTGCCCTGGACAGCTGGGAGCGCGCCCTGGAACTGGGCTTTGGCAACAAGGACGATGCCTTTTTCCTCCGCAAAATGGCCGCAGCCTACCGCCGCATAGGTGATGAAAGCACCGCCCGCATATGCGACGAAGAAGCGGCACGACTGGCGGGGTGAAAAACACTCTGTGTCTGTTACTCTCTGCTAACACTTTTCATTCCTCCTGCTTTGTGATACACTCTGTGCGTTATGATTCGCTTAAAGAATGAGAAGGAAATTGACGGCATCAGGAAGTCTTGCCATGCACTGGCAGATTTGTTTCGCGAAGTGATTCCCCAGGTAGAACCGGGTATGAGCACAAAAGACATTGACGATTTGGTGGTAAGGTTTATCAAGAAAATCGGTGGAAAGCCGGCCTGGTATCGTGAGGATTTTCCGGGGGCGGCCTGTATCAGCGTGAACAACGAGGTGATTCACGGTGTACCCTCAAAGCATAAGCTTGTTCATGACGGCGACCTGGTTTCGCTGGACATCGGCATTGATTTGGACGGTTATATCAGCGACTCCACCCACACAGTCATGCTGGGAAACGTAAAGCCTGAGTACCGTAAGCTGGTGCAGGCAACGCGGGAAAGCCTTGCGGCGGGTATTGCTGCCTGCGTAGCGGGAAACAGAATCAAGGATATTGCAAATGCGGTAAACGATGTGGCCTACGGAAAGTACGGCTATGGCGTGGTCTACGAGTACTGCGGTCACGGCGTGGGACTGGACGTGCATGAGGATCCCTCTGTTCCCAATGTCTGGTCTGGCGGTGCAAATCCCCGCATTCAGGCGGGCATGGTGCTGGCGATTGAACCCATGATTAATCTGGGAACGGCAGACGTGGACACGGATGAAAAAAATGGCTGGACGGTGCTGACTGCTGACGGCAAATGGAGCTGCCATGAGGAGCACACGGTTGCGGTCTTTAAGGATCATACGGAAGTGCTGACCCAGTGTGACGGTCTTCCGGCCTGGTGCTGATGGTTTTGTTCCCGCATCTTTTGGTGCGGGATTTTTTTTTGCTTAACTCTCCTCCCAAATTTTCCGAAGATAGAGGTATGAATAGCTTTACACAATCGGTAGATTTATTGCATCGCGCCATGAATGTGCACCAGTTGCGCTATCAGGTGAGTGCCAACAACATTGCCAACGCAGAAGTTCCCAACTACAAGCGTCAGGTGGTGAATTTTGAAAGCGAACTCAAGCGCGCCTTTGACAGTGCGGCGGACACTGAGCATCAGTTTCAGTTGACCCGTACAAACAGCCGCCATATCGCCCTGAATGAGCCCTATGACTGGCATGAGGTTGAGCCGCGCCGTGTTACCGATTGGGCTACCACAGCAAATGCAAACGGAAACAATGTGGATGCTGAATACGAAGCGATGAATGTGTTGAAGCTGCAGATGAGTTATCGTCTGCTGACCCAAATCCAGAGTTTTGAGTTCAGCCAGTTGCGAACTGCGATGAGAAAATAGGGGGTATGAAAACGGTCGTCCATGACTGTTTTTAACCCGGCGGTTTGCAGGCAAACTGTCAACGATGCGCGCCATCTGTGGCGCTTGTAGGAGATTTTGTTATGGGTATGTTTACAAGTATGAATATTGCGGCCACCGGCATGAGTGTTGAGCGGCTGCGTACTGACGTTATTTCAAACAATATTGCCAATGCGTCCACCACGCGTACTCCCGAAGGCGGAGCGTTCAAAAAATCGCTGGTGGTTTTGGAGCCGATTGCATCAGAAAATCCCCAGTGGCGCAGTCCCTTTGTGTCCGCAGATCGGGATAACGGAGCGGGGAAGGGAGTGCGCGTAAAACAGATTGTAAAGGACACTTCACAGGGACCTTTGAGATGGGATCCCGACAATCCCGATGCAATCAAAAGCGGCCCCAACAAGGGCTATGTTGAGATGCCCAATGTAAACATTGTCAACGAAATGGTGAATTTGATTTCTGCCAGCCGAGCATACGAGGCAAACGGCACGGTCGTTCAGGGCGCAAAAGATATGTTCAGTGCAGCCCTTGAAATTGGCAGGGCGTAGGTGTAAAATGCAGGTGAGGGGAAACGTATGAAAATTGAAGCGACAATGGGTACCTTGCAGATGGTGCGCACAAATCCTGCTCATGCGGGAACTTCACCAGTTCGTGAGCTCAATTCTTTTGGAAAGGCTCCTGCGGAAAAAACAGAACGCAAGCAGGGGCTCTTTGAATCTTATCTTTTGGGTGCGGTTGACACCGTTAATTCACAGCAGCTTACTGTTGACCGCCTCGCTCAGCAATACATTACTGACCCGGATTCCGTCAATGTAGAGGATATTACGGTGGCAATGGCAAAGGCTCAGCAGTCTCTTTCCCTTGCACAGACCGTTATTGACCGCATAACCACCGGTTGGAACGAACTTTCTACAACTCGCTGATTGACGGATTAAAATTTCTATGGTAAAATTTCTCTAATATATAGTGGGTTTCGTTCACGGGAGGGGTCAGATGAACGAATGGCTCAAAAAGTTGTTGGCCAATGTAAAGGAACGGTGGGCTAAGTGGTCAATCGTTCAAAAAGTCATTTTAATCGGGATTATTGTAGCGGTGATTGCCGCAATCGTGGTGACAACGCGGGTGTCTTCTGCGCCCACAACGGTTCCCCTGTTTACGACAGCAATTACAGACCAGAATACTCGCGATGATATCTTGCTCCGCATGGATCAGGAGGGCGTTAAGGCTTATGTAAGCGCAGACGGCGTTATTTCTGTTGCCGATGATGCCACCGCCCGCCGTATGAGGAATATCCTTATAGAAGAAGATAAAGTTCCCTCTACGGTCGATGCCTTTTCCCTTTTTGACGTAACAAGTTGGACGATTACTGATTTTGAGCGCAATGTAAACCTTCAGCGTTCCATTACCCGTATGGTTACCCAGCAGCTTGAAGCCCTCTCCGGCATTTCAAGGGCAAATGTTGTAATCGGTCAGCCTAAAGACGAACTTTTTGCAGATAACCAAAAGCCTGTGACTGCTTCCGTCATCCTCTATTTCAGTGACCCCACCATGGCGCAGAACCGTAAGAAAATTCAGACGGTGCAGAAAATCTTGATGCGGGCAGTGGTTGGACTTCGCCCAGAAAACATTACCATTGCAGACAGCGAAGGAAACGAACTGAATGACTTTGAGGGAATGGCAGAAAGCGACCGCCTTTCCCTGATTGAGCGCACGGAAAAATTCATTCAGAAGATGCAGACCCAGTACCGGGCAAAGATTCTCAAATCAATGCAGAATTACTTCTCTGAAGACCGTGTGCGTGACCTGGACATTAAAATTGACATGGACACCTCTAAGGTTTCCAGCGAAAAAACTATCTTTACTCCAGTGATGATTACGGAGCAGGACCCATCCAAACCCTATGACACCACCGAAAAACGCGATTTTCTGCCCCGTTCCTCCCAGACAATTACAAAGGAATGGACGGGAACAGGCTATAATCCCGAAGGCCCCGCTGGTGTGGAAAGTCAGAATCCGCCGGTTATGAGCGACATGTCAAATGTAATCGGCAAATCGGTAGAAACGAGTACCACGCAGAACAATGAAATGAACACCGAGCACCGCGTGGAAGAGCGGATGCCTTCTATCGACCGCGTGACGGTTTCTGTAAACATTGACGGTAAGTACCGCATTCCCCGTGACCCCAAGACTCATGAGTACATTATTGACGACAACGGTGGCATAACCCGTGAATACATTCCGCCTACCCAGGACGAACTGGAGCAGGTGGCAAACTACATTCAGGGTGCGGTAGGATACGACCAGAGCCGCAACTATCGCGTGGTGGTTACCAGCCTGCAAATTGACCGCACCGAGCAGTTCCGTAATGAAGATGACGCCTATTTTGCCCGCCAGCGTCGTAACCGCACGATTATGTGGGTACTCATCGGCGTAACCGTTGTTCTTGTCGCCTTTATCATCTTCCGCTTTATCAGCCGTGAACTGGAGCGCCGCCGCAGACTCCGAGAGGAAGAACTTTTGCGCCGTCAGCAGGCGGAGCGGGAAAAGGCCTTGTGGGATGCCCGTCAGGAGGGTATGGAAGTCACCATGTCCGTGGAAGAGCGGAAGCGGGCGGAACTTTTGGAAAGTGCAGTCGCCATGGCAAAGGAGCACCCGGAAGACGTGGCAATGCTTATCCGGACATGGATGATGGAGGAATAGTATGGGTAACGAACCTTTTCAGATGGTCACCAATGACTACCGTCGTCCTCTTTCCGGCAAGGAAAAAGCCGCGATTCTCTTGGGAGAGTTGGGAGGAAGTGCGGAGTCGGTATTTGACTATTTAAGCGATGCTGAGTTAAAGAAACTCCGCAAGTCCATGCGTTCTTTGGGAAAGCGCGTAAACTGGCAGGATGAAAGTGCCGTCCTGCAGGAAACCCATGACTGGGGAATGCGCAAGGGGCTTTCAAAACCCATTCACACGGACTCAGAAATTGCCGCGTTTATCAAAACAAGTGAAAAAGCCGAAAAAGAAAGTGGAATCAGAGATATGATGAGAAAAAATCCCGATGCAATTGCCCAGGCCCTGAGTGCTTGGCTCAAGGAGGATTGATAGGTATGCCCGATGCAAAACCCGGTAGCCTTAAGCCCGCAGGTGGTGGCGGTGGTGCAAAAAAAGGTGTAAAAGATTACAAAAACCTCACCGGAAGACAAAAGGCGGCAATCTTTCTTGTCTCCATCGGTTCTGATGTCTCTGCGGAAATAATGAAGCATCTGCGCGAAGACGAAGTAGAAACGCTTACCTTTGAAATTGCCCGTCTGGAAACGGTTGACGCAGAGTTTAAGGATCAGGTTCTGGAAGAATTCCAGGATTTGATGAATGCCCAGAACTTTATCACTACGGGTGGTATTGATTATGCCCGTGAACTCTTGGAAAAATCTCTGGGCTCACAAAAGGCAATCGACATCATCAACCGCCTGACATCTTCATTGCAGGTGCGTCCCTTTGACTTTATCCGTCGGACAGACCCTGCTCACCTTTTGAACTTCATTCAGACTGAATATCCCCAGACAATCGCCTTGATTCTGGCATATCTGGAACCCAGCAAGGCGGCGGTCATTTTGCAGAATCTGCCGGTAGAAATCCAGCCGGAAGTTTCTCGTCGTCTGGCAACGATGGATCGTACCTCACCTGACGTTTTGCGTGAAGTTGAACGCGTTCTTGAAAAGAAACTGTCTACCCTGTCCAGCGAAGACTACACGGCTGCGGGTGGTGTTGAGTCTATCGTTGAAATCCTTAACCTTGTTGACCGTTCTTCTGAAAAGTCCATTATCGAAAGTCTGGAAGAAGAAGACCCTGATTTGGCGGAAGAAATCAAAAAGCGCATGTTCGTGTTCGAAGACATTGTTATGCTGGACGACCGTGCCATTCAGAAAGTTCTGCGCGAAGTGGATACACAGGAACTATCGAAAGCACTCAAATCTGTCGATACAGAAGTACAGGACAAAATTTTCCGCAACATGTCAAAACGTGCGGCATCCATGCTCAAGGAAGATATGGAGTTTATGGGACCGGTACGCTTGAAGGACGTGGAAGAAGCACAGCAGAAAATCGTTTCTACAATCCGTCGTCTGGAAGACGCAGGCGAAATCGTTATTGCCCGTTCCGGCGAAGACGAACTTGTTGTGTAAATGCGGTAGGAGTGTTTGATGGCAAGACGGCAGGTATTTAATCCGGGTGAAGTAAAAAAGAATGACGGCAAATTTGAACTCAAATTGTTGCACGAGTACGGTGCGCCAGAGGTGGAAGAAGTCGTTGAGGAAATCCCCGAATATACCGGACCGACTGTAGAAGAACTGCAAAAAGCCGCAGACGAATGGAAGATCAACTGGGAGGCGGAAAAACAGCAGATGTTGCAGTCTGCCCAGAATGATGCCGACCAGATTGTGGAGCGTGCCAAGGAAGCCGCCTTTAATGAGGTAAAAAGCCAGACTGACCAGGCTGCAGAAATCAAGGCCCAGGCGGAGCGTGAGGCGGCGCAAATTGTTCAGAATGCTCAGGCAGAAGCCGCCCAAATCATTGAAAAGGCAAAGACTGAGCAGACTGCCCTTGTTGCCGATGCAGAAAAAGACGGCTACGACCGCGGGCGGAATGACGGCTATGCGGAAGGAAAGGCAGAGGTTGACCGTCTGATTGAGCGAATCCACGTCATCATGGAAGAAGTGATGAACCGCCGCGAAGAGATTTTGCGGGGAACGGAACAGCAGATTGTGGAACTGGTGATATTGATGACGCGCAAAGTGGTCAAGCTTATCAGTGAAAATCAAAAGCAAGTGGTGACGGCAAATGTCCTGCAGGCACTCAAAAAGGTAAAGGGCAGGGGTAAGGTGAGAATCCGCGTGAATCTTGCCGACGTAAAGTTGACCACTGAGCATGCACAGGATTTTGTGCGCCAGATAGAAAACGTTGAGGGCGTAACAGTTCTGGAGGATTCAAGCGTGGACAAGGGCGGCTGTATCGTAGAAACCGATTTTGGTGCTATTGATGCCCGCATTGCAAGTCAACTGGGAGAACTGGAATCCAAAGTGCTGGAAATTTCTCCCGTCAAGTCGCTGGCAAAAGGCGATGTTGCGTCTCCGTCTGCATAAAGCAAAGGCTGGGGGTGGGGCAGATGGAAGCATTTTTCAACAAATATCTTACCGCAGTAGAAGAAACTGAGACTATTCTCTATACAGGCTATGTAACTGCCGTAAAAGGCCTGATGATTGAAAGCAATGGACCGCGCTCCATGGTGGGTGAACTTTGCGAAATCAAACTTCCCAATGTGGCTGAACCTGTCTTGGCCGAAGTGACTGGCTTTGAGGGCACCACGGTAAAACTCATGGCCTACGGAGACACCAAGGGCATAGAAATCGGAAGCGAAGTGGTGGCAAGCGGTCATGTTCTGCAAGTGCCTGTGGGAAATAATCTGCTGGGGCGGGTCATTGATGCCACCGGTAAGCCCATTGACGGCAAAGGTTCTCTTGAAACCACTGAATATTATCCTGTTATTGCTTCTCCGCCCAATCCTATGGTGCGGAAGCCCATAGATACCCGTGTGGTAACTGGTGTTCGTGTAATTGACGGTCTTCTCACCTGTGGAAAAGGTCAGCGTCTGGGCTTGTTTGCAGGTTCTGGCGTGGGTAAGTCTACACTCCTCAGCATGATTGCCCGCAATACCAATGCAGACATCAACGTTATCGGGCTGATTGGCGAACGAGGACGGGAAGTCATGGACTTTATCAACCGGGATTTGGGTGAGGAGGGCATGAAACGTTCGGTTCTGGTTGTAGCCACAAGTGATACGCCTTCTATTGCCCGACTTCGTGCCGCCTATGTGACTACTGCGGTGGCAGAATACTTCCGTGACCAGGGAAAAGATGTGATGCTCCTGATGGACAATATGACTCGTTTTGCCCATGCCCAGCGTGAAATAGGCCTTTCCACTGGTGAGGCTCCTGCCCAGCGAGGCTATCCCCCCAGCGTATTTGACCTGATTCCAAAACTGCTTGAAAGGGCAGGAACGAGCGACAAGGGAACTATTACCGCATTCTACAACGTGCTGGTGGACGGCGACGACATGGATGAACCCATTACTGATAAGGTTCGCGGTACGCTTGACGGTCACATTGTTTTGAGCCGTACACTTGCGCAGGAACGCCACTATCCGGCAATAGATGTGCTCCAGAGCGTCAGCCGTCTTTCCAAGCGGGTTAGCGGAAAGACAACCGTTGCCGCTGCAAATAAGATTGCCCGCCTCATAGCGATATATGCGGAAAATGCTGAAATGATACATGCAGGTGTGTACCAGCAGGGCAATAATGCGGAAATAGATGAAGCCATTGCAAAGCATGGGGCGATAGAATCCTTTTTGATGCAGGAAGAATATGAGCCTTGTCCTATTGAAGACACGCTGAAAAAACTGTCTGAACTGGCAGAAATAGAGATACCGGAAAGCGAATACGGTGACAGACCTGCCCTTGACCGCAAGACAACCGCACAGATGGTGGCGGAGCAGAGTGCACTGGCCGCCGCTGCCACAACTGAAGCCAAAGAAATTCCGGCAGGTCAGGTACTTTGAATAGCCGCCTATGAAGAAGTTTGCCTTCAGCATGCAGAAAGTGCTTGATTTGCGGGAATTTGAACGCAAGCAGGCGGAAGCCGAATTGGGACGTGCCCTTGCCGAAGAAAACCGCATCCAGCAGACACTGGAAATGCTGGCTCAGCAGCGGGTCAACTCCATCAAAGCGGCAGATAACATGAACGACCTGCACGAACTGTACGGCGTGAATCAATATGTTGTTCTCCTTGACCAGCGTAAGGAAGCACTCTTGCATGAACTTGCCCAGGCAAAAATCGTCACCGAGCAGAAGCGGAACGTAATGCGGGAGGCGATGCAAAAATGCAAGGCACTGGAAAAACTCAAGGAAACCCGCTATGCCGCCTGGAAAAAGGCCGCCCTTGCCGAAGAAGAAAACACCATAGATGACATTGTAAACAGTCGCTTTGAGGCAAGCCCTAAATCATAATGTCGTAATAGTGCAAAATCTCGTTTGCAAAGTTTCTCTCTTTGACTTTATGCTAAGGTTTGAACAAAAAGGTTCTGGGCGCGCATGCCCAAAAAATCATAGCAAAAAGTTCAATAAGGAGGAACTTCTATGAAAAAGTTTAGGAACGTGCTGACGGGCCTACTGTCGGCGCTGGCTTTAATGGG
>CAKZZO010000034.1 GCA_937885175.1 uncultured Treponema sp. | reverse complement strand
CTGCAACTACTTTTCATTTGTCCAGCCGATGTTCAAGTACGATATGTATAATGCGGAGGCCCTGCAATAGACCGACTTTGTAACGAAGCGGGATTTTTAAGGGCAGAGCCAGTAAAGCGTGCCGGGAAAAGACGGGGGTAGGGGAGGAGAAAACCGCGCTTTGCAGCAGGGGGTGTCTCCTCCCCAGATAAAAGGGAGTACAGGATATGTTAGTCTGTAAAGCGGATTTTTTGCCACAGGGTATTGTACTTATCCAAATCCTCGCCAATGTCATTCTTAAGCTCGCAGTTGTTCATCTGCTCTGCCTGATACATGGGCTTGGAAGTCATAAATTCCTGAGCCTTCATGTTGACAAAACAGGGGAAGCGGAATGCATCCAGGAATTTGGCATAGATTTCCGGACGGTGAATAAAGTTGATGAATTCATTTGCCAGTTCATAGTGAGGGGCATCCTTTAAGATACACATGCTGTCCAGGTAGGAAGGACCGCCTTCCTGAGGAATAAAGAAGTCAATCGTCTCGTCCCACTTTTCTTCAGGAACTTCACTGTAAATGACTTCCGCATAGCCCTGACAGAGCCAGAAGTCTCCGCTGGCAAAGGATTTTCCAAAGCCTTCCGCATCAAACTTAACAAGGTTGGGCTTCCATTGGTTGGTAATCAAATCTGCGGCATCCTGAAGTTCTGCATCGTTCAGGTCGTTTACGCTGTGTCCCAGGTGAGCAAGTGCATCGCCCATTACTTCGCGCATGTCGTCCATCATGGTTGCGTGGCCGGCAAACTGCTTGTCGGCAAAAAT
Organism: uncultured Treponema sp.; assembly: GCA_937885175.1. GTDB lineage: Bacteria > Spirochaetota > Spirochaetia > Treponematales > Treponemataceae > Treponema_D. The sequence goes on along the minus strand of CAKZZO010000034.1, from coordinate 32,370 downwards.
ATTCCAGGTGCGCTCATAATCGCCCGTAGCCTTGAGTTTGTTTACAGCGACACCTGCGGCACCAAAATAGTAGGGAACGGCATATTTCATGTCGGGGTCATAGCTTGCTTTTTCAAGAACAAGCGGATTGATGTTTGCGCGGTTGGTCAGCTTGGACTGGTCAAGTTCCCGCAGCATGCCCTGGGCAATCATGATTGAAGTGTAATCCTGTGACGGCACTACAATGTCGTAGCCTTTTGCACCGGCACGGAGTTTTGCATACATTTCTTCGTTTGACGCATAACTGTCCACTTTTACCGTGCAGTTGAATTCCTGCTCAAACTGTGCAATCACTTCATCCGGCGTGTAGTAAGTCCAGTTGTAGAGATACAATGTCCTGTCTTCCTTCTTGTTGCAGGAAGCAAGACCCAGCACCGCAGCGAATCCCACTGCCGCGAGCGCAATTTTAGCGATACACTTTTTCATGCTGTACCGTCCTCAAGAATATGAAGAATATACGACTTGCTTGGCGAACCTTACAAATCTATCATCGTGCGCTTGCGAAACTTTTCAGTCCCTTGCGCAGGATAAACACGAGAATACAAATGCCTAAAATCAACACGAACGAAAGCGAATTGATTACCGGACTGACTCCAAAACGAATCATGGAATATACGTAGAGGGGAAGCGTGGTGCTTCCCGGGCCGCTTACGAGAGAAGTAATGACGTAATCTTCCAGAGACATGGTGATGCTCATGGCAAATCCGCTTACGATGCCGGGCATGATGGCGGGAATAATCACTTTGTAGAGTGTCTGCCATTCGTTTGCGCCCAGGTCGTGGCTGGCTTCTATGATTGAATAGTCAAATTCATCAATACGTGCGCTTACCATCAGATAGACAAAAGGAAGACAGAATGTCGTGTGGGCGATAAAAATGGTAAAGAGCCCCAGAGCCATTTTGATACCGCTAAAGAAAATCAAGAGGGATACGCCCATAATGACTTCTGGCAAAACCATGGGCAAAAAACTGATGGACTGAATGTATGATTTTCCAAAGAACTTGTACCAGGTAATGCCGATTGCCGCAAGCGTACCCAAAAGAGTCGCCACCAGCGATGAGGTGACGGCCACAAAAAGACTGTTAAAGAGGGCTGACCACAAGTCGGTAGAGTCAAAAATCAGTTTTTCATACCAGACAAAGGAAAAGGACTGAAAGGTCGTATCCTTTGCCGAGTTAAAAGAGTAGAAAATGATGACAAAGAGCGGAATGAAGAGAAAAAGCAGGGAGAGGCAGAGCACCGTGTTTGACAGGCTAAAGTGCGGAGCGCGCTTGCGCCAACTGCGTTTTGCATGCCTTGCGTTTTCGCTGGAGCGTCTTACCCTGATAAAGAGTTTGTAGGGATTGAATTTCATTGCGCGCCCTCCGTTTTACCTTGCGCCGCAGCGGCGATGATGTTGCCTTTTTTTAGGTTCGTTGCCAAAAGCGGAGTGTTGGTGTTTGCCGCCGTGTCTTCCTTTGTGGACACTTTCTTGAGGTTCGCTTCCTTGCGGTTGGTAGAAAGCATCCACAGGATTGCAATCATGGAAACGACAGTAATAACAAGGCTGAATGCAGAGGCGAGCGGCCAGTTGCGTACTTTCTGCACCTGGTCAACGATGATGTTTCCCAGCATGTAACTGTCTTTTCCGCCCACCAGCTGAGGAACCGTGTAGGTACCAAAAATCGGGATGAAAGTAAAAATCAGCGCGCTGACAATGCCGCTCTTTACGCCGGGAATCAGCACCTTGAACATGGACTGGGGCTTTGTGGCTCCCAAATCGCGGGCGGCTTCCAGAAGGCTAAAGTCAAAGCGGTCTACCGCCGTAAAAATCGGCAGGATTGCGTAGGGCAGGTACATGTAAATGCTTACCAGGATGACCGCACCCTTGGTGAACATAAACTTATGGGGAATGAATTCCGCTCCGCCAAAGCCAAGAGCATGCTTGATATTCCAGAAAAAGTGTAAAATCGAATTCAAGAGGCCGTTGTCTCCTAGAATCGTCATCCATGCAAAAATACGGATAAGGCTGTTGGTCAAAAAGGGAATGACAACCAATACGAGCAGCAGGGTCTGGCGCTTGCTCCGTGCCATGGCATAGCCGCAGGGAAGGGCGATGATAATGGTAATTGCTGTGGAAACCAGGGTGATGAAAAGCGTCCGCAGAAAAATCAATCCGTAGGCCGGCACCAGCATCTGCTGATAGGCTTTGAGCGTGAATTCATGGATAACGCCACCATACACATCGCGCTTCATAAAAGAGTAGGCTACGATGATAATCAGGGGCACAACAAAAAAGAGGGTAAACCACAAGCCCATGGGATAGGCATATGCAGGCCCTGGATTGTGCTTCTTATATTTTGCATTGCGGGCCTTTGCCGCAAGTCTGAGCAGAAAATTCTGTTTGGGAGCCTTTACAGGACCATCGGGGCTGGTCTTTTCGTCGCTCATTTATGGATGTCCTCTACGATATAGCCGTCGTTTGCCGCCCATGAAATGTACACAGTGTCTTTCCATGCAATTTCGGGCCCGTCATCAAGATAATTCGTATGCTGCTTAAAGACCTTGACAATCGTTCCGTTTTCAAGACGCACATAGAATTTTGACTGGAAACCTGTGTAGACTGGTTCTTCCACCACGCCCTTAAAGACGTTGATGTCCTTGCGTCCGGCAAATTTAGGTTCTTCCAGCGTAATGCGGATTTTTTCGGGGCGGATAGTAAATGCTACTTTCTGTCCCTCGTCGGTATGTTCGTAGTCGGTGACCAGAATATTCTTGTCTTCTTCACGCGTAGCCGCAGTTTCTCCCGTGAGCTGAGCCTGCATGCCAAGAGCTGGTGTGTGCAGCGTGACCATGTGCTCAATGTCAGTCTTGCCCGGCACCTTGTATTCCTCACACTTTACCACCGTGCTTTCAAAGAGATTCGTCTCGCCGATAAACTGGGCGACAAACTGCGTTGCGGGGCTTTCGTAAATTTCAAAAGGCGTGCCCACCTGCAGCACGTGACCGCTGTTCATAACGGCAATACGGTCGCTTACTGCCAAAGCCTCGCTCTGGTCGTGGGTAACATAAATGAAGGTAATGCCGATTTTGTCATGCAGTGCATCCAAGTCAATCAGCAGGTTTGCCCGCAGTTTTGCATCCAATGCAGAAAGCGGTTCGTCCAAAAGCAGGACCTTTGGCTCGTTAATCAATGCGCGGGCAATAGCAACACGCTGACGCTGACCGCCAGAAAGCTGGTTGGGCTTTTTGAACATATGCGCTTCAAGCTGCACAAGTTTTAAGTATTCGCGTACCTTTGCGTCAATCTCATCTTTGGAAAGTTTTTTTAGTTTGAGCGGAAAAGCAACGTTATCATACACGCTCAAGTGGGGAAAGAGGGCATAGGTCTGAAAAACCGTATTTGACTGACGCTTGTTTGGCGGAAAGGGAATGACATTTTCATCATCAAACAGTACCGCACCCTCGTCAGGATATTCAAATCCGGCAATGATACGCAGCAAAGTTGTCTTTCCACAACCTGAGGGACCAAGCAGGGAGAAGAATTCCCCCGGTTTGATTGTAATGTTAATGTCGTCCAGGGCGACAAAATCACCGAACCGCTTTGACACGTGGTCAATAGTAACCTGACTTCCTTTCACTCTTTTTCCTCTAGCCTAATCCACCGTTGACGGCGGCTTGATGTCGTGCAGAAAACAATGCATAGGATTTACAATAGAACGAAAGCGCAATCTTATCAATAGATTTGAGGGATTTATTTCGATTATTTTTAGGGGAAAAGCCTTTCCCCTAGGGTGCACGCTGTTGCACCCATACCCCTTTCTAACGGGGATGCCCCCGTAACGCCCCCGTCTTCTTTTACAAAAAGATTAAATACTGCTTTGTATGATTTTATTCTTCCAGGAATTTATGACTTTTTCGCTGTCATTATACCAACTGTCAAAGTTTGCGCTTACTAAAGATAAGTGATGTATATTAACCAGAAGTGAAATGAAATCCATTATCGGTACCTCCTGTTCATATATAAAGGCAATAACATCTGAATACATGGTAATGGTCATCGGTATGACAGGTACGGGTTTTCCAATCCAACTTTCTTTGTTCAGAATAAAAAACTGCCATTTGGTGCGGATGTTTATGCTTGAGGAAATGAACAGTCCGAATACATTTTTGTCATCATTTTCTTTTATAAATTTATAAACATGATCTATAACGCTTGATCCCTCATGTTCCCATTGGCGTATGCCTGTCATTAGGGATACCTCCGGCAGAATGATATAGCTTCCGGCATACAATTCCATATCCGGTGTATTTCCAATTCCCGGTGCGAAACTTTTTGGCGTTAAATCTTCCTCAATGTTAAAATTACGCTTTAACTGCTTGTCCCCTTGTATTGCAAGCAGGGATTTCCATGTGTTTACTTCCAGCCAGAGAGCGCTCATATCATCGTCCTTCAGAATGAGCATAAAGCGATTTAGAATTTCTTGCCTTGACTGTTCGGTAAATGCGAGATGGTGTATAAAATTACTCTCGTTTACATTTGTAATATAAGTGATTAACTGTTTTTCAAGTTTTTTTGTATCTGTGTCCGAGTTTGTATGGGAAAAGATGCTGGTAATGCCTTGCAGATCATTTTGAATTTTTTGCGCAGTAACTCCTGCCGATACACTTTCCAACTGTCTGATTAGGTTAATCTTCTCTTGAATAATCAGCTTTCTGTTTGCGGAATCATCCCAAGGAAGGCAAATTGCATCTGGATTTCCAAACCACTCCCAATACTCTGATTCACTTTTCCAAGTGTTATATGAAAAAACATAGTTTTTAGCCAGAAGCCTGAACTTTAATTTAGAATGCTCTGCAATGCGTATTTTGGCAGAAATTCCCGGCCCATGTGAAGAGAATAGTCCTGTATATAATAGCGCTCGGGCAAAAGCGTCGGCGTAATCGTACATGGAGTCAATCTTATTGTCGAGCCTGCCATACGTGTCTGTGTAGATTTTTTCGCAAAGTAATTTGATGTTTTTCTGCTTGTTCTGCAGACTTTGATATTCTGCTTTGAATTTTGAAATTGCCGTCAGTGTTTGCGGTATCATGTCTTCTTTTGTACATCCAAACAGCAAAATCAATTCGCTTCTGTTTAGGGAATCGAATTTTTGCAACGCCTGAATCAGCACATGCATGGGAAATATGTGCCATGCACCGATTTCACTTTTTTTGTACGATGCGTTTGGAAAATTCATCTTAAGAATTTGCTTTAAAAAATCTTCGCTGTCAAAATTATTTTCCAGAATAAGATTTCCAACTTTTGTCGAATGAATGACCCCCTTTTCGTCTACAAAACCAAAGCCAAAAAACTCATATGTTGCTTTGTCATTACGGGCATCCCCTTCGGCTTCATTCTGGTCATATTTTCCAGAACTGTATTGCTCTATGCTGAGTTTAGCGATAGCTTCATTTTCATCAGAGTGGGCGTTGTATGTGTAAAGTCGTCTGACTGGATGAACTTTTTTATGGTCATATGCACTTTCTGCGTCAGGAGTTTCTTCATTCCAGTTTTTTCCGTTCAGCTTTCCAAATTCAGTGAACCACTGGACGGTTCTGATTGTACTTCGCGGTTTTGTCCTCCATCCCCAACTGGCCATATTGCTAGTTCTCCTTGTAGTTTGTGATAAGCAAATGGGTTGCATCCTTTTTATTGCGGTTTTTAAAACTCACAAGATATTGTTTGCTGAATGCAAATATATTGAACTCTTTGTATAACTTGTCTATTAGTGGTGTTTTCTTTATAACCAGCATCCATTGTGCCGGAGTGGTTTTTAAATAATCGCAAAGGCGTTCTTGGTCGGATTTGCCGAATGTATTCTTTGTGTAGGTTGAAAACTCAGTGTCATATGGGGGATCCAAAAAGATAAAATCTTCTTTTGAAAGGTGAATGCTGTCCAAAAAAGGCTGGAAATCTTTGTTTTCGATTTTTGTAGTCTTAAGTTTTGTTATAAGAAATGGAGAAGAAAGTTTACTGATTTTGTCAGAGAAGTTTTTCTTGTCATAACTTATTCCTCCGTAAGGCACATTAAACTTTCCCTGAGCATTGTAGCGGAACATAGAGGAATAACAGTATTCACGAATAAAATAGAAGAGGGCGGTGTAAAATTCTGTATTGCCCGTAAATGAAACCGTATTGTACAAATGCCTGATATACATATAAAAGGCACTGTGTAATGAACATTCTAAATTCTCGTATATCTCAGGTGTAGTTATTCCGCCTTTTTGCAATGCTATCTTTTTAATTCTCTTTAATTTTGATGTAAGATTTTTTTTTATTTCTGAAAGAAGGATATGTTTGTGACTTGCATCAAGAAGAAGACTGCTGAATTCTTTTTCGTGCAACTGAATAAAACCTTCAATCTGGGTGTCAGAAGAATCTGTATAGAGTGACTGAAATTCAGCCGCATGTTGCTCTGAAAAGACGGCAATGCTGTCCCATTTTGTACATATTCCATGGAGGCAATTAAAAAAGACGCTGTTTTCACTTTGAATAAGTTTATAAAGCGAAATGAGTTCGTGGGATTTGTCGTTTATAAAAAATTCCTGGGCATCAGTGTTTAGAAATACGGCACCGCCACCTACAAATGGTTCTATGTAGCGTTTAAAATGTGAAGGAAGATGTTCTTCTATTATTGCTAGCTCTTTTTCCTTACCGCCAGCCCATTTTATGAACGGCTTGTTATGGCTATGTGACATGGCAACCTTAAGTGAGAAATCAGATATGTGTAATTATGTACATCTGATAATCAAACTTGATTATTTTATATCACAAATGGACGACTTTGTATATTTAATTACAAAAATAATCACATTTGCTTAATCATTTTTTTATGAGTTTTAAAGATAACTTGCGGGATGAACTGAATTATCAGGGGATGATTGTAAAAGAGCTGGCGGAGAAGAGTGGAGTCCCAAAAGGAACGATAGACCACTATCTTGCAGAAAAAAATACCGAACCCATTGCCGATAATGCAGTAAAAATTGCACAGGCCCTTGGAGTAAGTGTAGAATATCTTGTTACGGGAAATGTCTCTGTAAAAGTAAGATCGGCGGATTTAAATGGATTTTCAAGTGATGATTTCAAGCTGTTGAAAAAATACGCTTTGTTATTACGTAAACTGGATGTGTTGCCAGAGCCGGTAAAAAATAGTTTTTGTGTTTTAGTAGAAAAGTATGGACTATAGTGTGTCAGAATCAATGACAGGCAGCGAAAAACGTTAGCGCTGGGAGCCCCGCAGTGCGTGGCGAATAAGCCGCGCATGAGCGTAGCGAAGGGCGGACATAGCGACCCGCGTAAGCGGGTAACGCCATTATTTTTCCTCAGCTTCTTTTGCCGCTTCTTCTTTTTTTGCTTCCTTTTTGTCTTTGATGTCCGCAAAGCCGATGAATACGGCGATGAGTCCGACAAAGGCGGCGAGGACGGGTGCGGCACCTTTGAGGGTTACGATGATGTCCGCACCCCAGTTAAGGCAGTTGGGAAGACATGCGGCCACGGTAAATGCGATGAGTGCGAGACCGATAATAATTGCAAACATATATATCTCCTGTGAGGCGGCGGAACCGTCTCTTTTTCTATCATCGCATACTTTGCTTGAAAATTCAACAGAAAGAGTATAGAGTTGAACAATGCTTGACCATTCGAATTTTCATCGGGCGATAAAGACGACCATTCCGGTGTTTTTTGGATATATTGCCATTGGCATTCCCTTTGGACTCATGCTCGTGAATGCGGGCTATCCCTGGTGGCTTGCTCCCATTATGAGCGTACTCGTGTATGCGGGTGCGGGACAATACCTTGCCGTGGGACTGTATGCCGCTGGAACGCCCTTGCTTGCCATTCTGCTGGCTCAGTTTTTTGTGAATATCCGTCATATTTTTTACGGTCTGTCGCTGATTTCAAAATTCAAGAACGTGGGAAAAATCCGCTACTTTTTGATGTTCGCGCTGACTGACGAAACCTATGCGCTTTTGACGGGAGTGAATGTGCCAAAAGATGCGGATCCAGGTGCATATTATGGAACGATTGCGCTTTTTGACTGGCTCTACTGGATTAGCGGCAGTCTTATTGGTGCTCTTTTGGGGACGCTTATCCCCTATGATTTTGCGGGAGTTGACTTTGCCCTGACGGCACTCTTTGTCGTTCTGCTGATAAATCAGATTAAGGCCAGCCATGACCTGCTTCCGCCCCTGGTGGGAACAGGAACTGCTCTTGCGGCGATTGTGCTCTTTCGTGTGGGAATCCTGCCCGCTCAGCACATTTTGCTTGCGGCCATTGCGCTGGGACTTTTTGCGCTTATCGTCATGCGGAGCCGAAAATTCCATGCGGAACAAAAGGAGGCTGCTGAATGAAACTGAGTCTTCTTGCCGCACTGACTGCAACCCTTGCCACTGCTCTGCTGCTTTTTTTGCTTCGTGCCTTTCCTTTTCTGGTTTTCAGCAAAAAAGAGCCGCCTGCAATCATCCGTTTTGTGGAAAAATACATTCCTTCCATGATTATTGCGATTCTGATTGTCTATTGCCTTAAAGACATACAGGTGACGGCTTTTCCTTTTGGACTTCCATCGCTTATCGGCATTGGAGCAACGGTTTTTTTGCACTTGTGGCGCAACAATTCCATGATAAGCATTTTTGGCGGTACGATTATCTATATGGTGCTGAACCATTTTCTGAGATAAAGCCTGAATTTCCTTCCTCTTTCCGGCCGATACACATGACGAGCGCATACAAAAGCATTTGCCATGCAGACAAAAAGGGTGTGAGTGGAGGAAATGTATTGAGCCACGAAGCGAAAAATGAGGCAGCGTAGGAAAAGTAAGCGGCTGAATGAGCACTCTGAGAGGGCGAGCGAAGCGAGTCCAAGTTCCAATCCTCTCAGCGTGCGAACCAGACGTGCTTTTCCGTAAGCGGACACATTTTTCGTTTTTTTTCTGAAATACATTTGCCTGTGCCCTTTTTGCCTTACTTACGAATGCATTGTAATGCGTTAGTTCTGTTAGTTCTAGGTAAAATACTTGACCTAAATCTTTTTAAATCGTATAGTGATATTCCCCGTATATGCGTTGGCAACTGCTCATTGCTGACGTTCTGGCGATTCAGAGATGCTAACTGAATTGCGGACAGACTTTTTAGATAAAGGTATATACAATGAAAACCATTTTTGTACGCGATGTAGACCAGAAACGTGACTGGTACATCATTGACGCAGCAGGAAAACCGCTCGGACGCGTTGCTGCAAAGGCTGCTTCAGTTCTTCGTGGAAAGAACAAGGCTACTTACACACCGAATCAGGAAATGGGTGACTACGTTGTTATCATCAACGCTGCTCAGGTTGCTGTTTCTGGTAACAAAGAAGACGACCATCTGTATCGCCATTACACAGGATTTGTACGCGGTCTGCGCACGTATTCTTTCAAGAAATTGATTGAACGCCATCCTACAGACCCGCTCAAGCTTACTATCAACGGAATGTTGCCGAACGGCCGCCTCGGACGCAAGATGCTCGGCAATCTCAAGATTTATGCAGGCGCAGAGCATCCGCATGGAGCTCAGAACCCCAAACCGCTTGAAGTGTAAGTGAGGATTTAAAAGTATGGCTACGATAAAGAATATTGCTATCGGAACAGGAAGAAGAAAGACCGCTACTGCTCGTGTATTCTTGCGCGACGGCAGTGGAAAAATTGTTGTGAACGGCAAGGATATCGCTGAGTATTTTGCTTCAGAAGAGCAGGTACGCACTGTGCATCGCCCGCTCCTGGTGACCAACAATGAAAACAAGTTCGACATCCTTATCAACGTTGTTGGCGGTGGTTTGAACGGACAGGCTGCGGCGTGTCTGCATGGTGTAAGCCGTGCACTCCTGCAGATTGACCCAGACAGCCGCGCTTCTCTGAAGGCAAACGGTTATCTGACACGCGACAGCCGCATGGTTGAACGTAAGAAGTACGGTCAGCGTGGTGCACGTCGCCGCTTCCAGTTCAGCAAGCGTTAGTCCTTTTATGCTGCGGTTTTTTCCGTGGCAGGAGATGTTTTGAAACTGTCAGTAGTTTCAGTAAAGCAGGTCGGTATGGACTGTGTGGAAATCACCAGCTCAGAAGGACCTGTTTTTTTTGTGCGAACCTCTTATTTGCAGTCTGTCTCTCCCCATGCGCTTGGCGAAGGTGCGGTTTTTGATGAGCCTGAGGCAGAAGATATCCTGCGTGCTGGAGAAGCCTTTGTAATTGAAAAGAAATGCGAAGGGCTTTTGGCGCGCTGTGAGCAGTGCAGGGCGGGTTTGGAACGCAAGATGCTGCAAAAAGGCTTTTCAAAGGAGCCGCTTTCCCTTGCCCTGGACTATCTGGAAGAGAGAAAATTTTTGAGTGATGAACGCTTTGCTTCCTCATGGCTTAGAATTCATGCGGTGAGCAAGTGCCAGGGACGGAGCCGCCTTACCAGTGAGCTTTTGCGCCGCGGTATAAGCCGCTCAATTACGACAGCCGCCGTGGAAGAATTTTTTGCCGAGCATGATGAAGAAGCCATGTGCCGCAAGGCTGTAGAAAAAGCAACCCGTGCAGGACGCACGGGTGACAAATTGATGAAGTATCTTTTGGACAGTGGTTTTTCCTACCGCATGATTCAGAATTCGTTGCAGTAGTAGGCAGGATAGGTCAGACTGGCCTTTTCAAACTGTCTGGTCAGTGCCTTTGAGCCGGTTACGTTTGTCAGCAGGTTTCCAAAAAATGATGAAAAACGGTCGTTGTATTCGTAGGTGTAATCTACGGCTTCCATGTCGGGGTCAAGTTCAGAATCTTCCAGCATTGTCTTGAATGCGTCATCAAAAGAGCACACGTCGTCGATTAGACCCGCATCTTTTGCCTGAAGGCAGCTGTAAATGCGTCCGTCTGCCAGGGTGCGCACTTTTTCAATCGGCATATTACGTCCTTCTGCCACGATGTCGGTAAACTGGGCATAGGCTTCATCTGCGATTGACTGCATGATTTTTGCCTGCTCTTCCGTGAGCGGTTCATCGTAACTCAGCATGGTCTTGTTCCTGCCGGCGTGAAAAGTGCGGGTTTTGATGCCGATTTTTCCCAGCAGTTCACTTGCGTCCACACTTTGACCAAAAATCACGCCGATTGAACCGGTAAGTCCGTTGCGGTTTCCGTAGATTTTGTCTGCTGCACAGGCGATGTAGTAGCCGCCGCTTGCCGCCATCTGGGTGATGTATGCGTATACGGGGCGTTCCGTCGTCTTTTTGTAGTCCAGCAGGGCAAGATATACTTCGTCAGACTGGTATACACCGCCACCGGGAGTGTTCAGGTAGAGGATGATGCCTGCGTTTTTGCTGTCGTCCTTTAAGTCGGCAATGGTGTCCATAATCCATTCCTGATTGTAGTTTCTGCTTTCGTCAGTGATGATGCCGTCGATATGAATTTTTGCAATGTAGCCGTCATTCTTGAAGAATCGTTTGCCTGTGGATTTTTTTGTGGAGAATTTAAATCCCGGCAAGTCAATGTTGATTCCGCTTGTGGCAGAAGGTCGTGAAAGTTCAGTTCTTGGACGCAGCAGGGTAATTGCCGCCAGAATGACAGCCAGTGCGATGATAGCGATAAAAATGATAAGTCCGGTTTTCTTTTCAGCCATAGTTTTTCCTCTTTCAGTTTGCAGGTGCGAAGTCTGCAGGTGTGATTTTATTGGTCATAAAGGCCATGTTTTTCAGCGCGGCATAAGCATTTGCGTAGGACATTTGCATGTAGGGGAGCAGCCATAAAAATCCGATTCCGAAAGTAATCAGACAGAGTATCGCCCAGCCCAAGAAACTTAATCCCATAACAAAAAGGTCTGCTTTATGCCCCTGGGTGATGACCTTGCTGATTTGCATTGCCCGACGCACGCCGATTTTTGGATTTTCCGCAAGGATAAAAAACATCTGCGAATAGGAAATGGACTTGATGATGCCGGGAATGATAAAGAGCAGTGACCAGAGGAAAACCCAGAGGGTGTACCAGAGTATGCCCAGCGCACCAGAAAGCCAGCGTTCCAACCCTGTCAAGAATGTGTCAAAAGGAAGTTTTTCCGTCGTGTGCATCATGCGCAGATATACGTAGGAAATGGCAAGAGTCAGAATGCCCTGCACACAGAGGGAAATGAGCGAAAGGGTACTGTATGCCATGTATTCTGCGCCAGTTAAAAATGCCGCGTCATCGAGTACGCTGCCGGGCATGGCAATCATTGAGGTTATCACGCAGGAAATTACAAGAAGCAGGATTGGAAGTCCCCATCTGCCTTTCAGTTGCTTTCGTGCTGCCTTTTTGTAAGTGATTCTGTCGAACATTATCACGCCTCCTTATAAAGCCTTGGCGGCATTTGCTTGCCGCAACATGTCGCTGTAGTAGCGTTCTTCTATTTTATCTTTTGTAATTCCAGACTTTGCCAGTATGTCCTGCAATTCCTGCTGACAGGTCTCTAGGGTTTGGCTGTCGTTTGCAGGGGAGATGATTTCTATTTCCAGAAAATCTCCCAGTGGCGGCACCGTGCAAAGTTCCAGATGAGCGTCCTTGTAAATCCAGCCCAGCACGGACTTTTCCTTTTTGAGGGAAAGCGTAAAGCCAATGTCCGAAAGCAGGGCTTCGAGCGGTTCGGCGGCGGAAATCTCACATTCCTTTTCGTCGTTTACTTCAACCTTTGTGCCGCTTGCGTCAGTGCGGACTTCCTTGCGCTTGTAGGTGAGCAGGATTTTTGTGCCGGAATTGCTTTTTTCGCTACGGATGCGCGTACTGATTTTGTGGTCATGCTGAAGGAGCTTGTAGTAGGTGTCGCTTTTTTCTACCTTGCCGCAAAAAGTGGCAAAAGTGTTGATTTTTGCAATCGTTGCGTCTCGGTCATCTACATGGGCTTTCAGTTCAATTTCGTACATCTCTTGCCGTCTCTCCATCTCAGTATAGCATTGCTGTTGTAAAAAAACAATGCAGCCTTATCTCATGCGGTCTTCAGGGCATTTTGCAAAGTATTCCCGTACACGCTCGCGGCTCTGGTCGGGACTGGTGGCGTTGAGCATCTGGGTCTTGAACCAGTGGCCAAAAGAAAAATTGTCGCAGTAGTAGGCAAAAAATCGCTGGAGTCGCGTCTTGTAGAATTCTGGTGGCTGGCACGCTTCCAGGTCGTCGATGAAGTGCAGGGCAGCTTGCTCGCAGTCGATTTTTTCTTTTCTGCCACGAATTTCGGCGAACAGCCAGGGCTTTTGTGCGGCTGCTCTGGCTATCATAACGCCGCTTGCATGGGGAGAGACCTGCATCGCACCATCGTATGTGGTCTTGTCGCATACTGCTCCGTTCAGGTAGACAGGGATACGTCCGCTGTATTTTTGTGCAAGGGCTTCTACGTACTGGTAACGGGGCTTTTGTCGGTATTTTTCTTTTTTAGTGCGGGGGTGCAGCGTAAGAAGTTCCACGCCTTCGTCAACGAGCATGTCACAAAAGGAAAAAAATCCTTGGTCAGTAAAATCTTCTGCACCCAGCCTGAGCTTTACGGAAAGCCGCTTTTCTGTCATTCCGTCTTTGGCTGCGTTTGCAATTGCGCTTTTTACGCCCTGCACCATCGCCCGTGTTTCCGCAATGGGTTTTGTCATCCAGGAGATGCCGGCTCCTGTGTTTGCAATCTGGGGTGCTGAGCAGCCCATGTTTAGGTCTATGCCCCTGCCTTCCCGTTCTGCCAAAAATGCCGCCGCTTCTGCCATTGCATCTGCCTTGTTGCCCGTCACTTGCCATACGATTTTCTCTGGTTCTGGCCCGCTCATCAGATAGAATTTTTCCCAAGGACCCATGTTCAGGAGGGAAGAGGCGTTTATCATTTCGGTAAAATATTCGTCACAGCCTCCAAAGCGCGCCACGCATCGCCTGAAAGCCTCATGGGACAAGGTGGCCATTGGAGCCAGGATGAGTTTTATGTTCTTGCTGTTCATTGCCTGTCTTGCCATTCACTTGCGTTCTGCCAGCCACTGGGCAAAAATCGCGGCGGCTTCTCCGCACAAATCGGGGCAGGGGCGTTTTTTGTAGTAGTCTGCCGTGCGTGCCTGTGATACTGGGGAATCAGCCTTGTGTTCTATGGCTTTTCCCGCCTTTAGGGCTTCTTCGCTCTGACCCATGGGCACCAATCCCAAAAGTTCGCGACAGATGATGGAGCCGTTTCTTTCCCGAAAGCGGGCGGCGAGTTTTTGCCCTTCTTTGTAGATGGCATCCTTGCTTTCCTTGCTGCCATCCGCGCTTCCCATGCACATGCCCAGGGCAGTCATCATGCCGCTTACGGTGCCGCATACTTCCCTCATCCTGCATATGCCGGCTCCAAAGGCTTGCGTAATGCGCAGAATCATGTCGCGGTCATAGCCCAATTCTTCCGCAAAGACCGCCGCTACTGCCGGGGCACAGGCGTATCCGTCGAGAAAATTCTGTCGTGCCCGTGTACGGGCTTCTTCTGGGCTTATCATGGCAATTCCCTTCCTGTCGTGCTGCTTTATAGCTTTTCAATCAGAGCCGCGGCGGCATCAAGGTATTCTGCATCCAGTTTTTCTATCTCGCCTTCGTCTACCGCGCGGGAAAATCCTTCGCTCATGGGAATGCGGGCGAGAACCGGGAGTCCGTAGTCTTTTGCAATGCCGTTGATGTTGCTTTCGCCAAAGAGGTGAATGTCTTTTCCGCAGTCAGGACACTTGATGTAACTCATGTTTTCAATGAGACCGACAATGGGAATCTTCATGGCTTCCGCCATTTTTACGGCTTTTTCCACAATGACGCGGACAAGCTGCTGGGGGCTGGAAACTACGATAATGCCGTCTACCGGGAGAGACTGAAAAACAGTCAGGGGAACGTCACCTGTTCCCGGAGGTATGTCCACAAACATAAAGTCAACGTCCTTCCAAACAACGTCCGTCCAGAACTGCTTGACCGCTCCCGCAATGACCGGCCCGCGCCAGATGACGGGATCTGTTTCGTGCTCCAGCAAAAAGTTCATGCTCATCAGCTGAATGCCACCCTCTGAAAGCACCGGGTAGATTGCGCCGCTTTTATCGCCCATGGCTTTTTCCGTCTCCACGCCGAATGCCGTAGGAATGGAAGGGCCGGTGATGTCGGCATCCATGATTGCTGTTTTGTGTCCCAGTTTGCTGAGTTTTGCTGCCAGCAATGAGGTGACCAGTGATTTTCCTACGCCGCCTTTGCCGCTTACAATACCGATAACTTTTTTAACGCAGCTGCCTTTCCGTAACTGAGCGCGCAAATCCTTTGACTTGCAGTTTGAACCGCATGTAGAGCAGTTGTGTGTACAATTTTCGTCACTTGCCATATCAAAATACCTCATTTTAAAGATACTGAATAAATCCGAGGTTGTAAAGAAAAATAAATCTGTGCTATAATATCGCTATGCAGATAATTCCTATTGCTAGCGGAAAGGGTGGGGTCGGCAAAAGTCTTTTGTCCGCAAATCTTTCCATTGCACTCGGCCAGGCAGGAAAAAAAGTAATCCTTGCGGATTTGGATTTGGGTGCCTCAAACCTCCATCTTGTACTCGGTCAGTCTTCCCCAAAGGCGGGTATCGGCACTTTTATTACCGGTGAGAATAAATTTGAAGACATCATCGCAGATACGGAATACGAGAACCTGCGCTTTATTGCGGGTGACTCCGAAGTTCCGGGGCTGAGTTCCCTCAAGATTTTTCAGAAGAATACGCTCATCAAGAAATTTCAGTCCTTGGATGCGGACTATCTGATTCTTGATTTGGGTGCAGGCACGCACTTGACCATTCTTGACCTCTTCCTGCTTTCTCCCCAGGGAATTATTGTAACGGCCCCCACGGTTACGGCAACGCTGAACGGCTATCTCTTTCTAAAAAATGCTGTCTTCCGCCTGATGAGCGCCTCATTCAAAAAGGCCAGCAAGGCAGCCCAGTATCTTGAAAAGCTCAAGACGGATGCCGCCTCGCTCAAAAAATTATACATTCCCAAGTTGATTGAAACGCTGGACGAAATTGACCCCAAAAATACGGCGGTCTTTAAGGAACGTCTTTCCCAGTTCCATCCCCGTCTGGTGCTGAATATGATTGATGACCCCAAGGATGCGGATAAGGCGTTAAAAATCCGTCGTTCCTGCCAGCAGTATCTTGGCCTGGACGTGGAGCATTTGGGCGTTATGTACCGCGACTCCCTGCAGGACAGGGCTCTTTCCTCACGGCTTCCAGTCATTTCCTACAAGCCCAATTCCGTGCTTTCTCAGGCGATTTTCCGTATTGCAGAAAAAATCCTCCAGAGTGAGACGGTGGCATTTACTGATTTTGCCGCTGCAACGGACACTTCCTTTGAGATTGCTCAGGAAGAGGCAACGGATGACTTTAGCGCAAAGATGTCCTATGTGGAAGACTTAATCGGAACGGGCGCGCTTTCTACTGGTGAACTTGCGGAAATCATCAAGACGCAGCAGTTTGAGCTGAATCAGTTGCGCAATGAAAATGTGCTCTTAAAATCAAAAATCGTTAAGGCCGCAAATCAGGGCTTTAAGGTGTAAGACATGAATCTGTTATATATCAATTATCCTTCATGGATTCATCCGGAGATTTTTCCCAATGTTCCGGTGCTGGGACTTGTCCGCTGGTACGGGCTTATGTACATCTGTGCCTTTGCCACGGCATTTTTTATCCTAAAACAACTGCTCAAAGAAGGCGCGCTGGACAGCCTTGACCGCAAGGCAAGCGAGGACGATGTGTTTGGCTTTATCGCCACGGGCATCATCGGACTTCTTTTGGGCGCGCGTATTTTTTCTACGCTGGTCTACAATCAGTATGACCCCGCTAATTCCCACTCAATCAATTACTGGACTCATCCCTGGCTCATCTTCTGGCCTTTTGACAAAAGCGGACGCTTTACCGGGCTTGCAGGCATGAGTTACCACGGTGGCTTTATCGGCGGGCTTTTGGGCATGATTTTCTGGTGCTGGCGGAACAAGCGTCCCTACATGAAATGGATTGACGCAATGTGCACGGCAATTCCCCTGGGCTATACCTTTGGTCGCCTCGGCAATTTTATGAACGGGGAATTGTATGGAAGAATTACTACGGTTTCCTGGGGCATGGTATTTCCCGGTGCAGAACGCTTTTCACTTTCGATTAGCTGGGTGCGTGAATTTGCAGAAAAATGCGGCATGGATATTGCCGCAGGTGGACTGATTAATTTGCCCCGTCATCCCAGCCAGTTGTATGAGGCTTTTTTTGAAGGTATTGTGCTCTTTAGCATCATCTGGATTTTGCACAAAAAAAAGCCCTTTGACGGATTCTCTGGAGGTCTCTACACCCTGGGGTACGGCATCGTGCGCTTTTTTATCGAATACTTCCGCGAGCCTGACGCAGACATCGGTTACCGCATCGCCAGGGATTCCAATGCACCGATTTATCTGAACACCTCATTGCTCAATATCTCCACGGGTCAGATTCTCTGCTTCCTGATGATTTTGGGCGGTCTTGGCGTACTGCTGGTAAGTTATCTTCTGGACAAAAAGAAAAAGGCCGTGCAGTAAAGCACAGCCTTATAAGGAAATCAAGCCTTGTTATTCCTCTGCTTTTTGCAGGTCTTCAAAGACCGCCTTGATTTCGTAGACAAAGGAATACAAGTCGTTAAAGAGCATTTCGTTCTTTGAGGCACTGTCCGCAAAGAGTGCGATGCTTTTTTTGTTTAATTCCTCGGCATGCTGGATGTTCTGGATGATTGTGTCCATGTCTTTCATGTTGCCGGAAATAGCGGAACTGATTTGCTCCACGTCGTTGTTGTTGGCAGCGTTCAGTTTACGCACACTGTCAAAGTGTTCCAGCGTGTTGTCGGTTGCCTGTGCCAGATTCTGCAGGGCACTGGCATTGCTCTTTGTGTCGCGCTCCAATGCCGTGATTGATGCCGCAAGTTTTTCCATATTCTCCATGATTTTTTCGGTGGAACGCTGGGTGTTTTCTGAAAGGGATTTGACCTCGTTTGCAATGATGCGGAAACCGGCTCCCAGTGTGCCCGCATGTGCCGCTTCAATGGATGCGTTGAATGAAAGCAGGTTGGTGCGTTCGGAAATTTCGGAGATGTCGTCAATCTGCCGCTTGATTTCCGTGGTCTGCTCAATGAGTTTCTGGAACTGCTCGGTGTATTTTTTGTGGTCTTCTTCTATTTTGTTTGCCGCTTCCCGCAGGTCAGAAATGGCGGAATAAATGCCGCTCAGGCGCTCAATGTTTTTTTCCGCACGACCAGACATCTGGCTTGTAGCCTGCTGCATGTTCGTAGAGGTTTCAATCAGGCGGTTCAGGGCTTCTCGCTGCCTGTCTGCTCCTTCTGCCTGTGCCGACTGCTCGCTCAGGTAGTTGTTCAGGAATTCGCCGCCTACCGCATCTTTGGCAAGGTATGCGATGAGCGTGTTTGCAAGGTTGAGTCCGTTTTCGATAAGTTTTGCTGATTCCATATGCTAGTCTCCCACAACCACTGACACAAGGGTCTGATTACAATGAATGCGCCCAATCTGCTCTCCGTAACAGGAGAATCCGCAGAATGTGGGGAAGGTATTGTTGTACTTTCTGATGATGTCGCTGCCGATTTTCATGCGGTCAAAGGCCATAGTGCGGGTAATGCAGGTCATCAGAAGGGTGAACTTTGGATTGGGAATGGCTTTTTTGATGCCTGCACAGGTTTCGTCTGCCTTTTGCTTGGGGTCGCCAATGTGCATCATTTCCAGCGTAGAGTTGGGAACGACGCGGGCAAAGAGTCCGATTTTCTTGTCTGGCGTAAAGCCTGAAAGGGCTGCGACATGAAGCGCGCCGTTCAGATAGCGTCCGAAGGGATTTTCAAAGGTTATGCCGGCTGCATCTGCTTCCGAAACGCCCAGTTTTTGCGCGTAGACTGTCTGCGCAGGCTTTCCGTCCAAAGATGTGATGGTGCGGTTGATTGGGTCGGATGCCGTAACGAGCATTCTCTTTCCTGTCGGGTTAAAAATGTCTTCCTGACGGATGTCAAATTTGCAGCTTGTCTTGACGAAGAGCATGACCGCGCCGTCCTGAGTCGTCTTTCCGTTGTAGCTGACAAAGGTTTTTGCCTCGTTGCCGGTAAAGCCTGCCGTGCCTCCAGCCAGCGGAAAATTGTCGTTCTTGATTATCGCATAAAAATTGGAAAGAATTGTTTCTTCTGCGTTGTAGACTCCGTTGATAAAGGCAATGGCAAATGCGTTTCTGCCCGACATGGGGTTTCCGCACTGAATGCCACAGTATTGCAGGGCAGCCTCAATGTCATGTTTGCTTCCCACCGGGTACTTGCTGCCGTTTTCTACCAGAACGCCCCTTACTTTTGATTCAGGAGAATACATGGTGGTGAGTACGATAGTGTCATGTAAGAAGCCCTGAGGTGAAATCTCACCGGCAGTACTGGTTCCGATAACTTCGCAGTCGGTAAAACGGTTTTTTATCTCTTGGGAAAGTTCTGCAAAATCATATGAAATTGCCGCCATAAAGATAACGGCATCATATTCGCCCGGGCGACGCTTGAGTTTGCCGCATAATTCATCTACAGCGCGTTGTATATTTGTGTTTTGAGTAACAACAACCTCTTGTTCCATTACGCTACCTCTTTCCACCATTATATCACAGCATTGCACTACGTGCAATTGACCAAATGAGTGCAGAACCATAAAATAGAAAAAAGGGTACAAGTGTTATGAATTCCGTTTACCGAAAAATAGTTTCAATCTTTACTTTTGTTCTACTGTCTGTTTTTGCCTCCCAGTGTTTTGCAGAATCTTCTGCCACCAGCGCGAATAATGCTGCGCGAGAATCCCGTCAATATATGGAAATGATGTATGGAATTTTTGATTTCGTACAGAAAAACTATGTTGACGAGGTTGACCCTGCCGTGCTGTATCGGGGTGCGCTCAAAGGCATGCTGGAGTCCTTGAATGACCCCTATACGCTTTATCTAGACACGAGTACCATGCGCAATCTTACTGATACTACTGAAGGAAAATTCGGCGGTGTGGGGCTTTCCATTTCCAAGCCCTATGAGTCTACTCCTGACAAGCCGGCCTACGTGGAGGTTGCTTCTCCCATCGAAGATACTCCCGGATTCAGGGCGGGTATTCAGACAGGTGACTTGATTATATCCGTAGACGGTACTGATACTTCTGAAATCACCATGGAAGAAGTGCTGGGCAAGTTGCGGGGCAAAGTGGGTGAAAAAGTAGACCTTTTGATTCGCCGTGGAAAGAACATGGAATTTCCCGTGACGCTTGTGCGTGATTATATTGAAGTTCCCACGGTAAAATACGGCATGATTGAGCCTTCCGTGACCAACAGATACGGCTACATCAGAATCATTGAATTTACGCCGAATACAGCTGAGCGCGTACAGGAAGCCTTGGATTCCTTTAAGGATACTGTTTCTGCCCTGATTATTGACTTGCGCAACAATCCCGGCGGACTTATTACCAGCGTTGCCGATGTGGCTGATAAATTTATCGACGAAGGTCCTATCGTGAGCACCAAGAGCCGCATTGCCTATGAAAACTCAGTCTTTACGGCAAGTCCCAAAAAGACCACTTTTAAAGGGCTTCCCATTATTGTGCTTATTAACAAGGGTTCTGCCAGTGCGTCAGAAATCCTTTCAGGGGCTCTCAAAGATAATCACCTTGCATACCTTGTGGGGCAGCGCACCTACGGAAAAGGCTCTGTGCAGCAGGTGCTTCCGCTTTCTGCCACCGACGGCATTAAGATGACTATGGCCCGCTACTATACTCCCAGCGACACGAACATCGACAAAATCGGTATTCCGCCGGATAGGGAAGTGCTTTTTCCTGAACTGGGTGAGGAAGGCGAAAAAGAATATGCCGAATTCATCAAAAACGATGACGTGGCAAAATACGTGGATGCCCATGCCAACATGACGGAAGCGGATATTGTGGCGTTTGCAA
Source organism: uncultured Treponema sp. (assembly GCA_937885175.1). Taxonomy (GTDB): domain Bacteria; phylum Spirochaetota; class Spirochaetia; order Treponematales; family Treponemataceae; genus Treponema_D. The sequence goes on along the minus strand of CAKZZO010000034.1, from coordinate 11,368 downwards.
AGACGCTGACTAAAAAGTATCCCCATATTGACGAGCGCACTTTCCGCAGGCTTACCCGCAATCAGGTCAACCGCACAAAACCGGCTCCTCTCTATGATTTGGATTACGACATTCAGCTGAATGCTGCGCTGGATATTCTTGCAAAGGAAAATTTTGCCACTCTGGTAAAGAACACCAAGACGCTTAAAGAATTGCAGCAGGAAGCCGAAGCCCAGAAGACAGCCGAAGACAAGGTTGCCTCCACAAAAAAATAATGCGCCAGTACGTAAGCGATTGCGCACCCGACCGAAAAGGCCTGCTTACCATACGTGGCAAAGACTACCGCTACATGAGGCAGGTTCTGCGCCTTGTGGTTGGCGACATGCTGCAGGTGCGCCTGCCTGACGGAGGCTTGCAGAACACGACAGTGTGTCAGGTAAACGAAAGCGAGCGCGCCATTGTACTGCAAGTCTGCGCGGACACTTTTGTTGGCAAAAAGCAGCCTCAGGACGTTGCCGATTTGGACATATGGCTCTTTCAGTTTGTGGCGAAAGGCGCAAAAATGGACACGATTGTGAGGCAGGCAACCGAATGTGGTGTGAGTACGATAGTTCCGGTTTTGGGAGCCTACTCTCAGGCAGGCGGCAGTGAAAAAAACTTTAAGAGTGACCGGCTTTTGCGGATTATAAGGGAAGCCCGCCAGCAAAGCGGTTCTGCCACGGATACGCACATTCTGGATGCCATGCCCCTGGAGCAGGCCATTTCCTTGTGGCGGGAGCAGTGCGCTTCTGTGGAGGAGACTTTTGCCGCCGTACTCTATGAGCGCAGGGAAGACACGGAAACCCTGCATAGGGCGGTCTGCAAAAAGGAAATCCGCTGCGCCGCATTGGCGGTGGGTGCGGAAGGCGGCATCAGCCCGGAGGAAATTGCCCTCTTGCGTCAGGGCGGTTTTGTGCCGGTGCATTTTAAGACGAATATTTTGCGGTGCGAAACGGCAGCCCTGTATGGCATTGCCGCCTTGCAGAACGCAATTACGGAGCGTGGAATATGGCAATGCAAAGAATAGAATTGTTGGGAGTCTCTGTAGATATTTGCCGTCCAGAGCAATTGGAGGCGGAGATTCTGGAGATTCTGGCACGCCCGGGTACAAAGCAGATTGTTTTTCTTTCTGTCTGGGATTTGCTGAAGGCTCGCAGCAAGCGGAGTGACTTTGGGCAATGCATAAAGGAAGCAGATTTGGTGCTGCCCATCTCAAAGAGCATTCTTTCTGGTGCCCGCTTCCTCAAAAAAAATATTCCCGTCCGCTATAATCCCTTTACGGCGACCATCAGTATTTTGAGTGTTTTGGATCAGCATTATAAATCCCTCTATCTTTTGGGCGGACGCTTGAAGAATCTGGGACAGGCAGAACGGAATGTGCGCCAGACTTTTCCCAACTTGCAGATTGTAGGACGCTTTACCGGCTATTATGCAAAGTCCATGGAGTCCGACATCGTGCAGGCAATCTATAAATCTTCTCCCTCCCTTGCACTGGTAAGTGACGGCATCCGCGAAAAAAATCTTTGGTCATACCACCGACGCAACAGTTTTTCAAACAGTATTTTCCTGTACTATCGTGACGCCCTCGGCATTTTTTCCGACCGCATTAAGCGCGTAAGCGAAAAGACCTTTGAAAAAGGCCGCGAAATCTGGCCAGAAATCCTGCATAATCCCCTAAAACTCTTTTTGCTTTTCCCTTTCTTTAAATATGCTATACTGTTAGTGTGGTACAGGCTTTTTAGGAAAGACGTTCAGCCGAAAGGCTAATGCAAAAAAGTTTTATTCTGGTCTCGCCAAATCACCGTTTGATTGACGGTTTTCGCCGTCTCTTTTCTTCAGCCTGCAAAGTCGTCTTTTGTACAGATGTGAGCGAGTTGTCTGCTGTCCTGCTGCACACATTGCCTGACGGTATCTTGATTGACGAGTTGCTTTCTCCCCAGCTTTTTCTCTTTCCAGAACATATTTCAAACCTTGCCCGATATAAACTCTATGTTGTTACGGATGCAATCGGCCGGCACCTCAAGAATGCCTTGCTTCCCTATGTGGCTTTTCCGCAGGACATTCCCCTTTTGATTAATGACCAGAGGCATCTTCCGCCTCTCCTTTCTGAACAAGAAAAAGAAGGGCTTGCTGAATTTGCAGGCTCCTCCCCTGTGGCGGAAAGAATACGGGAGCAGATTCTGCAAGCCGCACGGACAAGCCTGCCAGTGCTGATTACTGGGGAAACGGGTACGGGAAAAGGAGTGACCGCCCGCCTGATTCACAGGCTTTCTTCCCGCCGTGCAAGGAAAATGGAGGAAGTGAATATGGCGGCGATTCCTGAGACGCTGGCTGAGGCGGATTTGTTTGGAACGGTGCGGGGCGCATTCACTGATGCGGTAAGCCGCGCGGGATATTTTGAACGGGCACACGGCAGCAGTCTTTTTCTTGATGAAATAGGAGACTTGAAAAAAGACTTGCAGGCAAAACTCCTTCATGTCATTGAGTCTGGAACTTTTGAGCGACTTGGTGGTAGCGAAGTACATCATAGTGACGCACGGCTTCTTTTTGCAACCAATGCAAACCTAAAGGCAAAGATTGCCCGCAATGAATTCAGGGCGGATTTGTATTACCGCATTTCCCACTTTTGCATTTATATTCCGCCCCTTAGGGAAAGAAAAGAAGATATTCTGCCCCTTGCCCGCAGTTTTTTGTGCCCCTTTGGAAAAAGTCTTTCTGCCAGCGCAGAGGATTTGCTTTCTACCCTCAACTGGCCGGGAAATGTAAGGCAATTGCAAAACTGTCTGGCACACGCAAGGACAATCTGCCAGGGCGACTTGATTGACGGTTCTCATATCCTGCTGAACTAGTCGGCTGCTTGTGATTCGCAGGCTTCTGCCCGTTTGCGCTGGGAGAGACCGGCGGCTTTGTCAAAGATTTTTTCCAGATAGGCGGCCTCTCCTTCGCTCATTGCCGCCCGGGAAAGCAGCATGCGCCAGAAGCGTTCCATGTCTGGCCGGCCGTTCAGGCTGAAAAAGCCGATTTTTTGCAGGTTGTCGGTGATGATTCTTACTGTTTCGTCTATGCGGGAGAGTGTGAGGGGCGTGTAGCCCGGAGATGTTTTGTCCTGATTGCGGAAGAGGTGGTAGCAGATTATCTGTACTGCATGAGACAGGTTGAGGGAGGCAAAGTCCGGACAGGACGGAATGGTAACTCCCATGGTACATTCCAGGAGTTCTTCATCAGTAAGGCCAGTGCGCTCGTTTCCAAAGACCGCCGCAATGTTTCCGCCTTCCTCTGCCTTTGTGCCCGTTGCCTGAGATGCCAAATCTGCAAATTCTTCGGGGAGCAGGAGCTTACCCTTGCGCTTTTTTCCACGGCGACGGGTTGTGCCCGCTGCAAACACACAGTCTGCGGTGGCGGCGGTGACGCTTTCAAAAAACTGGGCGTCTTCCCAAATGCTTGCCGCATGAATTGCCAGAATGCGCACGCGCTCATCATCAAAATCTTCTCGCTTTCCTACAATGCGAAGTCTGCTGATGCCATTGTTTGCCATGGCGCGGCAGACGGCACCCACGTTGCGGCTTTCATCGGGGTGCACTAAAACTATAACGATTTTTTGCAGATTCATACCAAGCAGTCTACTTCTTTTTGCGGATTTACGCTATAATATGAGGAATGAAAGTGTTTGCGGGAAAAAAGGCTTTGCTTGTAGGCGGCTCTGGAGGCATTGGTGCGGCTCTTTCTCTGCTTCTGGCAGAAAATGGGGCGGAGGTAATTGTTCATGCCGGCCATGAAAGCGAAAAATGCCATGCCCTTATGAAAAAGATTCGTGCCCTTTCTCCTGCCTCAACCTCCTTTGTGCAGCCGCTTGCAGTGGAGAATTTTTCTGCCCTGGAGGACACGCCCCTTGTGCACTGCGCAAAATCCTGCGATATTCTCTGCGTCTGCTATGGCCCCTTTGTGCAAAAGCCGCTGGAAGAAACAGGCGTGATGGACTGGCAGACCCTTGCCCTTTTTGACTATGCCCTGCCGGGATGCTTGGTGAGTGCGGCACTTCCTGCCATGTGCAAAAAAAAGTGGGGCAGGATTTTGCTTTTTGGCGGCACGGCTACGGAGCGGCGCAAGGTCTTTAGGACGAATGTGGCCTATGCGGGGGCAAAATCCGCTCTGAATGTAGTGGTTCATTCTGTGGCCACCCTGCACGGAGGAGAGGGAGTAACCTGCAACGCAATTCTTCCCGGCTGTACGCTCACTGAGTACACCAAAGATGCTGACCTGCTTGCAAAAAAAATGCCTGACGGAAAACTGCTTGCAAAAGAAAACCTTGCCGCTGCGGCTTTTTTCCTCCTGCAAAATGACAGCCTTAACGGCGTACTGCTTCCCGTGGACAAGGGCTGGAATCCATCTCTTTTCTGATTTTTTCTGAGACTTGCCCGCAATGAGTTTGACAATGTACGGCTTTTAAGGTATACTGAATATACTGCATTACGGTAGGAGTAGTATGGCTAACAATAACGATTTGGTTCCCGGCTTTAACGATGAACGGGATGACAGTCTGAAAATTTCCCTTGATAAGATTCCTGATGTGGACAAGGGACTTATCGTGTATTTGAATGGATATATTGATACCTACAACTCCAGTTTCTTCCAGAAACGGATTCAGAAAGTGGTGGACAGCGGTTATGTCAATTTGATTTTCAACTGTTCATCGCTCAACTATGTGTCTTCTACAGGCATTGGTTCATTTACTGCATTCTTAAAGATGGTTAAGCCCAAGGGAGGCGACATCGTTCTGCTGGAGATTCAACCAAAGGTCTATGAAGTCTTTCAGCTTTTGGGATTTTCCCAGTTCTTCAATATCAAAGACAACATTGGTGATTCAATCAGTTTCTTTAAGTCCGGTGCTCCTGTGGACGACAGTCCTTTTCCAAAGATTTTTGGCTGCCCGGTCTGCTCAAAGCGTCTTAAAGCTACAAAGGCAGGTCGCTTCCGCTGTTCAGAATGTAAGTCAATCCTTGCAATTGACCAGCAGGGTCAGGTTTTTCTGGGATAAGGAATTTTTAATCTTCATGTTGCAGCCGGTTTCTCTTGTGGAAGCCGGCTTTTTTTCTTGCTGTGTGTAAAAACTGTGGAAAACTTTTGCATAATCATTTAGATGGAAAAAAATACCGCATATCTATCTGTTGATATTGTAATGAATTAACGGACTTTTGCCCCATGATTTTATCAATTGTTACCTAACTCTTTGTAATATAAGAAAATAGGTCGATTTTAACTAACGAATGTTAGATATGCCGTGGAATGAAATTTTTTATAAAAAAAATCGGAAAAAGTATTGACAGACTTTTTCTGTGCAAAGCCTGTGGATAACTTGTGCTATCTTTGAGCATAATTAGGTTGTTTTTAGCAGTTTTTCGTGATATTCTATATACAATGAAGTATCCAGTAAAGTTGACAGTTCTATTTCTGGCTTTATGCATTGGGGCAACACTGGCGGCGACTGTTTTTGTCATGCTGACCTATGACCTTTCCATTCTTGTGGCCGGAAGTGACGTTCGTTTTTTTTCCGCTGATTTTTTCTTCAGGGCTCTTTTTGATATCGTTCCCTTTGTCTGCGTCCTTTCCCTGATGGTTCTGGCACTCTACATTATCCGTCATCCTGCCAGACGGCTACCCCTCTACCTTACCTATGCCGGCCTTTGCCTGCTGACTTGGGCAGTCTTTTTGCCGCTGGACATTATGGGAGCCTTTGCCTATGAAGCGGAACCCTATGAGGCACCAGTGGCTGAAGATTTGTCTAGCGGATATTTTCGTGAGTATGCGGGAAACGTGTATTTTTATTCCCGCACATTCCGCACTTCCCAAAAAGACAGGGCGGTGTACGGTGAGGGGGCTTTAATTGACCTGACGGGACTGCGTGGAAAGGCGGGTGAACTCTATACCTTTTCTACCGCAGCAACGGTAAGGCCTGCAAACGGCTATACGGACACTATTTTTGCAAATGCAACAGTCATGCCGCCTGTGGTGCGAAAGCCGGTAAATGCATACAAAGTCCTGCAAAAGGCTGCCCGTGCATCATGGTCATCGGGGCTGATTTCCTGGATTGCATTTGCTTCCATAGGGCTGGCCTTGTTTTCCGTCATCTTTATACGCAACGTGAACAGCTGGCGTTTTTTGAATGCCAGCGTGGTGATGACATCATCCCTGCTTGTATTCACCATAAACGCCATGATTTATTCCCATAAAATTCTTTCTGACATTTCCCTTGCCTGTGCTGACTTCTTCCTTAGTTTGGATTACTATCTTCCAGACTTGCTTAGCGGAGTGGCGAGAATTAGAGAGCCGCTTGCCCTGTTTGTGAATATCGGCTTTGCAGTCTTCTATTTTGTGCTTGGTCTTGTCTGCAAGAAAATCAACAGCAGCAAGGAAAACATCACTTTTTTTGCAGAAGAGGATGAAGCATGAAAAAAGTCTTTATTTCCCTTTTTGCCTACGTTATGACCGCCTTCCTTATCTGCATGGGAATTTCTGTTTTTGCCGTGGACATGCCCATTGTGCTTGACGCTCAGCGTGCTTCCTATATCTTCCTGCGGGGAATGCTCTATTTTCTCCGTGTATTGCCCGCGCTCTTTGGCAGTGCCTTTTTGATGCTGCTTTCCATTTATTTTGGTCAGAACACGGGAAGCGCAAAGGAGCGGTTTTCTCCCGCGATTTTCCGCCACTTTAAGATGGTCATGCTAACCTCGCTGGGCATGGTCTTTATCCTTACGCTGAGCACGGAAATTTTTGTGCCTGCAATCAAAGCCCACCAGCGGCTGGCGGAGTCTGCCCCCAGGCTTTTGAACGAGTACCTGATTAGCGGACGCTACTGCTACGTGATTAAGAACTACTACCTTGCCCACGAATACGGACGGCAGGCTCTGCGTCTTTCTCCCGGTAATGAGGATGCGCAAAGGTTGATAGATGATTCTGAACGAAGCCTGCACAGTATGCGGGCCCGTCCCCAATCCCGCGAGCCAAAAAGTGAAGATACTTCCCGCTGGCAGGAATTGCAGAATGAGACGGTTACCACGCTGCTGGAAAAATCAAAGAAGGCTTTTGCCGAAGAACGCTGGTTTGATGCCCATTATTTTGCCCAGCTGGCGGTTACTTCGGGCAAGGAGACTGACGTAAATCTGCTGGATGCCCGTCGTATGGCTGCCGAGGCATGGAATCGGCTGGCTGATTCTGCCCCCATTGCTGACCAGACGGCAAAAAAACTGTTTGAGCGGAAGAAAAAAGCCTACTTCTATCTGATGAATGGCGACAATCTGGAAGCCTACTACGAATTTCAGGAACTCTACAACGAAGGCGGCATTTTTGTTGACCCCGACGTAAAGAATTATTATGAGATTGCGCGGCAACGTCTTTCTCAGGAGTCCTTCTTTATTGACGAGACCCTGCACCTCCAGTTGTTTGAGTCTTCCCAGAACGTGTATTTTACCATTACCCATGCAGACGGCGCAAAGGATTTGGTCTACATAAAGGGCATTACCATGGTTTCCAATTCGGGCAGGATGATTCAGTATCTGCGTGATTTTTCCATGTATTCTTATGGAAGAGACGGCCGATTTATCCGCTCGGTAAAGACTCCCTATGCCAAAATGGTTGCCGAGCCAATTTCCATTTTTGACCCGACCACTGCCGCCCAGTACGACATTCAGGAATCCTTTAAGAGCGTTCCCTATGTGATTTTGCGTTCGGTGGCACGGGAAAACAGCCGTATGAGGAATGACCCGGTTTTTACCTATGCGGCAGACATTCCTCTGGATGAGCGGGAAGAAGAAACTGCCCTGCTGCTTGCCATGCCCTTTGCTGACTTTAACCTTGCCTGTGATGCCGTGGTGGGGCCAAAAAGCATGAATCTTTTGAGCCTGATAAAAATGGTGGACAGGGCGGTGAGTTTTGGCTATTCGGCGGAAGTGTTTCAGGCAGTCCTTATCCAGCGGCTTACCTATCCCCTCTTGCTTTTGATTCTGATGATTGTCTTTGCCTCCTTTGCATGGAATTACCGCCTGAAGAACAACCAACTCTTTAAGTTCGTGTGGATTTTGAGTTTTCCCATCTGTAGTTTTGTGCTTTACCTCGTGCTTGAAATCTGCATGTATGTGAGCGAAATCCTCTGCTATGCACTGGTGGGATTTTCCAGTCAGATGACCGTGCTTTCTGCAATTGTGACTTACATCGTGCTCTTTTTTCTTGTTTCTGTCTTCTTCCTTGCCCGCCGTTCAGGGAAATAGCAATGAATCTGCCTGACTTTATGGAAAAAAGGTTCCGCTGGGGAAAGAACTTTGTCCGTAGTCATAAGATTTTAGTGCTGTGCACGCTGATTGGTTGTGTGGGCGGTATAGGCGGATTTTTGGCAGGACTGGGAAGCGGTATTTTTGTGCAGCTGGTTGCCAACCGCATTCTGGAAGAAAAGGGAATACGCCGTACCGTGGAAAATGGAGGAAGGGGGGAGGGTGTGCAGGAGCCTTTTCCCGGTGCCTTGTACCTGTGTGCTCTGGGAGTCTATTCTTCTGGGGATGCGGAGACGGCCGCCTTGCAGGCAAAACGCTATTTTGGGCAAGCGTATCAGGCGGACTGGCAGACTTTGTGCAGGGGAGCGGGAAATCCCGATGAAATAAACGGTGACTTTATGGCTGAATGCCTTGCCGCCACGCTCCTTAAATCAAAAGAAAATACAGAGCCGCTCCTAAGAATGACCTTGCAGTATTTGCAGACCCTTGAACTGCAATGGGATGCAAGGCGACAGGGAGAAAAGCCTTCTGCATATCTTTCCATTTTTTTTGACTACACCCTGACAAGCGACCAGGTGGCGGCCGCCTACAAAATCCTGGGGCTTTCTGAAAACGCTTCTCTTGACCAAGTGAAGGCTGCCCACCGCCGTCTTGCCGCCGCCTACCACCCCGACAGCCAGGGTGGCGACCGCGAACAGTTTGAAAAAGTGCAGAATTCTTATGAAATCATCATGCAGAGCCGTTAATGTGCCTCTCTTTCTCCGCTAAAAGTCGTAATAGTCCAAAAACTCGTTTGCTTAGTTCAGCGTATTTGTCATATAGTAAAGTTGCGCACATTAAAAATCATAAAGAGTTCAAGTAAGGAGGAACTGTTATGAAAAAGTTTAGCAAGGTGCTGACGGGCGTACTGTCAGCACTTCTTTTGACATGGGGGGGTATTTCTAGCCTCCTGTTCTAATGATGACGATGAAACAAAAACGCCATCTCTCACCGTTTCTGGCGCTGCCATTACTGTAGAAAGCGGCAAAACAGTTACCGCAACGGTAAAAGGGACACTCGCTGACGATTCATTTAAAGCATTGGCAGTAGCGGATTTTCCCGCAAGCTGTGTGACGGTTACATCTGATGATTTTACCGTAGGTACGATTACTCTTCAAGAAGCCTTGACTAACGGAGCCACTGTGGCAACCATTACCGTAGGTCTTACGGCAAAAACCGTTACAGCGGATAAGACGGGAAACCTCACTGTTAAGGTGAGCCTGCCCGCAGAAGCACTTAATTCCGGCAAGGCGATTGAAAAAACAGGAACGGTTGCATACACGATTACAGCCGCCACAACGCCTGATCCCACACTCACACCGAGTGGAGATGGTAACTACGAGTTAGACCTTTCAGCAGCGGCAAAACTTGGAAAAGTTGACGGCACAACGGCAAAACTTGATGATACCGTTACCATCATGGCTTCGAAATCTGGCAAGTCAATTCAGGCACTGGAAAAAGACTCTCCCTTGCGCTCTGTTGTTAAAATGACATCTACATCAGCAAATAAAACTTCTGGTGAAGAATATGGTTTACAATTAACGCTTGCAAAGGCTGCAAAAATTACGATTGAAGCATTGACCAAGCAGGGGCAGACAGCTGGTCAGTGGGTTTTGAAGGCTGCAAGCGGAAGTGATATTACAAGTACCGGCACACCCGCAGTTGCATCACAAGAAATTAAACTGGCGCAAGATCAGGATACAACGCCTGCAACCCTTACTTTTGCCAGTGTTCCAGCAGGAACATACATTCTCGGTGCTGCATCACAAGGCGGATATCTGTTCAGCCTGAAAATTGAATATACTGACTAATTCTCAATCATTTTAATCTAAGGCGTTTTCCGCTGCCCCGCAGAAATGTGGGGTGAGGCGGGGTGCGTCTGCATTTGTGTGTGCGCTTAAATCACGGTCTGAGGACTGGGGTTTTAGGGGCTGAAAAGCAGAAAAAAAGTTTGCCCCTAGGCGAAGGGGTAGCGTAAGACCGCTTGTCTGCTAGAGGCAGGCGGGCGGGCTGGAGCGAGGGGAAGGCTTTCCCCCTCAAAAAAAGGAGTAAAAGTGTTATGAAAAAATTCAATAGAGTGCTTGCCTCGCTTGGTGCGATGGCGATGCTTGCTTGGGGGGGGGTATTTACCTCTTGTGGAAACGATGATGACGACCCGGAACCGAGTTTTACTTCACAGGTAAAGGTTGTTTCTGTGGATGAATTGGGAGCATCGGCAAGTGGTGCTTCATCTTCTGACGAGGAAATTGCGAAGGCGGAAGTAGCAGACGGTGCGGTGAAAATTACGTCCGTAAAGGAAGGCACGGCGACTGTTACAGCAACTGCCTCAGGATATACAAATGCAACGATTCCCGTAACGGTGGCGAACAATGGTGCAATTACCGTTGGCAGCGTGACGAAATTTGTGGCCGAAAAGACGGAAGAAAGCACTGCTCTGAACGGCGTGACCATAAGCGGTTCGGAAAGTGTTCAGTACAATTCGGCTGACGTAAAGTACACCGCTACAGCCGATGTGACTGGCTCTCCAGAAGTGACCTATGCATGGGCGGTGACTGCCGATGATGGCGTGGTGACTGCAAAGTCTGGTGAGGCGACTGCGGAACTGACCCTTTCCTTTAATAATGCTGACACGGCAAATGCAAAGACAGTGACGGTAAAGGTGACTGCCACCTACGGCGAGACAAAACAAGAAGCTACCAAGACCGTCACCGTTTCTGCCCATGGTGTGGAAGTAAAGGACGAGGTGACCGGAGTAACAATCAGCGGTACCGGCCTGGCAGATAATGCCGTAAGTATTGCCGCGGACGGCACAATTGCACTCACGGCGACTGCGACGAGCACGGGAAACCCCACCCTAACCTATGCATGGGAAGTGACTGACGCTGACGGCGTGATTGCCTCTAAGACTGGTGAAGCTACTGCAAGTCTTACCCTGACTGCAAACAATGCAAGCCTGACTGCAAAAACGGTGAGTGTAAAAGTAAGGGTAAGCGACGGCACGAACAGCAAGGATGCTACGGTTAGTGTGACGGTGGGGGGAAAGGAAGGCG